>NZ_JBITHE010000019.1:0-131863 GCF_044457665.1 Streptomyces sp. NPDC050535
ACGTCGAAGCGGGAGGGGACGATGAAGCGGGGTGTGCGGTCCAGCCGCATCCGGGGTGGCGTGGACGGCCCGGCTCCGGTGTCGTCCTGACGGGACGCGGGACGCGTTTCCGCGAGGGCGAGTTCGACCTCGTGGAGGGCGTCGGCGAGGGCGACCGCCTGCTGATCCAACGCCTCCCGGAGCTCGAACTCCCTCTGGCGGTTCTCCTGTTCCTCCTGTGCCGCCCTGGTGAGGTCCGACGCCTCCGTGTGGAACCGCTGCCATGCGGCCATCGCGTCCTGGTCGAGTCCCGAAGGCTGTCCGGCGGAGTCGAAGTTCCAGAACCGGAGCGTGCCGTCCTCGTACCGTACGACCAACTCCACCGGCTTCTCGGCCGTCGCCGCGGTCCGGGACGCGGCGAACAGGGCACGGCCCAGCTCCTGCGGATCGGGCCGGGCGGAAGTGCCGTCCCCGGTCGCCGGGTCGGTGCCGACCGCCAGCCACAACTGGGCCTCCGGGTCGGCGGGGTCGATCTGTGACGCTAGGAGATCGGGCAGGGCGTCCAAAGGATGTGTGCGCCAGTCCCGCAGGTCCGCGGCGGCCCCGGCGGTCGAGACCGCCAGGTCCGAGCCCACCCGGACCATGGAGGCCAGGTCGTACACCTGCGGATGGGTACGGGGCGGGGTGATGCCGTGGCCGAGGACGTCCCGCTCCGCGAGCCGCACGGTCGCGGTGCCGGTGACATGCCGGGTCCCCTCCGGCCCCCGTACGGTCAGATGGGTGTCGACCAGAGACTCATAGGTACGGGTGCCGTGCGAACCGTCCGTGGGGGCCGTCGTCGTCCCGGTCTTCAGCCATTCGCGGCGCCCCCCGGACGCGCCGGCCGTGCTGCCCGTCGTCTGGGGCTGGCGTGCCAGGACCGGGATCGTGGCCCCGCCGGCCGCCTGGTTGTCGGCGTCGTGGCTGTAGACGCCCTGGAAGCTGATCCCGCCCGTTATGGCACCGTTGGACGAGGAGCCGCCCACGATGCCGCTGACGCGGAGCCGGTCTAGGGTCACGTCGGACGCCCCGGTGACCCGGCGCGGGTTGTGCAGCGTGACGGACAGGGACGGCGGGGTGCCGGGCGACGACTCGAACGGGTAGGCGCCGGGCATGCTGTCCGTCAGCCCGGACGCGGTGCGCGGGTGGTCCAGGCTGATCTCGCCCGCCTGTATCAGCTCGCCGATCCGGACGGCGGTGCTCTCGGCGGACGTGGATGTCTCCAGGGACCGCCAACTGCGGTTCTGACCGGGCGCGACGGTGTTCAACGCGGTGGTCAGTTCCGGCCAGGCGTTGAAATCGAAGACGGGGGCCGGCCCGGTCGGGGCGTAACGGTTGCCCTTCAGGACCGGCGGGGTCTCCGAGACCTCGGGTGCGAGCGGCGGGTCCACCTCCTGGCCCTCGGCGGCCTCGCTGCCGGTGAACCTGAGCGTCACCCGGGCGGGCACGACGGCCGACCGGCCGGGACGGCCGGCGAGCGTACGGCTGATCCAGCCGGTGACCCCGGATCCCGCGTCCGTCCCGTCGGCCGACGGCAGGAACCAGCCCTGCACCATGCCGCCCAGCACGTTCGGCGGCCAGTCCGCGACCAGCTCGGAACGGACCGCGGCCTCGTAGTCGTACTCGAGGTCGAAGTCGGCGACGCTGTCGGTGCGCAGCCAGAACCGGTCCTCGGCCGTGGCGGCGGACTTCGTGCCGTGGGCGCGGGTGGTGGCGGCGCTCAGCGCCGGGCCGCTGCGGTCGGTACGGGTGTCGTGGCCCGGCTGCGGATAGCGCGTGGTGGGGTGGAAGGCGAGACCGTGCTGGGTGGTGTCCGTCGTCCCGGTGGTGATCCCGGCCGGCTGGTGCGCGTGATACTGCTCCAGTCCGGTGCCCGCCCCGGCGTTCCGCCCGCGGATGGTGCGCCGTTCTTCGGCGTCCGCGCGCGGTTTCGCGGTCAGGGTGACCTCGACCAGCCGGGCACCGCCCTTCGCCAGATACCGGAAGTGGAAGCGCTGCACGCCCCTCGGACCGCGGCCGGGCAGGGCACGCAGGCCGGTGGGTGAGGTGTAGTCGGCGATCCTGGACGCTACGCCGGGAAGGTAGGCGGAGTGCCCCGGCTGGGTTACGCCGGGGGCCTCCGCCTCGACGAGCGCGGTCAGTTCGTCGTAGAGCCGGTTCCGGCGCTCCGCCGGCCGCGATGGGGCTTGGCGGTCGCCGGACTCCGCGGGAACGGGGCCGCCCGGATCGGAGACGGACGTCGCGGGCGCGGGGCCAGTTTCCTCCTCGGCCGGGGAGTCCTGCGCAGCGCCGAGCTGGGTGACGGACAGCACGCCGGCCAGGCCCGGCTCTCCCGTACGGGCGAAGCGGCCGGGCAGGGGAAGGTCCTCCGGCGCCTGCTGTGGGCGGGGAAGGCCCTCGACATCGGTGAACCACTCCTGATGCCGGGCCAGTTGCCCGTCCGTCATCAGGAACTGCACGGCCTGCGGCAGCTCCACGGCGATGGTCACCGGTTCCCCGCTGCCCAGACCGAGCGTGTTGCCGACCACGTTGCGCGTGCCGCCGCGCACGGTGATCAGGATCAACGCGTCGGCGCCGACGCGGTGTTCGTCTCCCGCCTCGGTGCCGGTGCGGTTGACGGCGGTCGTGGTGGACAGGGTCGCCGAGTCCTCCGACTTCGCGGTGTAGGCGTACTTCGCGGACGGCCCGAAGGTGTCCGGCCGCTTCGGCGGGGCGGTGGCGGGATCGGCGGTCCCGGCCACCGCGGGTGTCCTGGTACCGGTCACGGCCAACCCGCCCTGATGGGAGCCGGCGACGGACTTCTGCTGGGAGGCGGTGTCGGAGGAGGAGACACCGGTCTCCAGGTACTGCTTGGCGCTCTGTATCAGACGGGGGTTGCGCAACACGCCGCTGATCTCCAGGGAGTACTCCTGGTCGGCGCCGAGGCCGGGCAGGGTGACTCCCTCGATCACATAGCTGCCCTTGAAGATCTGGTGCCCGCGCGCGGTGAGGTTCGCCGGGGAGAGGGCCGCCTGCCGTACCTCGGCGGCGAGCGTGGTCGGGTCGGTGGCGCTATGACCCGCCGCGGACGCCGCCACCAGTGCCGCCGCCGACTTCAGGACGTCCGGGCTCATACCGCTGACGGCGGTGCCCAGGCCGGCCGCCCAGCCGGGCTGCGGACGACCCGGATAGGTGCCCGCCGCTATCTGCCGTACGGCCTCCTGGAGGTCGCCCGAGCCGCGGAACACGTCCAGGACCGCGTCGTCCGGGAGCTTGACCACCCCCTTCAACGGGCGCCCGTCGAGCCCGGTCGTGGCCAGCGCCGTCCGGTCGTCCTCGGTCACCTCACGGATCTGGGCGTCCTGTGGGCGCGGTGCGGGGTCCGGGGCGGCCGCGAGGGTCCGGTGATGAGGTACGGCGACCCTGACACTGCCGGTGACGGCCGTCGGCGCCGGACCGGGCGGGGGCGGGGTCTCACCCGGTGCGACGTACGAGGTGGCGGCGGTGTGCTCGGCGAAGCGGACGGTGGGCTCGGCACCCGGGCCGTCGTACAGGTCGAGCGCGAACCGCGCCGGGATGTCGAAGACCTCGCTGCCCTGGTTCGAGCCGATGAAGAGCTGGTCGTGGTTGAGCCCCGCACCGACAGTGCCGGTGTGGGAGATCTGACTCGCGTAGAGGTAGTCGGCGGCCGTGCCGAGGGTGCCCGAACCGCCGGTGAAGGGGCCCACGGGGCCGCTGACGCCGCCGCCGAAACCGGCCGCCCAGCCGTAGCCGGAGGACTGCTGCTCCGTGCCGCTCATGCCGAAGGAGGTCAGCCCGATGTGCTGGACGGCGGGCAGGGTGCGCACGTGCCGCGCGGGCGGCGGGCCCGCGGGCCGCGCCGGTGCCGTGGCCGGGCCGAGGGCTCCGGGAACCGGCTGCGGCGTCGTGTCACGGGAGGCGCTCAGGTTCAGCCGGATACGACGGGTCCCGGTCGGGGTGGGCTTGTCCATCCACAGGGCATGCCCGCCGTCGACCATCGCGTCGGCCGCGGCCCGCAGCCCGACGTCCGAGCGAGCCTGCTCGAATCGGCGCAGGTTGTTCAACTGGGCCTGCATCAGAGCTTCGTCGGGCAGCACCGTGCTGCGGCTCGTCGTGGTCGTGGACCCCGGCAGGAACCCGTTCGCCCGCAACCAGACCTCGGCGTGGGCGAAAAGCTGCTGCGGGCCGTCCATGGCCAGCGGGGCCGCGGTGATGCCGATGCTCTGGAGATGCTCCAACTCCGGTGGCAGAGAACGGAGTTCATCGGCCTCCGGAACCTTGCCCGCAGCGTCGGGCTTGGCCAGCAGGCGCAGCTGCATGCCCTCGTCCCAGGGTCCGAAGTCCCGCGTGCTTTCCCCGCCGCCGGGGCGCACGAGGGTGACGGAGTGCCGCACTTCCGCGGGAGTGAGCAGGTGGCTGCGGTTGCTGCGCAGGGCGTGCAGGACGGACGCGCTGCCCCCGCTGTTGAGGGTGTCACTGGTCTGCCAACGGACCCCGCCCTTGCCCATGAAGGATCCCGCGACCTTGCCGGCGGCGTCGGGATGTCCCACGCCGCGGCTGCCGGTGAAGGCCGGTCCCACGCCGAGGTCGATCCCCACGGAGTTGGTGACCTTCGCCTGCCCGTCCACCTTGACGGTGTTGACGAGATGACTCTCCAGGTTGACCTTGGTGTCCTGGCTCTGGTGCGTGGGCGTGCCCGGGGTGACCTCCGTGGTCACTTTCAGCATGCCGATCACCCGCCCGCGCGAGTCCAGCAGCAGCGGCGAGAAGATGCCGCCCGACCGTTGCATGGGCAGCGTGCCGCGCAGCACCGGCTCGGAGAGGAACGCCTCCAGCGCCTCCGCGGACGAGTCGGAGAGGGTGGAGAGATCGTCGTGGAAGGCGCTGTGCACCATTTCGAGGAGCTGGTGCGGCTCCTTGACGGTGTCCACGCCCCATACCGGCAGGTCGTCCAGCCCGGCGGGTTCCGGCAGCGGCTCGTCGCCGGCCTGCCGCTCAGCGGCCAGGTGCTCCGGGAACCAGACGGTGACCGGCCCGAGTTCGGACGCGGGACCCCAGTTGTCCGTCGGCGCCATGCGGGGGGTGTCGATCCGCGCCTGCCAGCGCGATCCGTAACTGAAGGCGTGCGACAGCTCGTTGCTTCGCTGGGCCGTCGTCGTCTGCACGGTCTGGGTGACCGACGTCGACAGCGACAACTGATTGTGCGTCAGAGCCAGCGCCGGGCCGAAGTCCACCCCACGCACCGGCCCGGCGGCGGGGATCGGCAACGACGCCGACCAGGGCACCGACATCGTCCGGACGTTTCCCGAGGACTCCGTGTCACCCGACTCCTGGGTGCCGACCCCGCGCCGTTCGACGCGCACGTCCGGGTCCGAGGGGTCACGCGTGCCCTGGCGGGGCGAGGACACCGGATCGTGCAGGGACAGCCGTACGTCGACGGTCCGCCGCCGGCCGTCGATGTCCACGGTGACGCGGTGCCCCATGCTGCTGAGCAGATAGGGCAGGTTGAGCACCAGTTGCTCGCCGCCGAGCTCGCGGCGCAACTGCTCCCGCACGGGGTGCGTCGCCTGCTGTTCCGCCGGAATGCCCAGCAGGTTCAGCACGTGCTGGTGCAGGCCTTCGACGATCCGCGGCGGCAGCGGTTCCACCTGCACCAGTCCCACGTTGCCGTCGCGTCGACTGCCGTAGTTCCGGACGTACGACGACGGGGCGAACGGCGCGAGCGGGTCGGCGCCCTCGGACCGGATGCCCCGGGGCATCGACCCGACGGGATCCTCGGGGCCGCCGACAAGAGTGCCGAGCAGGGAGAGATGGCGGGGGCGCAGACCGCCCTGGGCGTAACTGCCCTGCTGTTCCTCGGAGATGTACCGCGAGACGTCCTCGGTGACAGGGCGCTGGTAGGTGCCCATCAGGCTGCCGTCGATCTGGGGGCGCTGCGGCGCGGTGGCGTCCCGGTTCTCGTCGCGCAGACCGAGCTGGTGGCCGATCTCGTGGGCGAGGTCCTGTGCGGAGGCGTCGGAGCGCCACGTGTGGTGCGAGGTGCGCGGCCCGGAGCGGGAGCCCGTCAACTCCACGGTCAGATGCGGCTGTCGGCCGACGACCGCGGGCACGACGGTGACGTGCAGACGCTCTCCGGTGGCAAGCCGGTGCCCCGGATCATTGAACGTCTGCCGCACCCCGGCCGCCATCCGGTCCCACAGGGCCCGGCGGTCGGCGTCGGTGACCGGTCCGTCGCCGGTGAGGGCGATCTCGACGGTGAGGTCCACGACCGCCTCGCCGTCATGGGTGAACCGGCGGACATCGAACGAGGAGTCGACGGTGTAGCGGGTAAGCAGGCCGTCCGCGGTCGTGGGCGTGGAGACCGGGTCCGTCCAGGTGTGACTGCGGGTGACGGCCGGTACGGCGGACCGTGCGGCATCCCAACCGGGCCGCTCCGCAGCGGACTTCGTCGGTACGGGGATCGCCGGGGCGAGTTCCGTCGGTATGGACGCCGTGGTGGTGGGGATGGCCGGGTCGGGCTCCGTCGGCTCGGACCGCACTGTCTGCGGGGTCACCGGCGCCCCGGACTTGTCCGGTGTGTATCCGGTCGCGATGGGCGTCGGCGCAGCGAACGACGAGGACGTCGTCACCGGGTCCATGGCGGCGGTGCCGGATGTCGTCGGCGGCGGGGACGCCACGGTGTCCGGGGCCGTGGCGTTCTCCGACGTGGTCGGTGAACTCCCTGTCCTGGGGGCCGCGGTGACCGGGTCCGGGGCAGGCGGTCCGTCGGGCGTGGCCGTTTCGGACCGTGTCCGAACGGGCGTAGGGGCGGAGTCCTCGCCGGGGTCGCCGTCGGTGCTGGAGCGGCGCTTTTCGGCGCCGGGGCGCGGCGGGTTCGGGGTGGTCCGGGGCGGTTCCGGCGAGGGCAAGGGCGAACGCGCCGTGTCCCGGCCCTCGGTACCGATCGTCGGCGGAGCGGTGACCGGCCCGGCCTCGGTGTCCCGAGCGACGTCCGCGCTGACGCCCGTGCCGCCGTCCGTGCCGCCGTCCGCGTCGCCGCCCGTGTGGCCCGCAATGCTTTCCGACGGGGACGTCGCCGTGGACGAAGTCCCGGGCCGGACAGAGGACTCGGGGGAGGACTCGGCGGAGGACTCGGGCGTGGAGCCTGCTGCCGACTCGGTGTCGGTGGTGTCCGCCATGCCCTTGTTCGCGCGCTGCGGCGAGGCCGTACCACTCGGCGAACTGCCCTGCCCCGGGGCCGAGCCGGTGCCGCCGGGCGCGCCGGCAGCAGGGGCGAGGCCGGGTGGAGCACCAGCCGTACCGACGGTGGGTATCGCCCCGTCCCTCCCCGCGGAGCTCTCCCCGTCCTGCCCCGGGGATGCGGACTCCTGGGTGCCACCGGATTGCCGTCCGGAGTCGGCGCCGGTGTCCCGCCCGGTAGTCCCCTCCGTCGGGGCGGTCTCGTCCGCACCTTCGTCGGCGCCTTCGTCCGTACCGGAGGCCGCCGGATCCTCCTGTACGGCGTCGGAGTCGTCGCCCCGCTGGAGGGTGCCGTTGGCCGCACCCGGCCGCCCGCTGCCACTCTGCGGCGTACCGCTGCCGGACGTCGAGGGCACGGGGCTGGAGGACGAGGTGGGGACCGTGCCGGTGCCACCCCCGCCGAGCGAGCCCACGCCGCCGAGTTCGCCGTCCAGGTCGGTGCCGAGGCTGCGGGGGGTGGTGACCGAGGAGGTCGTGTCCTTCCGGGACGGGCCCGCGGAGGACGTCGTCGGCACCGACTCCCGTGCGCGGTCGTCGTCGCTCTCGCCCCGCCCGGCGTTCCGCTTGCCGGTCGTGGCACCGTCGTCACCGGTGACCGGCAGGACGTTGACACTGCCGAAGTCGAACCCGGACCCGAACGCGCCGCCGAACTTCGCGGCCGCCGCGAACAGTGCCGTGCCGACCACGGAGCTGACGCCCGCGCCGATGAACGTCTCCGCACTGCCCGCCCACTTGTCGTGCAGAATGCCGTTGACGACGATCTCGGCCACGGCCTCCGCACCGCCCGCCACCAGGAACTCGTTGGCGCCGCTGCCGGTCTCGCGAACGAATCGGTCACCGACGGACCGTGACGGCGGCGGGTTGTCGATCTTCGAGGTGATGTCGTCGGTGATGTTCTTGGTGTTGTTCTTCCCGAACTGGCTGCCGTTCGGCCCGTCCAGGCTGTTGCGGAAGCCCTTGCCGAGGTTCTTGGTCAGGGAGTCGAAGGCGCCGTGGAGCATGCCGGTCACGGCGCCGAAGAAGCCGTCCTCGACGATCTGCTTCCAGTCGAAGCTGTCGGGCCTGCGGCCGGGCGGGGCCAAGGTCATCATGGCGAGCCGGACCACGAAGGTCTGGAACGCCTCGTCGAACGCCTCCGACAGGCTCGGCAGCAGATGCGTCCGCTTGAGCAGTTGGTCCAGGGTGGCGAGGATCGTCACCCGGCTGCGGGCCTTGGCGGTCGCGGTCTGGCTGGTCGAGGCGCCGCCGGTGAAGAACGACAGCGCCGCGATGATGGCCAACTCGATGAGCAGACGCACCAGTTCGGCGATGATCGACCACTTGGCCTCCATGATGTCCATGGAGATCTTGACCCGGCCGTCGCTCACGTCGTCCAACTGCCCGGCGAACTCCCGCAGGTAGTTCGTCCCGCCGTTGTCCACGAACAGGCGCATGGCACGGACGTACTGCCGGCCCACCTGCGGGGGCAGTGCCTGGCCCACGCCGAAGACCGACTGCTCGATCAGATCGGACAGTTCCCGGACGTTCTTGCCGAGCCGCCGGTAGGGCTGGTGGCTCCGGTACGCCAGGTCCTCGTCCGCTTGCAGCATCTTCTCGCCGATGAGCACGAAGAGCAGGTTGTTGAGTTGGGGCGAGACGATGATGCTCATCGGAGTGTCAGTGCTTTCCGCGGCGGGCCGAGTTGATCGAGTCGAGCACCCCGCTCTGGGTGGTGCGGATGTTGTCCAGGTTGGCCAGGGTGCCGTCGGCGACCCCGGTCACCGCCTCCACCAGCGAGGTCCCGGTGTCCACCGCCGTTGTGCGCTCGCGCTTCTCCTGCGGGATCACCTCCTTGGCGAAGCTGTCGTCGTGGCCGGGCCAGCCCACCGTGGAATTCAGGCCCATGGTGAAGTCGCGGAGCATCTCGTGGGCGAGCGCGCTGATCTGGTCGATCTGGCGCACACCGGCCACCAGCCGGTCGGGCTCGGCGTAGTACGCGTTTCCTTCGCTCATGGCTGATCAGTCCTCCTGGTCCTCGTGGATCTCGTCGAGCAGAGGGCGCGACGAGGCGCGGCTGTCCCCGCCGGAGGGGCCGTCGAGGACCCCCGGGCCGAAGATCTTGTGCCAGTCGATGTTCACGCCGGGCAGTTCGGGCACGGACTCGTGCGGCCGGGTGAACGGTTCGAAGGTCTCCATCACCCGGCGTGCCATGACCGACCGCGCCTCCTGAGCGGCCTCCAGCACACTGGCGGCCAGCTGTCCGGCAGGCATGCTGCGGTACTTGCCCTCCAGGAAACGCACGTCGGTCAGATCGCCCTGCGCGCTGACGGTCACCTCGACCGACCGGTCCTGGGACCGGATCGTGCAGCTGGCGTGGCTCAGTTCCGCCTCCGCCTCCGCCACCGCGGCCGTGGTGGTCTCCAGGTCCGCCATGGCGCGGGCGAGCCGCTGCTCGATGGTCTCCTTCATGTCGCTCATGCCGGTGCCGTCCTTGCCGTCTCCCGCAACGCGCTCACCGGCCGATCACGGCGGGCGCGCCGCCCTCGTCGGTTCCCCACACGTCCTCGTCCTCTTCCGTCCAGCTGACGCGGGCCCGGTCGCCGCTCTCGGTGGACCGGCCGTTCTGGCCGGCACCACCTGCGCCTGCCGGGACGAGTCCTGCGGCGCCGGTCGTCGCGGTCCGGCCCCGCGTCACCACCGCGTCCTCGTCCTCGTCCGCGGTCCTGCGGGGCCGCGGACGTCCACGGCCGGCCGCCGCGGGTCCCGCGTCGGTCAACACGTTGCGGACGCGTTCCCCGTTGTTGCCGTTGCCGCCGCCGGCCCCCGACCCCATCCCGCCCATGCCGCCCATGCCCGGGAACAGCGGACTGCCGCTGCCGCCGGCCGCCGAGCCCGACTCGCCGGAGGTTCCGGACGTTCCGGCCGACAGATCGGTGCTCCCGGGCGCGCGCACCGCCCCGCCGGACAGCAGTTCCGCCGAACTGGCGTCGTCGTAGTCGGAGTCCCCGTATCCGCCGCTGTCGAGAAGGGAGGAAGTGCCGCCGTTCAGCGTGAGGCCGTCACCGAGACCGCTGCTGGACGCGAGGTTCGACGTCAGGCCGTCCAGGTCCAGGCTGCTGCCGCTCGTCGTCGGCGTCAGGGAGGGGTTGGCGAGGTCGAGGTCGCTCAGGGAGTCGCCGAGACCGCTGCCGATGTTCCCCGTGGTGACCGTGCCGTCGGGGTCGCGGGTGGTCAGCGCGCCGGTCTCCGGGTCGATGGTGGTCGTCGTTCCGTCGGGGAACGTGGTGGTGAGGGTGCCGTCCGGGTTGAGCGTCGTCGTGCTGCCGTCGGGGTTGACGTACCCGCCGGGGGCGGTCAGATCGCCGGTGGTGACGGTTCCGTCGGGGGACGTCGTCTTGACGATCCCCGTCTCCGGGTCGAGGAGCTGGGTGGTGCCGTCCGGGTAGCGGGTGGTGAGGGTGCCGTCCGGGTTGAGTGTGGTGGTGCTGCCGTCGGGGTTGGTGAGCGTGGACCCCTTCGTCTTGTCGTTGCCGTCGTCGCTGCCGTTCAGCAGGCCGCCGAGACCGGCACCCAGGCCGACGCCGGTGTCGGTGAGCCCGTCACCCAGCCCGTCCCCGAGCCCGTTCCCCAGGTTGCTGAGGTTGTCGCCGAGGCCGTCGCCGAGACTGCTGAAGCTGTCGCCCAGCCCGTCGCCGAGATCGGTGAGGCTGTCGCCGAGTCCGTCCCCGAGGCTGTTGAAGTTCTCGCCGAGTCCGTCACCCAGGTCGTTCAGTCCGTTGCCGAGGTTCTCGCCGAGGTCGTTCAGTCCGTCGCCCAGTCCGTCGCCCAGGCTGTTGAGGTTGTTGCCGAGGTTGTTCAGCGCGTTGTTGTACTCCTCCCGCTGCCGGTTCGCCTCGTCCTCGGCGATCTGGCGCCGGTCGTCCTCGTACGACTCCGTCAGCGACGAGGTGTCCTTGGTGCGGATCTCGCTGAAGGCGTCCGACACATCGCTCCACGCCGTCTTGAGAGTGGTGAGCGAGACCTGGGCCGCGGCGACGAGGACGTCCTCCACATGCTTGTTCCACCGGGTCACGGCCTCGTCGCCGATCTTCACCCAGGAGGCCATGTCCCGGAGATTTCCGTAGGTGGGATGGTGCTGGACGAACCCGGCGTCGGTGTTGTAGTCCTTCGCCGCCCCGTTGCTCGTCACCCGGGTGTGTCTGATCTGGTTGTTCAGCACCCAGACGGAGACCTCCTGGAGAACCTCCATCAGGATCCGGTGCGGGTCGTGCCGGCCGTTGGTGGCCCAGGTGTCCCAGGCGTCGCTGAGCGCCTTGGCCTCCGTCATGAGCGCCGTCTGGGCGGTCGCCAGCGCCTGGCTGAGCTTCGACTTCGGCACATGACCGTTCAGCATGGCCGCGGTCGTCGTGCTCTCCGCGGTGAGCTGGTCGACGTAGCTGTCGTAGTTCTTGTTCAGCTGATGGACCAACTGCCAGAAGAGGCCGGCGGCCTGGCCGCGCCAGGCGGCGTTCTCCTCCCCGAGAGACGTCTCCCACTGCTTCAGGGTCGCCGCGTGGTCCTCGAAGAACTTCATCGCCCGGTCGTAGGCCTGCGCGGTGCGCCCGAAGGAGTCGGCGTCGACGGCCTCGGTGTCCTGGACGCTCAGGCCGCTGAACTCGAAGCCCCGGGTGGTGTGGTCGGCGCGCAGAGCGTTGATCGCCGCCTTCGCCCCGCTCTGGTACTGCTGGAGCAGGCTCAGGTCCCACTCGTTGCCCAGGACGCCGGTGAACTTTCCGGCGCTCCAGAGCTCGCCCGCTTCGAGCAGCCGTCCCGTGCCGTCGGTGGTGGGTATGCCGATGAAGACGATGGTCGCCTGGTACAGGGTGCCGCCGTCGTGCGCACCGTTGCCGCCCGCCTCGACGAACGCCAGGTCGTAGTCCTCACCGTGCTGGGTGTGCCAGCCCACCAGGGCGGTGAAGTTGTCCACGGTCAGCTCGGTCGACGCCAGGACCTCGAAGCCCAGACGCATCAGCGGTACGCCCTCGCTGCTCTTGAGGGTGTCGAACAGCTTCTTGCGACTGGGGACGTTGTACCCGGTGTAGAGGGTGACCGCCTGACCCCAGTAGTCGCCGGGATCGGAGGTGACTGGCATGACGGGACTCCGCTGCGTGGAGGTGGGCGGACACAGGGACGGTACGGACGGTGCGGTGCCGCGGGAGGCCGTGGCTCAGTCGTCGGACTCCGACGACCCTTCGAGGTCTTCGTCGACCCCGGACCAGACGTCCAGGAAGCTCGACCCGCTGATGTTCTCCAGGGAGGCGCCCTGGGTGTTCAGCAGCGTGGTGATGGTGGTCTCCAGGCTGTCGTCGATGTCGCCGAAGAGGAGACCCTGGTCGCCGAGGACGTCGTCGATCGACTTCGCCGACTTGAGCGCGACATCCACCAGCGTCTTGCCGTACACCGTGTCGTCGCCCGTCATCAGGCCGATGCCGAGCACCGGGTTCTCCCCGATGAACTGCGAGGGGATCGTGCCCCTGACAATGCTGTGCAGTGCGAGGACCCCGTTCGGGTCGTCCTTGACGATGTTCTTCAGGTCGGTGATGAACGTCGCCAGATCGTGCTCACGGAACTGCTTGAGTTTCTGTCCGTTCAGATGGGTCAGGTCCGCCATGGCGTGGTCCTCGTGGGTGCTCGGTCGGCGAGGGGGCTGGGAGAGGGAGGCCGGGAGAGGCCGGGGAGGAGGCGCGGGGTGGTACGGGAACCGGACGGGCGGTGCCCCGGTGGCCGTCTCCCCGGTTCACCGGGAGGCTTTGTACCGCGACGGTCCGCGGTCAGCGGCCGATGCGTACCTCGGACCACATCTGGGAGAGCGAGTTCTCGCTGTAGCGGTAGTTGTCGGAGATGTCCGTCAGCAGGGTGGAGTGCGAGGTCAGCAGGTTCTCCATGTTCTTCACCGCCTGGCCCCACGCCGCCTGCTTGTCGCGGTACATGTTGGCGTCGTCGCCGTACCAGGACTTGACCAGCTCGTTCAGCTCCGCCTCCAGCGACGCCAGCGTGTTCGCTATCGCCTTGGTCTGGTGGACCATGTCGTCGGCGGCGTTGTTCATGTGGTTGTAGTCGACGTAGATGTAACCGTCGGTCAGATTGTCGGGCATGGGGTCCTCCTGCTCGGTGGGGACTGCGGGGTGGGGGTCCGGACTCCGGGAAGCGGCTCGCTCAGCCGGTGAGCTGGTCGTAGGCGGCCTGCGACTGGTTGTAGGCCGAGTTGATCGCCTCGTTCGAGGATCCCTGTGTCCTGCCGTGCTGGCTGAGGCTCTGGTTCAGCTTGTCGACCATGTCCTCGAGACTGCGCAGGATGCCGTCGCACTGCTCGTCCCACTGCTTGAGGAGGCCTCCGAACTGGCCGCCGTCGCTGCCCTGGTAGCCCGAGGACAGGCCGGCGCGGGTGTTGTCCACGTCCTGCCGGGATTTCAGGATGCCGCTGAAGGCGCTCTCCAGGGCCTGGATCCCGTTCCGGGTCGCCTGCTCGTTCGACTGCTGACCGGTTCCTGCCATGGTTCCGCCTTTCGATCGGGGTGCTGATACAACTGTGGCGCCGGTGAGCCTAGGCACGCCGGAGAGAAGGGTGCAATGCGGCGCGATCAGTGCGCCGACGTATTGGCGAATCGTCAACTTTCTTTACGTGGCTGCAACTTGACGCCCCCGGCGGCGGACGTCCCGATCTGCGCGCCGGGCCCGTCCGGGGCGCCGCCGGAGTCGCCCGCGCAGGCCCGCGCCGTCGACACGGGCACGACGCCGGTCGCCGCCTCCGGGCTCAGGTCCGGGCCGGTCGGCAGCATCGCCAGCAACGGGGACGGCAGCCCCCGCACGTCGGACTCCGCCCACCCGAGCGCCGTGAGCGCTTCCTTCGAACCGATCCGGTACTTCACTCCGTCGTCTGCCACGAAGTAGGTGGTGGCGCCGACCGTCCCACCGCCCGCGCCGAGCGCCCGCGCCAGCACACCGTGACCGGGCCGGACCACCACCGCGTCCACCGGCAGGCAGGCTTCCACCACCGCGTCACCGCTGTGCTCGGCGACCGGGCCCAGCGCGCCGGTGGACACCAGCACCGAACTGATCCGGACGCCGTCGTCGCCGGGCTGTACCCGTGCGCAGGCCGCCCGGCCGTCGGGCACCCGGGCCGCCCGGGGCGGGCTGTCCGGCAGTCCGGCCACCGACGGGTCACGGCCGGTGGTGCCCGGCGCCTGGTGGTCCTTGAGCAGGTCCGCCCCGATGGACAGCGCCGTCGGCGAGGCACCGTCGTACGCCTTCGACCGTACGGTGGGATCGCCGAGCAGCAGCGCCACAGCGGTCGAGGTCACCGGGACCAGGCCGGAGTCCCGCAGCAGGAAGTACTGGGCGTCGGCCGGTTCACCCGAGCCTGTCGTCGTACCGCCCGGCACCGTCACCTGGAAGACCTGGCCGATCCTGGTCGCCGTGCCGCCCAGCGAGGGACCCTTCGCCCCCAGACCCGTCACCGACGGCGGCGCCAGGGCGGGACCGGGCACGAACGCGTCCAGGAACGCGGCCGACACCTGACGGGGTGTCACCGCGCTGTAGCCCAGGGAGAGCAACGCCCCGGATCTGGTGTCGAGCGGCAGCCGACTGCCCTGCCAGATCAGGTACTTCTTCTTGTCCGGACCGCTCACCAGCACTGCCTCGTCGGCCCCCAGCGCGGTCGACTCCAGGGGCACACCCGCCGCCACCGCGGTCACCGCCCGCGTCGCCGCTACGCCGCTCCCGGCGTCGTCGGCCGCCGTGGCCGTCGCCGAACAGACCGCCCACGTGTCCGACTCCAGGTCGCCCGAAGAGGGGACGCCGTCCGGCGCTCCCGGGATGCCGACCGCGGCACCCACCGGGGTGTCCCGCAGCGAGGCCGTCCCCACGTCCGTGGTCTCCAGGTCCGCACCACCGATGAGCAGCGCGGAGGAGTAGTTGCGCACCGGGCGCAGCCGTCCGTCGAGATAGAGGTAACGCGCCCCGGTGTCCCGGTTGACGATCAGGTTCTTCCCGCTGCGCCACGAGTCGTTGCCGCCCGGCGAGATCAGCCCGAACACCACCGCCCCCGCGGAGATCAGCACCGCGATCACCACCCCGATGCCCGCCCCGCGAGTGGTACGCCCCAACGGGCTCTCGGGGGCGTCCGGGTCGGCGAGCAGCATGCCCGAGGTGAGGCGGCCCATGACGAAGGCATGCGCCTGCACCTGGTCGCGCTTGGATTGCATGAACCGCGGTCCTTCCGGTCAGCCGGTCCGCACCGGCCCCCGCAGCGCGGGGCCGTTCGCGTCGAAGTGGTCCTGCACGTCGTTTCCTGTCGCCCGGGTCAGCCGTTGATGGCGCGCAGCGCGGCGAAGACGCCGAGCACCCAGAGCGTCAGCGGCAGCAGGGCGATCGCCAGCAGCGACTGCATCAGCTCCGCCGCCCTGCCCCAGTAGGGCAGCATCCGCCGGCCGGGAACCGTCCAGGAGGCGATGGCCAGTACGGTGGCCGACGCCAGCAGCCCGCCCACCACCAGGGGCCGGTCGGCCGCCGCGGTGTCGGACGTCAGGGCGAACACCAGCAGCGTCACCCCCCAGACGCCGGGCAGGACCAGCGCCAGCCGCTGCCACACGTTGACCATGCCCCGGCCGTGCACCAGCAGGAGCAGGGCGAGCACCGCGGCGGTCAGCACCTCCGGGAGCACCGGGTTGCGGGCCAGTGGCACCAGGCAGCCCGCGCACAGGATGCCGGAGGCGGCGTAGAGGCCGGTCATCCAGCCGCTGGCCAGCTCCGTACGGGTCGTCACGTCCGCGCCGTTGTAGGGCTCGATGCCCTCCTGGAGCTGCTGCGGGTTGGTCGGCAGGGCCGGCATGCGCATACCGGCCAGCCGGAAGGACAGGGCGGGCACGAAGCCGCCCAGCAGCACGGCCAGCGAGGCCACAGCTGCCGCCGCACCGTCCACACTCAGGTCGAACAGGCTCATCAGAACGCCCGCCAGCACCCCGGCGAGCGCCACCAGCGCCGAGGCCACGAACAACGGCGTGCGTACGGCGGTCAGGGCGAGGGCGAGCACCGCCCCGCCCGCGCAGGCGGCCGCGGCGGCCAGCAGCCGGGCGCCCAGCACCTGGTGGGCCTGGGGGCCCGCGATCTCGCCGCCCGGCTGCAGCCAGCCGGCCAGGGCCAGGAACGGTCCGGCCATGAAGCCGAGCGCGGCAGCGGCCGCCGCGTCGCCCACCGCGCGGCTCGCGGAGGCGGCCCCGGCGAGCAGCAGCAGGCCCGCCGCACCGGCGGTGGCGATCCGCGGTCCTGCCGGACCGCCGGGCCAGGCCAGTACCGCCAGGCCCAGCGTCAGGGCGGCCACCGCCAGGCCGAGCAGCAGCCGCCGGCCGGCCGCGGCGTCCCAGCTGTGCAGCCGGTCCCGCGTCACCGTCGCCATGCCGTCCACCAGATCGTCGAGCCGTACCTCCGGCAGGGACTCGGTGTGCGGACGCAGGTACAGGACCTCGCCGTCCTTGAGGTCCACCGCGGCCAGGGTGCTCTCGTCGTCCAGCGCGGCCCCGCCGAGGCGTTGCAGCACCCACCCGTCGTGCTCCAGGCCGTTCTCCTCGACCTCCTCGCCCGCGTAGTGCAGGACGGTGGGCAGCAGATCGGCCACGGGCACGTCGGAGGGCACAGCCAGGTCGATGGTCCTGGCCGGTGCTCGGACCGTGAGGCGGCAGAGGCCCGCAACGGAGCTGTCGGTCATCGTGGGTCTCACGTCTCCATGAGTACGGGCCGGGTGGGGCCGGAGGTCGGTCACCGAACTGGTGCGGTGTCGACGGGAGTTCGTTCAGTGCCTGCTTGGACGTACGTGTCGTCGCCATGCAGACTACTGATCGTCAGTCGAACAGGATTATGGGCCCCCTACCGTCGGCGTGCCACAACGCCGGGGGATCGGCGCCCCGTTGTGCGGCGCGGAATCCCGATCCTTCTAAGGAGCAGTTGCGTTGAGTGTGGTTCTCTTCCGCAGGCCGGCCCGTCGCCGCGGCCCCGACATGCCCGAGGGCGAGCTGAGCCTGCAGGAACCCCCGACGCTCCCGGAGACCGTGCCGGACAGCTCCGCGGTGTGGACGTACCTGCCGATGGCCATGATGTCCGTGTCCATGATGCTGATCTTCATCAGGCCGGGCGGCGGCAACAGCTCCTTCACCTACATCGCGCTGGGCATGATGGTGCTGGCCTCCGGGGCCATGATGGTCGGCCAGGTCATGCGCAAGGCCGGCGAACGCAAGCAGCGGCTGCGTGCAGAACGCCGGGACTATCTGCGCTATCTCACCCAGATCAGGCGCCAGGTCCACCGGGCCGTCGTCGAACAGCAACTGGCCCTCGCCTGGCGCCATCCGCACCCCCGGACGCTGCGCGCGATGGTCCGCACCACCCGGCTGTGGGAGCGGCGGACCAAGGACGAGGACTTCGGCGAGGTCCGGATAGCCGTCGGCGACCAGCAGTTCGCCATGCGGCTCAATCCGCTGTCCACCAAACCCGTCGAGGACCTGGAGCCGCTCAGCGCGCACGCCCTGCGCCGCTTCATCCGTGCCTACAGCACCGTGCCCGGCCAGCCCATCGCGCTCTACCTGCGGTCCTGGTCACGGGTGCTGACCCGTGGCGACGAGCCCGCCACCCGCGCCATGGTCCGCGCGGCACTGTGCCAGCTCGCCGTGTTCCACCCGCCGGAGGAACTGTGGATCGCGCTGTGCGTCTCGGACGAGCGGCGCGCGGACTGGGAATGGGTCAAGTGGCTGCCGCACAACCTGCATCCGCAGGAGCAGGACGGCGCCGGCGCGGCCCGCATGGTGGCCGGCACCTTCAACGACCTGGAGGACCTGCTGGGCGCCGAGTTCACCGAGCGCCCGGTCTTCGACCCGGACGCGGTGCCGGGCCGGGACGAGCCCTACACCGTGATCGTGGTCGACGGCGTCACCGTGCCCGCCGGTCACCGCCTGGACGGCCCCGGCTTCCGCAACACCGTCGTGCTGGACCTCTCCGGAGCCTTCGCCTGGCGCCCCGGCCGCACCACCCTGCGGCTCGACGTGACTCCGGCGTCCGTCCGCCTGGTGCGCACCGACCGCAGCCGCAAGGAACAGACCACCCTCCTCGGCCGCCCCGACCAGGTCGGGCCCGTCGCGGCCGAGGCACTGGCCCGGCTGCTCGCCCCGTACCGCATGAGCCTGACCGCGGATGTCGCCGAACCCCTCAGCGCCGACGTGCAGTTGACCACCCTGCTCGGCATCCCCGACCTCTACCGGCACGCTCCCGACACCCTCTGGAAGCGCCATGTGGGGGCCGCCCGGCTGCGGGTCCCCGTGGCGGTCGGTGCCGACGGCCGACCCGTGGAACTCGACATCAAGGAGTCCGCACAGGGCGGCATGGGCCCGCACGGCATGCTCATCGGTGCCACCGGCTCCGGCAAGAGCGAACTGCTGCGCACCCTGGTCCTCGGACTGGCCCTCACCAACTCCTCCGAGACGCTGAACTTCATCCTGGTCGACTTCAAGGGCGGCGCGACCTTCCTCGGCCTGGACGAACTCCCGCACACCTCCGCCGTCATCACCAACCTCGCGGACGAAGTCGCCCTCGTGGAACGCATGCAGGACGCCCTGCACGGTGAACTCATCCGACGCCAGGAACTGCTGCGGTCGGCCGGCAACTACACCTCCGCCCTGGAGTACGAGAAGGCCCGCGCCTCCGGCACCCCGCTGGCGCCCCTTCCCAGCCTCTTCGTCGTGGTCGACGAGTTCAGCGAACTCCTCGCCGCACACCGGGAGTTCATGGACCTCTTCGTGATGATCGGCCGCCTCGGCCGGTCGCTGGGAGTGCACCTGCTGCTCGCCTCCCAGCGCCTGGACGAAGGGCGCATGCACCAGTTGGAGAGCCATCTGTCCTACCGGATCGGCCTGCGCACCTTCTCGGCCATGGAGAGCCGCGGGGTGCTCGGTGTCCCCGACGCCTACCAACTGCCCTCGCAGCCCGGCGCCGGCTACCTCAAGAGCGGGGTGGAGGCGCTGACCCGGTTCCGCGCCGCGTACGTCTCGGGTCCCTACCGGCACCGCCGCGGTGCCGCCGTCCAGGCCCGGGTCGCCGTCCAGGTCGTGCCCTGGACGGCCGGCTGGGTGGTGCCGCGGGCCTCCACGGCTCCCGCTCCCGAGCCGGAGGAGGAGACGGAGTCCGCCGAGAGCCTGCTGGCCGTGGCCGTCGACCGGCTGCGCGACTCCGGCCCCGCCGCGCACCAGGTGTGGCTGCCGCCGCTCGACGAACCGCCCACCCTGGACAGCCTGCTCCCCGGCCTCGAGCCCACCGCCGACCGCGGCCTGAGCGCCACCCGCTGGCCCGGTACCGGACGGCTCCGGGTCCCCGTCGGCCTGGTCGACAAGCCCTTCGACCAGCGACGCGAGCCGTTGGTGCTCGACCTGTCCGCGGGCGGCGGTCACGTCGCGATCGCCGGCGGCTCGCAGAGCGGCAAGTCCACCGTGCTGCGCGCTCTCCTCGCCTCCCTGGCCCTCACCCACACCCCGGCCGAAGTGCAGTTCTACTGCCTCGACTTCGGCGGCGGCACCCTCTCCTCGCTCTCCGGGATGCCGCATGTCGGCGGGGTCGCCTCCCGGCTCGACAGTGAGCGGATCAGCCGTACGGTGGCCGAGGTCACCACCGTGCTCAACCACCGCGAGCAGTTCTTCCTCGACCACGGGATCGACTCCATGGCCACCTACCGGCGTCGGCGCGCGGCCGGGGAGTTCGCCGACGAGGCACACGGGGACGTCTTCCTCGTGGTGGACGGCTGGGCACAGGTCAAGCAGAACTTCGACCATCTGCTGCCCACGTTCAACCAGCTCGCCACCGGCGGCCTCAACTACGGCATCCACCTGGTCGTCACCACCACCCGCTGGGTGGAACTGAGCGCGCAGGTCCGTGACCAGAGCGCGACCCGGCTGGAGTTGCGGCTCGGCGACCCCATGGACTCCGTGGTGGACGTGCGCAAGGCCGCCGTCGTGCCCCGGCTGCCGGGACGCGGACTCACGATCGACGGCAAGCTCCACTTCCTGACCGCGCTGCCCCGTCTCGACGGCGTCAACACCACCGAGGACCTCGGCGACGGCGTCACCGCCCTGGTGGAGAGGATCGCCGAGCACTGGCCGGGTGAGCCCGCGCCCGCCGTCCGGATGCTGCCGCACCGGCTGCCGGCCTCGACGCTGCCCGCCCCGGAGCTGGGCGACGGGCTACGGCTGCCGCTGGGCCAGGACGAGGAGAAACTCTCCACGGTCTGGCACGACTTCAGCCGTACCCCGCACCTGGTGGCTGTCGGCGACACCGAGAGCGGCAAGACCAACCTGCTGCGGCTCGTCGCCCAGGCGGTCACCGCCCGCTACGGTCCGACCGAGGCGCGGATCCTGGTCGTCGACTACCGGCGTGAACTCGTGGACGCCGTCCCACCGGAGTACCAACTCGGGCACGCCGTCTCCCTCGACGCCCTCAAGGAACTCGTCGGCGGCTCGGCGCGGGCGCTCAAGACCCGGCTGCCGGGGCCGGACATCACCCCCGCCCGGATGCGTCTCGCCGACTGGTGGCAGGGGCCCCGGCTGTTCGTGCTGGTCGACGACTACGACATGGTGGTCGGCAGCAACAACTTCGACCACCCCTTCGCCCCGCTCTTCGACCACCTGGCCCTGGGGCACGAACTGGGCCTGCACGTCATCGCGGTCCGCTCCGCCACCGGCGCCGGCCGCGGCCTCAACGACCAGCTGCTGCGCCGCCTCGACGAGGCCAACACCCCGGGCGTGCTGCTGTCCTGCCCGCCGTCGGAGGGGTATGTCTTCGGCAACATCAAGCCGCGCAACCTGCCGGCGGGCCGTGCGCAGTACGTCGCCCGGCGCAAGGCGACCCTGATCCAGACGGCACTGGCAGAGGCGCCGGATTCCTCCGCGGGAGGGGAGAGCGCCTGACGGAGACAGGTCCGGAGGCGCCCGCCCCTCAACTCCGGGCGCCGCCGCCTTCGTCGGCAGTCGGCGTGCCCGCCGGTCGCCAGTGGCGGGTGCGGGCTCGGGGGAGAGCCAGGGCGGCCCAGGTCACCAGGAGGATCAGTGCCGCGCCCGCCGCCGCGAACAGTACGGCCCGGCGGACCGGCAGGGCCGCGTCGTCCCCGGGCAGCCGTACCGCGGCGCCCGCCGCCGGGGCCGCCGCCCGGGCGGTCCTCTCCGGGGTCACCTCCGTCACGGCCGCGAACGGGTCGAGCCGGGGTACGACGTCGGGGTAGGCGCTCGCCGTGAGGCGGGCGGCGGTCTCCGCGGCGGTGAGGTCCGGGTGGGCGGAACGCACCAGAGCCGCGGCCCCGGCCACGTACGCGGCGGCGAAGGACGCTCCCGAGCCGATGAAGTGTCCGCTGCCGCGCGCGCCGATCCCGACCACTCCGTCACCGGGCGCCGCCAGGTCGGCACCGCGCGGCAGCAGGGCGTCGTCCGGACGCTGCCCCTGCGCGTCCACGTCCAGCACCGACAGCACACCGGACTGCGCGGCGGGCCAGTACGCCCGCGCGGTCGGCTCCTCGTCCTGGGCCGAGGGCTTGGCCGGAGGGTCGGGCACGGCGGCCGCCACCACCAGCACGTCCTTCGCGAGAGCCGCCTCGACGGCCTCCGTCAGCCCGTCCGACCCCTGCACCAGAGCCGGCGAAACGGTGATCACGTCGGCACCGGCCGCCGTCGCCGCGCGGATCCCCGACGCGACGCTCTGCGCCGTGGCCGTACCCCGCTCGTCCGTGCCGCGCGCCGCGAGGATCCTCGCCCGCTGGGCGACCCCCGCGAACCGCACACCGTCGACCGTGGCCGCCGCGACCAGTCCCGCGACGAAACTCCCGTGCCCTACACAGTCCTTGGCCGCCGCCCCCACCGCGCCGACCCGGCCGGACAGGGCGGGCGCCGCCGTGGACACCCCGGTGTCCACCACCGCAACGGTCACCCCGGAACCGTCCGAGAACGGCCAGGTGCGCGTCAGTTGGAGGTTCCGCTGCTCCCAGGGCACGGTCGTGGCCCGCTGGGTGGAGGCGCTGGTGCAGGCGGTGTCCGCGTCCAGTCGTGCGGGCATGACGGGCAGCCGTACCGGGGTGCCGTCCGCGGCGGACGCCTCGGGCCCGCCAACCAGCGGCAACAGCGTTCCCAGGCACAGGGGCACGGTCAACAGCCGTGCCGTTAGCGGGAGATGAGGCAGAGGGGAGCGCCGAGACATGCCCCGCATCCTACGGGCAGCCGTCGGCCGCGAACGGCCCGTCCCCTCAGCCCTCCGCGGACGGCGTCCGCACCCCAGGCACGTCGCCGGGCAGCAGGAGCCGCAGGTCGTCCAGGCCCGGTGCGGCCATGGCGCTGACCCGGCCGGCCTGCCGGGTCACCATGGACTCCAGCACCTGCCGGGCCAGCCGCCCGTTGCCGAAGAAGCGGTCGCGCGGCAGGGAGTCGAAGTACTCACGCAGCAGTGCGCCCACCCCGGGCCCGCACTCGTAGCCCGAACCGTCCGCATGCATGCGGACGATCGTGACGAGCTCGTCGGAGGTGTAGTCGGCGAACTCCACGCGCCGCGAGAACCGCGAGGAGAGGCCCGGGTTGGACGCCAGGAAGGACTCCATCTCCCGGGTGTAGCCGGCCACGATGACGACCACCTCGTCGCGGTGGTCCTCCATCAGCTTCAGCAGCGTGTCCACGGCCTCCTGGCCGAAGTCGGAGCCGGAGGAGCCGCCCGCCGGTGTGAGCGTGTAGGCCTCGTCGACGAACAGCACGCCTCCGCGGGCCCGTTCGAAGACCTCGCGGGTCAACTGCGCGGTGTGGCCGACGTACCGGCCCACGAGGTCGGCCCGCGCCACCTCGACGAGCTGTCCCTGTGGCAACACCCCGAGGGAGACGAGCAGTTCGCCGTAGAGGCGGGCGACGGTGGTCTTGCCGGTGCCGGGCGGGCCGGTGAAGACCAGATGGTGGCTGACCCGGGGACTCGGCAGCCCGGCGGCCTCCCGCCGCTTGGCGGTCGACAGCAGGTTGACCAGGTCGGTGACGTCACGCTTCACGGCCGCCAGCCCCACCATGTCGCCGAGCCGGGACAGGGCGTCGCCGCGGTCCGGCTCGTCCGCCGTCCCGTGCGGGCCCGCCGGGACCTGCACGCCGACGTCCTCGGGGAGCAGCAGACTCAGGTCCCGTTCGCTCACGTCGGGCTGAGTGGACAGCCGTACGGCCTGCCGGTCGACCATCTCCTCGAACACCTGGCGGGCGGCCCGGCCGTTGCCGAACGTGGCGTCCTTGGGCATGCGGTCGAAGTGCGCGGCGAGCGCGGCGCTGGTGCCCTCGCCGAGCTCGTACTGGTGCCGGGCGCACATGGTCTCCATGATGGCCACCAGTTCGTGCACCGCGTAGTTCTCGAACTCCACGGTCCGCGAGAAGCGGGACGCCAGCCCGGGGTTGCTGTTGAGGAAGGACTGCATCTCCCCGGAGTAGCCGGCCGCGACGACCACCACGTCCTCGCGGTGGTCCTCCATCAGCTTCAGCAGGGTGTCCACGGCCTCCCGCCCGAAGTCGGGTCCCGAACGTCCGCCGTCGGCGGTCAGGGTGTACGCCTCGTCGATGAACAGCACCCCGCCCAGCGCCTTGTTGAAGGTCTCGGTGGTCTTGATGGCGGTGCCGCCGATGACCTGGGCGACGAGATCGGCGCGCGAGACCTCGACCAGGTGCCCGGAGCGCAGCGCGCCCAGCTGGGCCAGGACGGTGCCGTAGAGGCGCGCGACGGTGGTCTTGCCTGTGCCGGGCGGGCCGGCGAAAACCAGGTGGCGGCTCATCGGCGGCGCCGACATGCCCAACTGGGCCCGGCGCTGCGCGAGTTGGGTGAGGTTGACGAGGGTGCGGACCTGCTGTTTGACGTTGGCCAGTCCGATCAGCGCCTCCAGCTCGGCGAGTGGACCGCTCTCCCCGGCCGCGTCCGCACCGTCCGGCGTGGTGCCGGCCGGGTCGGTGCCCTCGGCGTCGCCGTATCCCCAGGCGTCGCGGCGGCCGTTGCCGCTGGTGGTCAGGCCTTCGACGGCCAGCCGGTCGCCGGGCTGGGACTGGACCAGGCCGCTGCCCGCGTTGTCGCGGACCGTGCAGTTGACGACGGACACCGGCAGGGTGGTCTCCACCCGCAGTCCGTCCTTGCCGCTGCCGGCCAGGGTGCACCCGTTGAGTGAGGCCCGGCCGCCCTTGCGGATCACGGCACCGCACTCCGGGGCGCCGTTGACCTGGAGCCGGGTGCCGGTCAGCTCGCCGTCCGCCTCGACGACCACGCCGTCGGCAGCGGCTTCGTGGATCTCGCAGTCGCGGGCCGTGAGGATCCCGTCCGTGCCCACGGACAGGCCCGCGGCGGTCGGCGCGAGCACGGTGGTGCCCCCGGCGTAGAGGTTGCCCGCGCTCTCCACGTGGATGCCCGCCGCGCCGGTCCGGGCGATCTCGCTGTCCTCCAGCCGTCCCCGGCCGTCCTTGACGACCTCGACGCCGTTGCCGCCCGCGCCGCTGATCCGGGCGCGGCGGATCATCGGGTTGGCGCCGGTCGCGATCCGGATCCCGGCGCCCGCGGCGTCGACCACCTCCACCCGGTCGAGCTCGGCGGTGGACTCCTCCTCCAGCAGCAGACCGGCCGGGCCCGCGCAGTCCCGCACCGTCAGCGAGGTCAGCGACGGTGAGCCGGAGCCGGTCACCCGCAGCGCGGGCGCCTGGGAGGAGTCCAGCCAGCAGTCCTCGTACGTGCCGCGCCCCCGGTCGGTGACCAGCAGGCCGTTGCCCGCCGTACGGGCCGTGCGGCAGCGGCGCAGCAACGGGTCGCTGCCGTTCGAGACGACGAAGGCCGGACCGGTGGTCGCGGTGACCCTGATGTCCTCAAGGACGGTGCGGGAGGCACTGGTCAGATGCACTCCGATCGCGACGTCGTGGACGACCGTGCGCAGGACGCGGGTGGTGCAGCGGCCCTCCAGCGCCACGGCCGGCTGGTCGGTGGAGGAGATGTCGCAGTCCTCGACGGATCCCTGGGCGTCCCCGTTGGCCAGGATCCCGTTGGCCCGCGCGTCGCGCACGGTGCAGCCGCGCACCGAGACCCGGCCCCTTTCACCGATGACCACACCCGACGTGCCCAGATGCTCCACGGTGCAGGACTCCAGCGAACTCTCCACGGCCGAGGTGACGACCACGCCGGCCCCCACGCGGTTGCTGATCCGGCAGTCGCGCATGGCCAGCGAACCGGTCTCCCGGGCGAGGACGGCCGTCCACGCGGAGCCGGTCACCTCGCAGCCGTCCATCGCCACCTGGCCGCGGACCGCGTCCACGGCGGGCAGGTCCTCGTCCCGGCCGCGCAGCACCAGATCGGTGAGCATCACGGCGTCGGCGCGCAGGCTGACCGCGCTGCCGCGCCGGGGGCGTATCTCCACCGTCCCCCGCGACTGCTCGGCGACGATGGTCACCCGGGTGCCGACGACGAGGCTCTCCTCGTACGTCCCGGGTCCCACGCTGATCACCGCACCGCTGCGCGCCCCCGCGAGCGCCTCACCGATCGTGCGGAAGCCGCCGGTTCCGTCGGGGCGGACCGTCAGTACCTGGCGTGACACGCGCTCTCCATCTCTCGCAGCCTCTCACGGCGCTGATCGCCCTGTGACAGGGTGCCGACGGCCCCATCATGCCTGCCTGCGACCGGTGTTGACACGTCGGCCCGAGTCCCGGCCGCCACCTTTCCCGCCGGGTGCGACCGGCCGCGGGGCCCGGTGAATCGCCCCGGCCGCGCCGCTGTCCTGTTGGACACCGTGCCGTAACACCCCGCGTTCGCGTTCGCCTCGCGAGACGCCTGATGGTCCCGTAGGGTCGCGATGCCGCTACGACAGGCGGTACGGCGTGGCTCTCGCGTTCCCTCACGCGGGCGCGAGGCGGTTTCCACGAGGCACAGCGGTCCGTCGGACGTCTGTCGTTACGGGCGCGGGCGCGTTGCGGCCCGATCGATCAGGAGTTGCCATGTCAGGACAGTTCGAAGCGGTGGTCGAGATCGACCGGCCTGTCGAGGAGGTGTTCGCCTACCTCGCCGACGGGCGCAACGACCCGGAGTTCAGCCCCCGGGTGCTCAAGATCGAGCGGACCCCCGACGGTCCGACCGCTGTGGGCACGATCTTCCGCAGCACGGTCAAGGACGCCGGGATGAAGTCCGCCAGGGAGTTCCGCATCACCGAACTCGAAGCCCCGGGGCGGATCCGGTGGGCCGAGGTGTCGAAGAACAGCGTGATGGCGCGCGAGGGCGGTTACGACCTGGAGCCGCTGGGCGAAGGCAGGACTCGGGTCCGCCTCTTCAACGTGCTGGAAGGCCACGGCGTGGGCAAGCTTCTCGTCGGTCTGGCGCTCGCCGCCGCCCGCAAGGACGCCGACGGCTTCGGCGCCAGGATCAAGACGGCGGCCGAGGCGTCGATCGCGCCGCGTTGACGTACTGCGCCGACGCACCGCGTTGACGCACCAGGCTGACGTACCGCGGACGGATCCGCCGGTCAGGCGGTGAAACTGGGCGCTCCGGCCGGTCGGGCGGGCCTGCCGGAGCGCCCCGGTTCCGGGCGGGTCTGCCGGAGTGCCGAGTGAGCGCCGCGTCGACGGCTGCTTTCGGACGCGTGGGACGAACCCGCGGCTGCTCAGGGGCGCCGGGTGTCCTTGGCGGCGGAGCCTCCCCAGCGACCTTTCCAGCGTTCCGGGTCGACGATCGCGACCTCGACGCCGCCCTTACCCCCTGCGCGATGGTCTTCGCGCCGGCCCCGCGCTGGGCGGGGCCGACGGCCGGCATCCGCAGCACGATCTCCTCGACCTCGCCGGGAAGACGTTGACGCCCCACGGAGGGCCTCCGCACCGCCGTACGGCCCGCCCCTCTGACCGGCGGTTGCCCTTTTCCGGGTACTGATAGGTGACCGGAGCTTGCCAGGCCGGGTAGGGATCGCCTTATGATAAACCGAACGAATGGTCGGTAGGGAAGGTGGTAGGGATGGCTACAGCACGTGCCGCCGCGGCATCCGGCAGCGAGGCCGAGCGGGAACTGGAGTCCCAGTTCGACGCGACCATCGCACGGGACCAGCGGATCGAGCCGCGCGACTGGATGCCGGAGGGCTACCGCAAGACGCTGATCCGGCAGATCGCCCAGCACGCGCACTCCGAGATCATCGGCATGCAGCCCGAGGGCGAATGGATCACCAAGGCGCCGTCGCTCCGCCGCAAGGCGATCCTGTTCGCGAAGGTCCAGGACGAGGCCGGCCACGGGCTGTACCTGTACTCGGCCGCCGAGACCCTGGGAGTCGACCGGACGGACCTCACGGAGCGGCTGATCGAAGGCCGCCAGAAGTACTCGTCGATCTTCAACTACCCGACGCCCGGCTTCGCCGACGTCGGCGTCATCGGCTGGTTCGTGGACGGCGCGGCGATCTGCAACCAGGTGCCCCTCTGCCGCAGTTCGTACGGGCCCTACGCACGCGCCATGGTGCGGATCTGCAAGGAGGAGTCCTTCCACCAACGGCAGGGCTACGAACTGCTGATGACGATGATGCGCGGCACGGAAGCCCAGCGGGAGATGGTGCAGGACTCGGTGAACCGCTGGTGGTGGCCCTCGCTGATGATGTTCGGCCCGCCCGACGACGACTCGCCCAACTCCGCCCGGTCGATGGCCTGGAAGATCAAGCGGCACAGCAACGACGAGCTGCGCCAACGCTTTGTCGACATGACCGTGCCCCAGGCGGCGAAGCTCGGGGTGACGCTGCCCGACCCGGAGCTGCGCTGGAACGAGGAGCGAGGTCACCACGACTTCGGCACCCCCGACTACTCGGAGCTCAAAGAAGTGATCAGTGGCAACGGCCCGTGCAACGAGCAGCGGGTGCGGTGCCGCCGCGACGCGCACGAAGAGGGCGCATGGGTGCGTGAGGCCGCCGGCGCCCACGCCGCCAAGCAGGCCGCCCGGGCCCGTGCGGAGGCGGCGGTATGAGCGGCACGGAGACAGAGACGCACAACTGGCCCCTGTACGAGGTGTTCATCCGCGGAAAGCGCGGTCTCAACCACGTCCACGTCGGCTCCCTGCACGCGGCGGACGACCGGATGGCCCTCACTCACGCACGCGATCTCTACACCCGGCGCAACGAAGGCGTCAGCATCTGGGTCGTGCGCTCGGAACACATCACCGCCTCCACCCGGGACGGGAAGGACTCCTTCTTCGCCCCCAGCGCCGACAAGGTGTACCGGCACCCGACCTTCTACGACATCCCCGACGATGTCCCACACATCTAGGAGCTGGGGATGAGCGAAGACCACGTCTACATGACTCTGGCCGAGGGGCACGACGACGGCGACGCCCGCTGGGCGTTCGGCACCGGCTTCGAGGACCCGCTGCACGGGGTGGACACCGCCGTGCCCCAGAGCGTCGACGCCGCCGAACTGGCCGCCTCCTGCACGGCACTTGGCGACGACGCCCTCGTCCTTGCCCAACGGCTCGCCGAATGGGTCACCCGGTCACCCGAGTTGGAGGAGGAGGTGGCACTGGCGAACATCGGACTCGACCTGCTCGGCCAGGCGCGGCTGCTGTACGCGCGCTGCGGCCAGGTGGACGGCACCGGTCGTACGGAGGATGCCTACGCCTACTTCCGCGACGCCGCCGACTTCCGCAACGTGCGTCTCGCCGAGCTTCCCAACGGAGACTTCGCGGTCTCCATCGTGCGGTTGCTCGTACTGTCCAGCTGGCGTCTTGCCCATTTCACCGAGGTGGCCGCCTCGCCCGACCCGGTGCTCGCGGCCATCGCCACCAAGGGCATGAAGGAACTCACCTACCACCGGCAGTACGCCGCCGAGTGGGCCGTGCGTCTGGGAGACGGAACGGAGGAGTCGCACGCCCGTATGCGGGTGGCCCTGGAAACCCTGGCCCCCTACTGGGAGGAACTGTTCGCCGCGTACGACGCGCGGAGCGCGGTGCTGTCGGACCTTCAGCAGGTCCTCGACGCCGCGGGGCTTCCCATGCCGCGGACCGCGCCGCTGCCCGGCAACGGCCGGCAGGGTGAGCACACCGAGCACCTCGCCCCGCTGCTGGCAGAGCTCCAGAGTGTCTCCCGCGCTCACCCGGAGGCGACATGGTGACCGTCCTGACCGATGTCCGGCGCGCCCGGCACATCGCCGAACAGGTTCCCGACCCCGAACTGCCCATGCTCACCCTGGCGGACCTCGGTGTGCTGCGCGGCGTCACGATCGAGGCCGACGGCACGGTCGTCGCCAGCCTCACCCCCACCTATTCGGGGTGCCCGGCCATGGCCGAGATGCGAGCCGGGGTCGCGGCACGCCTGCGGGCGGCCGGCTTCGACCGCGTCGACATCCGCACGGTCCTCGACCCCCCGTGGACGACCGACTGGATCACTCCCGCGGGACGCCACAAACTCGCGGAACACGGCATCGCGCCGCCCATGGTGGCACCGAAGCTGCCACCGGGACCCGTTCCCCTGAACCTTTCGCCGATCCGGCGCACCATTCCCTGCCCGCGCTGCGCGTCGGTCGACACCGAGGAGACCTCCCGCTTCGCGGCCACCTCCTGCAAGGCGCTGTGGCGTTGCCGCGTCTGCCGTGAGCCGTTCGAGTACGTCAAGGAGATCTGATGGCAGAGCTGATGGCACCGGCCGCCGGTGCCCCCGCGACGACAGCACGCCGACGCCGCCCAGCCTTCCATCCGCTGCGCGTCGCCTCGGTGCAACGTCTCTGCGCGGACGCCGTCGCCGTCGGTTTCGAGATCCCCGGCGCCTTGGCGGAGGAGTTCGCCTTCGGCCCCGGACAGTCGCTCACCCTGCGGCGTGACATCGACGGACGTGACGAGCGGCGCTCCTACTCGATCTGCTCACCGGCGGGAGCATCGCCCCGTATCGGTGTTCGGGAGGTCGCCGGCGGACTGTTCTCCTCCTGGCTGGTCCACGAGGTGAGGGCGGGCGACACCATCCAGGTGATGGCCCCCACCGGATCCTTCACACCCGACCTCACCGAGCCCGGCCACCATGTGCTCATCGCGGCCGGTTCGGGGATCACCCCCATGATGTCCATCGCCGAATCGGTACTGGCGGCCGACAACCGCTCCAGCGTCACGCTCTTCTACGGCAACCGCCGCACCGACACCGTGATGTTCGCCGACGAACTGGCGGACCTGAAGGACGAGTTCCACGCCCGCTTCCAGCTCGCACACGTCCTCTCACGTGAGCCCCGCGAGGCGGAACTCCTCTCCGGCCGTCTCGACGGCGACCGCCTCGGCGCACTCATCGAGGGGCTGATCGACGTACCGGGCGCCGACCACTGGTGGCTGTGCGGCCCGCACGGCATGGTCCGTGATGCCCAACAGGTCCTCGCCCGGCTCGATGTGCCCCTCGACCGCGTCCACCGGGAACTCTTCTTCGCCGACGAACCGATCGAGTACGCCCGCCACGAGGAGGCCGTGCCGACGGGGCCCGCGAGCCGCGTCACCGTCACCCTGGACGGCCGCTCCACCACCGCGCGACTGCCACGCGAGAGCACGCTTCTCGACTCCGCCGCGCGCGTCCGCCCGGATCTCCCCTTCGCCTGCAAGGGAGGGGTGTGCGGTACGTGCCGCGCCCGGATCACCGACGGCGAGGCGGACATGCGCCGCAACTACGCCCTGGAACCCGCCGAAGTGGAAGCCGGGTACGTGCTGACCTGCCAGTCGTTTCCCGTCTCCGAGACACTGACGGTCGACTACGACACCTGACCGCACCTCCGGTCTCCTTCAGGGAGCGGGTGTCAGGACCACTTCCACACCTGGTTGACGCTGCCCGCGCATCCCCACGCCTGGACCCGCTGACCGTCCTGACCGGAGGTGGTGGCCTCGGCGTCCAGGCAGAAGCCGTCGGGCAGGCTGACCAGGGTGCCGCCGGCCGAGCCGGAGGTGCCGAGCCGCCACTTCTGGGCGTTCAGGCCGTCGCAGCTTCTGGTCCGGATCCGGGTGCCCTGGCCGGCCGTACCGGCGTCCAGGCAGCGGTGGTTGCCCTGGTTGACGACGATGTACTGGGAGTTCTCTCCGGGCACCCGGTACAGGGCCCATCGCTGAGTGGCGGTGCCCCCGCACGCCCAGACCTCCGCGTCCGCGCCTCCGGAGGCGACGTCCAGACATCTCGCGACCTGCTCGGCACCGACGCTCTGGGTCACGGTGACCTTGCCGAGCCGGACAGGGCCGCGCGGCTGACCGTAGAGAAGGGTCTTGGTCCGTGCCCCGGCCTTTCCGTCGGCGGTCGTCCCGGCCGCGGTCTGGAAGACCTTGACCGCGGCGAGGGTCTCCGCGTCGAACCGACCGTTGGCCGTGACGTTCAGGCCGTAGCCGGTGAGGAGGAGCTGAAGGGCACGCACGCAGTCGCCGTCGGCTCCGGACGCGATCTCGGCGGGGCACGCGTCGGACCGGATGTCCAGTGCCGTGGCATCCCGGGTGGCCTCCGGAGCCGACGACTCGTCGGCCGTCCGGGGTTTCGGCGGAGTGGAGGCGAGCGTCGTGGGAGAACTGGTCGGCGCCGTGGCCGGGGTTCCGATCACGGCCGGGGACGTCTGAGGGTCGATGTCGGCCGATGCCCGGGCGCCGCTGCCGTCCGGCAGCAGCGCCATGGTGATGCCTCCGGCGATGACGGCTGCCGCCACGGCCACGGCGCTCATGGCCAGTAACCCTCCGCGCTTCCTCGAGCGGGAGACGGCAGGGCCACCGGGCGTGCCGGGGACGGCGGGCGGTGCCGACGGAAGGGCGGCGGCCTGCTCGGCCGGGGCGGTCGCGCGATTCCGGGCGGAGCGCGACGGACTGCCGGCCGGGTCGGACAGCTGGTGCCCGATGGCGGTCCTGAACACGGTCTCCGGCGACGGACGTCGCTCGGGATCCTTGTCCAGGCAGGTCCGGATGAACGCGGCCAGCTCCGCGTCGACCGACATCACCTTGTTGAGGGCTTCCTCCCGGGGCGGTTCGAAGGCCACCCGGTGCAGTACGTCGACGCCCGTACCGTCGCCGAAAGGCGCCTGCCCCGCCACGGCGAAGGTGAGGGTGGAGGCCAGCGAGAAGACGTCAGAGGCGGCGGTCACCCCTGTGCCTCTGACCTGCTCCGGGGACATGTAGGCGGGTGTTCCCACGTTCTGGCCCGTGGCGGTGATGGTGGTGGCGTCCGCGGCCTGGACGACGCCGAAGTCGATGACACGGGCACGGTCCGCCCCCAGGATCACGTTGGACGGTTTGAGGTCGCGGTGCACGAGCCCCTCGCGCCAGATGGACTCGATCGCCCGTCCCACGTCGGCCAGCAGCCGCCAGGCCGCAGCCGAGTCGATCGGTCCGCGCGCGCTGACGACCTCCGCGAGAGTGGGCCCGGGTATGTACTCGGTGGCGACCCAGACCAGGTCCTCGTCGCAGCCGCTGCCCATCAGCCGCACGATGTGGGCTCCCTTGACGCGGTTGAGCGCGCCGATCTCGCGCTCGAACCGCTTCCGGAACAGCGGGTCCTCGGCGTACTCGGGCCGGATCACCTTCACCGCAGCGAGGCCCGGCCTGCCGGTGGTCTTCCGGCCCAGATAGACCCGGCCCATGCCGCCGCTGCCGAGCACCGACTCCAGGCTGTAGGGGCCCGCCTGCCGTGGATCCTTCTTCCGGAGCGGGATCACGGGCGGCGTTTCCATACCGGCTGCCGCATAGGCCAGGGTTTCGGACCGGCTGCGGTGGTGGTCTGGCATGGGGATCCTGGTCTCTAGCGTGGCGCGTGTAACCGCGAGACTAGCGCAGCACGCCTGTGCGACAGGAGAGTTGGCCGGCTTCCGCCGCAAGGGGTTTCTGTACGACGGGAGTTCAGCCCGTGCCTGGCCGGCGGCTGCGCGGGCGAGGGCAGATAGTCCAGACCAACCGTGCCTGCGAGGCCGATCGGCGAGGGTTCGCCAGGGGTCGCCGGCCGGCCGGATCGCCAGGACGAATCCGGCCCGCGTCCGCTCGAGGGCACCCGGCCCCGACTCCCTCGATCGCCTGGCTCCGGGGCTCCGGTCGGCGTCAGGCGGAGTCCTCGATGGCCGGGGCGCGTCCGGGGACGGACGCGGCGAGCACGTGATCACGCAAGTCTCCTCAAGGGTGAGCAGACAGGAAATCGCGGGGCAAGCCCTCGTGGCGCCGCGTCGGCGTTCCCCCGGATGGCCTCCCCTCCTCGCGGTGGCCCGAGGGCGAGCCGACAGTGGGCGGAGAGCGCGGAACCGGGCTCTCCGCTCACCGGCGGGGCTCTCCGCGCGCGTCGGCCGAGCCCTTCGCCGATCGGGCGGGAGCTGGTCCTTACGTCCGGGAGCACGCGTGTCCGTCTACCTGTACCGGCTGGCCCGCTGGGCGTTCCGGCGCCGCCGACTCGTGCTGGCCCTGTGGATCCTGGCGGCCGGAACCGCGATCACCCTCTCGGTCGTCGGCGGAGGCAAGACCGACAACACCTTCACGGTGCCCGGGACGGAGTCGCAGCGTGCCACCAACCTGCTCAAGGAGAAGCTGCCGGCACTGAGCGGTGGCCAGACACAGATCGTGTTCGCGGCCCAGGGGGACACCAAGGTCACCGACCCCTCGTACAAGGCGGGCATCGAGGCCTCGATCGGGCGGCTGAAGAAGGTGCCCCAAGTAGGCCTGGTCACCGACCCCTTCACCGCCAAGGCGATCTCCAAGAACGGCAACGTCGCCCTCGGGTCGGTGCAGTACGCCGCACAGCCGACCGACGTGAGGGAATCGACCCTGGACGCGGTCAAGGCCGCCGTGGAACCCGCGCGGAACGCCGGCGTGGACGTCGAGTACTCCGGAAGCGTCTACCCGGGCTGGAACGAGGCGATCTCGGAACTGCCCGAACTCATCGGCCTGCTCGTCGCCTTCGTGATCCTGACGATCACCTTCGGTGCCCTCGTGGCCGCCGGGCTGCCGATCCTCACCGCCATCATCGGGATCGTCGTCACGCTGATGAGCGTGTCCGCGCTGGCGTCCGTCATGACCATCGCCTCGACCTCGACGACCGTCGCGACGATGCTCGGACTGTCCTGCGGCATCGACTACGGACTGTTCATCCTGGCCCGGCACCGCAACAACCTGCTCACCGGCATGAGCATCGAGGACTCGGTCGCCCTGGCCGCCGGCACGTCGGGCAGCTCGGTGGTCTTCGCCGCGCTCACCGTGATGATCGCGCTGTGCGGACTCGCCGTGGTCGGCATCCCGTTCCTGACCGTGATGGGCTTCGCCGCCGCGGGAGCCGTACTGGTCGCCCTGCTCATCGCCCTGACGCTGATGCCCGCCATGCTGGGCTTCGCCGGGAACAAGGTGGCGAGGTTCATCAGTACGCCGCTGCGCCGGGGCCACCACGAGAACGTCGCCCAGATCGCGGCCAACGAACCGGAGCGCACCTTCGGGGCCCGCTGGGCACGGTTCGTGGTACGCGGCCGGGTACCCCTGCTGATCGGCGGGACCGCCTTCCTCGTGCTGCTCGCCCTGCCCGTCACCGCGATGGACCTGGGGCTGCCCAGCGGATCGTCGAAGCCGAAGAGCGACACCGCGCGCAAGGCCTACGACCTGACCACGGCCAACTTCGGCGCAGGCTTCAACGGCCCGCTCCTGGTGGTCGCCGACGGTGTGCCCAACGCCGCCGCGGCGAGCCCGATCACCGGGCGGCTGGCCAAGATCCCCGGCGTCGTGTCCGCCGCGCCGATGGCCGCGGACAACGGCGTCGCCGTCATCCGGGTGACCCCCAGCACCGGCCCCAACGACGACGCCACCACGGACCTGGTGAAGCGCATCCGGGACGACCGGACCGCGGTCGCGGGAGACACGGGCGCAACGCTCCTGGTCGGCGGTACCACCGCCTCCAACATCGACGTGTCCGACAAACTCTCCTCCGCGCTGCCGGTGTTCCTGATCGTCGTGGTCGGCCTGGCGTTCCTGCTGCTGACGCTGGCGTTCCGCACGATCCTCGTGCCGATCAAGTCCATCATCGGGTTCCTGCTGTCGGTGGCCGCGGCATTCGGCGCGCAGGTCGCGATGTTCCAATGGGGCTGGGGACAGCACCTGTTCGGCATCACGCCCAGCCAGACGATCAGCTTCCTGCCGCTCCTGATGCTCGCGATCATCTTCGGACTCTCCAGTGACTACGAGGTGTTCGTCGTCTCGCGCATCAAGGAGGACTTCACCAGGAACGGTGACGCGGTCAGGGCCGTGCGACGCGGCACGGGGCTGTCCGCGCGCGTCGTGACCGCCGCCGCGCTGATCATGTTCAGCATCTTCGTGGCCTTCATGTTCACCGACGACCCGACCGTCAAGGCGATCGGGTTCAGCTTCGCCGTCGGCGTGCTTCTCGACGCGTTCGTGGTCCGGCTGACCCTGGTGCCCGCCGTCATGGCGATCGTCGGAGCGAAGATCTGGTACCACCCGAAGTGGTTCGCGACCTACATCCCCGACCTCGACATCGAGGGCGACCGCCTCCAGCACGAGATCGGGAGGACCCGCCCCGGCGGGCCCTCGGACGAGCAACCGGCCCAGGTCTAGCGCCGCCTTCCACCGAGCTCGGCGGCGCCGCCGAAGTTCAGCATCCCTGCCGCGACAGACACCGTCTGTCGCGGCTCTGCTGTGCTCTTCTCAACTCCAGCGAGCAACTATCTCTGCACAGACTGTGGACTCAACAACATCATCATGCAAATCTGCAATAACTGAACGCAAAAACTCGATTCTCGCTCTCTTGTGAGTCTTCCGCGTCGCAGGTGCCGACACCGCTCAAGGGCAGGGGAACCATGACCAGACATCGCTGGAGAGGCCGACTGCTGGCCGCTCTGCTGACCACCGCGCTGGCCCTGATAGGGCTTCCGGCGCTGACCACGGCCGCGACGGCGGCCGGTGGACCCAACCTCGCCGTGGGCAAGGCCGCCACGGCGAGCAGCTCCAACTCCGGGCTCGGGCCGGCCAACACCACGGACGGCAACGCGGCCACCTACTGGGAGAGTTCGGGATCGTCCTTCCCCCAGTGGGCACAGACCGACCTCGGTTCCACGGTCCGCGTGGACGAGGTGGTCCTGAAGCTCCCGGGCTCGTGGGAGAGCCGCAACCAGACGCTCTCCGTGCAGGGCAGCGCCGACGGCACCAGCTTCGACACCATCAAGTCCTCGGCGTCGTACGCCTTCACGCCGAGCGCGGGCAACACGGTGACCGTCTCGTTCCCGGCCACCCAGACCCGCTTCGTGCGCGTCAACATCACCGCGAACACCGGATGGGCCGCCGCCCAGCTCTCCGAGCTCGAGGTGCACGGCGCGAGCGACTCCTCCGGAAACCTGGCCGCGGGCAAGCAGTTCACCGCGAGCAGCTCCACACAGACCTACATCGCGGCGAACGCGGGCGACGGCAACCGGGCCAGCTACTGGGAGAGCTCCAACGACGCCCTCCCGCAGTGGGTGCAGGTCGACCTCGGCTCGTCCGTACGTGTCGACCGGGTGACGCTGCGACTGCCGGCCAACTGGGGCGCACGGACGCAGACCCTCAAGATCCAGGGAAGCGCGACCGGTTCGGACTTCAGTGACCTCTCCGCGTCGCAGGCGTACGCCTTCAACGCCGCGAACGACCAGTCGCAGACCCTCAGCTTCAACGCCACCACCACGCGCTACGTCCGGGTTCTCGTCACCGCCAACACGGGTCAACCCGCGGGACAGCTGGCGGAGTTGGAGGTCTACGGGCCGAACACGGGTGACACCCAGGCACCCACCGCGCCCACCCAGCTCGCCTTCACCCAACCCGCCACCGGGCAGATCAAGCTGACCTGGAACGCCGCCACCGACAACGTCGGCGTCACCGGCTACGACATCTACGCCAACGGTGAGCTGCGCACCTCGGTGGCCGGTACCGCCACCACGTACACCGACACCCAGCCCGCCTCGGCGACCGTCGCCTACTACGTGCGGGCCAAGGACGCGGCAGGCAACCAGTCCGCCAACAGCAACACCGTGACCCGCACCGGCGATTCGGGCGACACCCAGGCCCCGACCGCACCCGCGGGTCTGGCCTTCACCGAGGCCACCAGCGGTCAGGTCAAGCTCACCTGGCAGGCGTCCACCGACAACGTGGCGGTCACCGGCTACGACGTCTACGCGAACGGCACTCTGCGCCAGAGCGTCGCCGGCACGGTCACGACCTACACGGACACCCAGCCCACCTCGGCCACGGTGACGTACCACGTGCGGGCCAAGGACGCGGCGGGCAACCAGTCCGTCAACAGCAACACCGTCACCCGCAACGGCTCCACCACCGACGACGCGAACCTCGCCGTCGGCAAGGCGATCACGGCGTCGTCCTCCGTCTTCACGTTCGTCGCGGAGAACGCCAACGACGACAGGACCAGCACGTACTGGGAAGGCGGTCCGGGCGCGTACCCGAACAGCCTGACCGTGAGGCTCGGCGCGAACGCCGACGTCAACACCGTTGTGCTCAAGCTCAGTCCGGACGCCGCCTGGGGCAGCCGTACCCAGCGGATCCAGGTGCTCGGCCGGAGTCAGAACGCCACCTCGTTCACGAGCCTGGCCGCCGCGAAGGACTACACGTTCGACCCGGCGAGCGGCAACACCGTGCGGATCCCCGTCTCCGGCCGCGTCGCGGACGTACAGCTCGCGGTCACCGCCAACTCGGGGGCGCCCGCCGGACAGGTCGCCGAGTTCCAGGTGCTGGGCACACCCGCCCCGAACCCGGACCTCCAGATCACCGGCATCACCTCGGCCCCGGCCGGTCCCGTCGAGTCCGACGCCGTGAAGCTGACGGCGACCGTGCGCAACGCGGGCACCGAAGCGTCGGGCGCCACCGACGTCCAGTTCCAGCTGGGCGGCACCAAGGTGGGCACCGCCGCGGTCGGCGCACTCGCCGGGGGTGCCTCGGCGACGGTCACCGCCGACATCGGGGCTCGTGAGGCCGGCACGTACCAGGTCGGCGCGACCGCCGACCCGGACAACAAGGTCATCGAGCAGAACGAGGCCAACAACTCCTACACCAGCCCCACCGCCCTCGTCGTCAGGCCGGTCTCCAGCTCCGACCTGGTGGCCTCACCCGTCAGCTGGTCCCCGAGCTCGCCCGCCGAGGGCGACACGGTCACCTTCTCCGTCGCCCTCAAGAACCAGGGCACCGTGGCCACCGCGCCCGGGAGCCACGGCATCACACTCACCGTGCTCGACTCCGCGGGTGCGACGGTGAAAACCCTCACCGGCGCCCACAGCGGCGCGATCGCGGCGGGCGCCACCGCCGCCCCGGTGAACCTCGGCACCTGGACCGCGGGCAACGGCAAGTTCACCGTGAAGACGGTGATCGCCCCCGACGCCAACGAACTCGAGGTCAAGCGCGCCAACAACACCAGCAGCCAGTCCCTGTTCGTCGGCCGCGGCGCCAACCTGCCGTTCGACAACTACGAGGCCGAGGACGGCACCGTGGGCGGCGGAGCCCAGACCGTCGGCCCCAACCGCACCGTCGGCGACATCGCGGGCGAGGCCTCGGGCCGCAAGGCCGTCACGCTCAACAACACCGGCAACTACGTGGAATGGACCACCAAGGCCAGCACCAACACCCTGGTGACCCGCTTCTCCCTCCCCGACTCGGCGAGTGGCGGCGGCACGAACTCCAACCTGAACGTCTACGTCAACGGCACCTTCCTCAAGGCCATCGACCTGACGTCCAAGTACGCCTGGCTGTACGGGGCGGAAGCCGGCCCCGGCAACTCCCCGAGCTCGGGCGCGCCACGGCACATCTACGACGAGGCGAACCTGATGCTCGGCCAGACCGTCCCGGCCGGCAGCAGGATCCGGCTCCAGAAGGACGCCGCGAACACCTCCACGTACGCGATCGACTTCGTGAGCCTGGAGCAGGTCTCGGCGATCCCCAACCCGGACCCGGCGACGTACACCGTGCCGGCCGGCTTCTCGCACCAGGACGTGCAGAACGCGCTCGACAAGGTGCGCATGGACACGACGGGCACACTCGTCGGCGTCTATCTGCCCGCCGGTGACTACGAGACGTCCAGCAAGTTCCAGGTGTACGGCAAGGCCGTCAAGGTCGTCGGCGCCGGACCCTGGTTCACGCGCTTCCGCGCACCGTCCTCGCAGGAGAACACCGACATCGGCTTCCGGGCCGAGAACACCGCCAAGGGGTCGTCGTTCGCGAACTTCGCGTACTTCGGCAACTACACGTCCCGCATCGACGGTCCGGGCAAGGTTTTCGACTTCTCCAACGTCTCCGACATCACCATCGACAACATCTGGAACGAACACATGGTGTGCCTCTACTGGGGCGCCAACACCGACAACGTCACCATCAAGAACTCGCGGATCCGTGACATGTTCGCCGACGGCGTCAACATGACCAACGGCAGCACGGACAACCATGTCGTGAACAACGAGGCGCGGGCCACCGGCGACGACAGCTTCGCGCTGTTCTCCGCGATCGACGCGGGCGGGGCAGACGAGAAGAACAACCTCTTCGAGAACCTCACCACGATCCTGACGTGGCGTGCGGCGGGTATCGCCGTCTACGGCGGGTACGACAACACCTTCCGCAACATCCACATCGCCGACACCCTCGTCTACTCCGGCATCACGGTCAGTTCGCTGGACTTCGGCTACCCGATGAACGGCTTCGGCACCCAGCCGACGACCCTGGAGAACATCTCGATCGTCCGCGCGGGCGGCCACTTCTGGGGAGGGCAGACCTTCCCCGGCATCTGGTTGTTCTCCGCCTCGAAGGTCTTCCAGGGAATCCGTGTCAACAACGTCGACATCGTCGATCCGACGTACAGCGGCATCATGTTCCAGACCAACTACGTGGGAGGACAGCCACAGTTCCCGATCAAGGACACCATCCTCACGGACGTGACGATCTCCGGCGCGCGCAAGAGCGGCGACGCCTACGACGCGAAGTCCGGGTTCGGCCTGTGGGCCAACGAGATGCCGGAGGCCGGCCAGGGGCCCGCCGTCGGTGAAGTCACCTTCCACAACCTGAAGTTGAACGACAACGCGGTGGACGTGAGGAACACGACGTCCACGTTCAGGATCAACCTGCTGCCGTAGCGCACTCTGTGCGCCGAGATACGGCACGGTCGGGTGGCGGGGCTCAACCGCCCCGCCACCCGACCTGTTCCGGAGCGGACGCCGTTTCCCGAGCCTGAGTCGACACCGCTTCCTGGCCGCTCCCTACCCGCGCGGGTCGCGATAGCCCCGCAGCTTCCGGTACAGCGTCGCCCTGCCGATCCCCAGCGCCACCGCCGCACGCGCCTTGTTGCCGCCATGGCGGCGCAGCGCCTCGAGGATGGCGGTGCGTTCGGCGTTCTCCATCGGACTCAGGCGCCGCGCCGCGGACCCCTCCCGGACGAGGTCCGGCAACTCGGCACGCCGGACAGGCCCGGCCGTCCGGCGATCCTCCGCCAACGCCCTTACAAGATGGGCGAGTTCAGTGACATTGCCGGGCCACGGATACTTCTCCAGGGCCCGCAGTGCATCGAGTGTCCAGGTCAGCGGAGGCCTTCCCGGGGCGGGGTGCGGGGACAGCGCGGCGAGCAACTCCTTGATGTCCTCCGCGCGTTCACGCAGCGCCGGGAGGACGACCGTGCGGGCGGCCAGGCTGTCCAGCAGCCGCTGGAGGCACGGGCCCGGCGGTGTCCCCGGTGTGTAGGTGACCAGCAGAGGCCCGCCCGGGTGTTCGTCGAGCAGAGTGTTCAGAGCGGCGACGTCCGGTTGGGCCAGCCGCTCGGCGTGCCGCAGAAGCAACGGCCGACCGCCCGTCAACTCCTCGTACGGCAGAGCGAGTTCGCCCTCCGCCGCATCCACGGTCAGCGGCGCGGAATCCCCGATCAGCTCGCGGGCCAGAGCGGTCTTTCCCGTGCCACGCTCGCCGGTCAGCAGCAAAGGCTCCCTGGACCGTGCCAACTCCGCCGCCCGACCGGCCGCGTGCCGCCAGGGAACCGAACGCCCGGCGAGGACGACCGGCGCGCGCGGCGCGGGCTGTCCCGCCGTCGCGCCGAGCGGTTCGAGCACGGCGAGCAGACCGATGACCGAGCCGAGATGACGTACGGGAGTGAGCCGAGCCGTACAGCCCGCGCCGTCGGGGAGTTCGACGGCGTACGACTCCGAAGGCGCGCCCGGTCGAAGGACCGCGCCCGCGCTCCGCTCCAGCACCTCCAGGCCCTCCGGCGACAGCAGCCGTGCCGCCGCCTCGCTGACCAGCCGGTTCCGTCCGTCGAGGGCGATCACCGCGGGCGCCGGAGCTCGCGTCGCGGTCAAGTACGCGTCCAGCAGCACCCGCTCGACCGCCCGGGTCCTGGCGAGGAGTTCGGCCTCCACCGCCGCGGCGGCGGCCTCGGCGAGGGCCGCCCCGGGATGCGGCGAACACTCCGCGCACAGGCCGGACGCGACCGTCACCGTGCCCAGCGCCTGCCCGGTCTCGGGGGCCAGCACCGGCACACTCACCGCCGACACGTCCTGCCACAGGTCGAGGAAGTGCTCGGGGCCGTGCACCTCGGCACGCCGCCGGGTGCGCAGGGCGAGTGCCGCGCTGTTGTGCCCCACCTCCCGCTCGGACAGGTCGGTGCACCGCTCGTCGCCCGGCGCGCTCCCGGCCACCCACAGCACCCGGAGCCGCTCGTCGGTGAGGACCAGGGAGGAGCGTCCGGTGCCGAGGGCGGGTGCGAGCCGTTCGAGTACGGGACGGGCCGCGGACAGCAGCGCCGACTCGGGCCGCGCGCCCGCCGCGAACTCGGCGGGCTCCTTCAGGTCGTGCGGTACGCCGAAGAACCGGGCGCGCCGCCAGGCCGCGACCACCTCGTCCGGCACGCCGTCGGGCAGCGGGCGCCCCGTCAGGAACCGCTCTCGTGCCCGGCGCAGCGGCGCGAGAGCGGGGAGGGCGGGGGAGTGCTCTACGGTGCTCACGACATCTCCCACCGTATCGGGCGTATGCCGGGCGAGACCACCGCCCCGGGGACTGTCGTCCGACCGGGCCCCGGGCGGCGCGCGGGATCCCGTACGAGTCACGCGCAGGGCCTCCCACCGACGGCGCGCGGTGTCTCGTAATGAGACACCCGAACCCCCGCCCAGCACCGCATGATCAAGAGTGGCAGGTGCTCGTTCACGCCCCCAGGCAAGCCCTCGGGTACACCCTCAGGAGCCTTCCCCGTGCAGACCGTCGAGACCGAAGTACTCATCATCGGGAGCGGCCCCGCGGGCGCCTCGGCCGCGCTGGCCCTGAGCACGTACGGCGTACCGAACATCGTCGCCACCCGTTACGGCCGCCTCGCCGAGACCCCCCGCGCGCACATCACCAACCAGCGCACGATGGAGGTGCTCCGCGACCTCGGCGTGGAGCAGGACGTCATCGCGCGGGCCACCCCGCAGCACCTGATGGGCAACACGACCTTCTGCACCAGCCTCGCCGGCGAGGAACTCGGCCGGGTCCGTTCCTGGGGCAACGACCCGCTCGTCCAGGCCGCGCACGAACTCGCCAGCCCCACCCGCATGTGCGACATGCCGCAGCACCTCATGGAGCCGGTGCTCGTCGACGCGGCGGTCGCGCGCGGCACGTCGTTGCGCTTCGAGACGGAGTACCTCTCGCACACCCAGGACGCCGACGGCGTGACGGCCACGGTCCGCGACCGGCTGCGCGGGGACACGTACGAGATCCGCGCCAAGTACCTGATCGGCGCCGACGGCGGTCGCTCCAAGGTGGCCGAGGACGCCGGTCTGCCGATGGGCGGCCAGATGGGTGTCGCCGGCAGCATCAACATCGTCTTCGACGCCGACCTGGCGAAGTACACCGCTCACCGCCCCTCCACCCTCTACTGGGTGCTGGCCCCCGGCGCGACCGTCGGCGGCATCGGCGCGGGCCTGGTGCGCAACGTCCGCCCCTGGAACGAGTGGATGATCGTCTGGGGGTACGACGTCACCGCGGGCGCCCCCGACCTGACCACCGAGTACGCCGAGTCGGTCGTACGGCAGCTCGTGGGCGACGACGAGATCCTGGTGACCGTCAAGTCGTCCTCGGCGTGGACGGTCAACGAGATGTACGCCGAGACGTACTCCAACGGCCGTGTCTTCTGCGCGGGCGACGCCACGCACCGCCATCCGCCGTCCAACGGCCTCGGCTCCAACACCTCGATCCAGGACGCCTACAACCTGGCCTGGAAGCTCAAGATGGTCCTCGACGGCACGGCCACGCCGAAGCTGCTCGACACGTACACCGCCGAGCGCGCCCCGGTCGGCAGGCAGATCGTCACCCGCGCCAACAAGTCGATCGGCGAGACCGCACCCATCTTCGAGGCCCTCGACGGGCTCTCCCCGCAGACCCCCGAGCAGCTCTGGGCCAACATCGCCGCCCGCAAGGACACCACCGAGGCGGCCGCCGAGCAGCGGCAGGCACTGCGGGACGCGATCGCGTTCAAGGTGTACGAGTTCAACGCGCACGGCGTCGACCTCAACCAGCGGTACGCGTCCGGCGCGATCGTCCCCGACGGCTCGGCGGACCCCGGCTTCGCCCGCGACCCGGAGCTCCACCACCAGCCCTCCTCCCGCCCGGGCGCCAAGCTCCCGCACGCCTGGATCACCTCCGGGACCCGCACCCTGTCCACGCTCGACACGGTCGGCCGGGGCCGCTTCACGCTGGTCACGGGCATCGGCGGCGAGGGCTGGGTGCGCGCGGCCGGGGCGCTCGACACGGCGGTCGCCACCGTCGTCATCGGGCCCGGACAGGAGTACGAGGACCCCTACGGCGACTGGTCGCGGCTGAGCGAGATCTCCGACGCCGGCGCCCTCCTCGTACGCCCTGACGGGTATGTCGCCTTCCGGCACCCGGCGGCTTCCGGCGCCGCCGAGGAGTTGCTGTCGGCGGCGCTGCGGCGGATCCTCGGACATGCCTGAGGGTTCGGAGGACCTGTCCGACAGGACCGTCGGACATGCCTGACGGGACCAGGGGAGTGCAATGACCATCGAACGCCCGACCGATCTCACGGCCGATATCACCGGGGAGGTCGTCGACAGCCTCGCGCGGACCACCGACCCCCGGCTGCGCGAGCTGCTGACCGCGCTCACCCGCCACCTCCACGACTTCGTCCGCGAGACGGAGCCCACCATGGAGGAATGGGAGCGGGCCGTCGGCTTCCTGACCGCGACCGGGCAGATGTGTACGGACACCCGGCAGGAGTTCATCCTCCTGTCGGACGTGCTCGGCGTCTCGATGCTCGTGGAGACCATCAACGGCCACCGTGATCCGGGTGCGACCGAGTCGACCGTCCTGGGCCCCTTCCACATGACCGAGTCACCGGTCCGCGCCCTCGGCGCGAACATCGACCTGGTGGGCGCCGGCGAGCCGTGCGTGGTCAGCGGCCGGGTGCTGACACCGGACGGCACGCCCCTGCCGGGCGCGGTCCTGGACGTCTGGCAGGCCGACCCCGAGGGCTTCTACGACGTCCAGCGGCCGGACGTCCAGCCCGCGGGCAACGGACGGGGGCTCTTCACAGCGGACGCCGACGGCCACTTCTGGTTCCGCACCTGTGTACCGAGCCCGTACCCGATCCCGACGGACGGCCCGGTCGGCGAGCTCCTGAAAGCCACCGACCGCCATCCGTACCGCCCCGCCCACATCCACTTCATCGCCTCGGCGGCCGAACACGCCCCCGTCACCACGCACATCTTCGTGGCGGGCAGCCAATACCTCGACTCCGACGCGGTGTTCGCCGTCAAGGACAGCCTGGTCCAGGACTTCGCCGAGACCGACGACCCCTCCCTGGCACGGGAGTTCGGCGTCCCGAACCCCTTCCGGTACGCACGCTTCGACCTCGTCCTGGAGCCCGTATGACCACCGCGCTCGACTTCTCCTACGAGAGCCGGCCCGGGCGGGTCGTCTTCCGGCCCGGCGCCGCGGTGTCCGCGACACCGGCCGAGGTCGCCCGGCTCGGCCTGCACAGGGTCCTCGTGGTGTGCGGGAAAAGGGGCTCGGAGGTCGCACGAGCGGTCGCCGACGCACTGGGCGACTCCTGCGCGGGGCTGCACACCGAGGCCCGTATGCACGTACCGGTGGAGGTCGCCGACCGGGCCGTCGAGGTGGCGAGGGCCATCGGTGCCGACGGCTGTGTCGCGGTCGGCGGCGGCTCCGCGATCGGCCTCGGCAAGGCGATCGCGCTGCGCACCGGACTGCCGTTGATCGCCGTGCCCTCCACCTACTCCGGCTCCGAGATGACCCCCGTCTGGGGCCTCACCGAGGACGGCGCCAAGCGCACCGGCCGCGACCCCGTCGTCCAGCCCCAAAGCGTCGTCTACGACCCAGAGCTCACCCTCGAACTCCCCGTCCCCCTCTCCGTCACCAGCGGCGTCAACGCGCTCGCGCACGCCGCCGAGGCCCTGTACGCGCCGGACGCCTCGCCGCTCGTCTCCCTCATGGCCGAGGAGGGCGTACGGGCGATGGCCGGGGCTCTTCCCCGGGTGGCCGCCGCTCCCGGCGACCTCCACGCGCGGGGCCGCGCCCTCTACGCCGCCTGGCTCTGCGGCTCCTGCCTGGGCGCCACGACCATGGGCCTGCACCACAAGCTGTGCCATGTGCTCGGCGGCACCTTCGGCCTGCCACACGCCGAGACGCACACGGTGGTCCTCCCGTACGTCCTGGCGTACAACGCGTCCGCCGCCCCCGAGGCCATCGCCGCCCTGGCGCGCGCCCTGGGCACCGACGACGTCCCCCGCGCCCTCCGCGCCCTGGCCGGCGACCTCGGCGCTCCCCGCTCGCTGGCCGAACTCGGCCTGAAGGAAGCCGATTTGACGGTCGCCGCCGCGCAGGCCACGACCACGGCGTATCCCAACCCCCGCGAGGTCACCGCGAGCGGTGTGCTCGGTCTGCTGACGGCGGCGTACGAAGGCTGGGAACCACGGAGCGACACCGTCTAGGAGGGCCCTCCCGGAGGGGCGGCCGGCCACTGTCTCAGGATGAGACACCCGAGGCCGCGCGCTGTGCTTCAAGATCGTGAATGGGCCGTGACCGCCGCGCCGGCCGGCTCGTCGTGTGTGCCCCTGGTTGCCGCCTGCGTGCCTCGGCGCCGCCGCGCGCGGCCCTGAACACTCGCGAAGAAAGGTGAACATCATGGCCCTCGCTCTGCTCAGGCGCCGACGTTCCAAGGGCGCCCACGCCGACGCGGCGGGCCTCTCGCTCCCTCTCCCGCGGGGCGCGGGCGCGCTCGGCCGTGAGGTCGTCGACCCGATGGGCGAGGCCATGGGGGCGGCCGAGGTGACGGTCACCGCGCTGGACTCGCACCGCGTCGTGGCCCGCGGTATCACCGACCCGTACGGCTTCTTCCTGGCGGCGCTGCCGCCCGCCCGCTACAGCCTGATGATCGCGGCCGAGGGGCTGCACCCGCACCGCGAGACGGTGGACGTCGAGGCCGGTGCCGCGGCTCCCGCCGAGCGGATCTGGCTGCAGCCTGCCCGCGTCCTGGAACTGCCGACGCCCGGCACCTGGCTCTTCGACCCGCCCCACACCGCGATCCGCTTCATCGCCAAGCATGTCGGCATGGCCCATGTGCACGGCCGTTTCGAGCGTTTCGACGGCGGCATCCAGGTCGCCGAGGACATGGCCGACTCCCGCGTCCGGGTCCGCATCGACGCGTCGAGCATCACGACCGGCAACATCACCCGGGACAACCACCTGCGCTCCGCCGACTTCCTCGACGTGGAACGGTTCCCGCTCATCGAGTTCAACGGCACGCGCTTCGCCTACCGCGGCGGCAGCAAGTGGACGGTGCAGGGTTCGCTGACGATGCACGGCGTGAGCCGGTCCGTGGCCCTCGACACCACCTACCTCGGCACGGTCAACGGCGGCTACGGCGAGGAGTTGCGCTGCGCGGCCCTCGCCAGGACGGAGCTGCACCGCGAGGACTACACCCTCAACTGGCGTTCCATGCTGGCGCGCGGCATCGCGGTGGTCGGCCCGACGGTCCAACTGGAGCTGGACGTACAGGCGATGTACCGCACGCACGACACCCCCACCCCGCCGAAGTAGAAGGCCGCAACTCCGCAGCGTGGGTGGGGAGTTGCAGCCTTCCTTCGCTACCGCCCGCAGTCCCCTCAGGGCTGTCCGCGTATCCGCGGGCAGCCCTTGCGCGTCCTCCTGCCGGCACTTGTCACCGGCCGCCACTTCGACGGCAGTCGGGCGGAAGTCACCTCGGCCCGGAGCGGATTGGACGACATGGATTGGTTGACCTTTCATCGCTCTGACACCTCCTGACTCTGGAGTTTTCGACCTTGGACCGGAAAGCTGTTCCGGGCATGTCAATACGGCCGCCCCGCACCGCCCCCACACCGCGGTCGACCAGGAGGACGCAGTGAAGAGAAACTCGCGCATCGGCAAGGTCTCCCTCATCTTCGGCAGTGCCGTGGCGCTCGTCGTCGCCTTTCCCGGCATCGCCCTCGCCGCCCCGCCGCCGGCCCTTCCGGCCAACGCGAACGGGCTGGAGCAGACGTTCCAGCCGGCCTACGACTACGACACGGACGGCTGCTACCCGACTCCTGCCATCAGTGCCGACGGGACCCTCAACGGCGGTCTGAACCCGTCCGGGGCGCTCAACGGCTCCTGCCGCGACGCGTCGGACCTGGACAACACCAACGGGTACTCGCGGGAGAAGTGCAACAACGGCTGGTGCGCGATCATGTACGCCCTCTACTTCGAGAAGGACCAGGCGGTGGCCGGCAGCGGGCTCGGCGGCCACCGTCATGACTGGGAGCACGTGGTGGTGTGGGTCCAGGACAACACCGCCAAGTACGTCTCCACCTCCGCCCACGGTGACTTCAACACCTACAGCAGCAGCCAGATCCGCTGGGACGGCACGCACCCCAAGATCGTTTATCACAAGGACGGGATCAGCACGCACTGCTTCCGCCCCGCGACCTCCAACGACGAGCCGCCGGAGAACCACCAGCACGTCTGGCAGTTCCCCCGGCTGGTCGGCTGGGGCGGCTACCCGGCGGGCGTGCGCGACAAGCTGAGCGCCGCCAACTTCGGCAGCGCCACCCTCGGTATCAAGGACGGCAACTTCAACTACCACCTGGAGCAGGCGGAGCCCGCCGGCATTCCGTTCGACTCCAACGCCTGACGAACGGACCCGGGGGCCCGCCGTACCAACGGCTCCCGGGTCCTGCCGTACGACCGTCCTGTCTACCTGCCGCTCTGTCGACCTGCCGTCCTGTCGTGCGGTGACGACGGGGCGGTGACCGCCCGTGCGAGTCCGACCACTCGCGTGCGGTAGGGTTCACCTGCGTGAACACGGGGGTCACCCCGGGTGAAGCGCATCGGGACGTGGCGCAGCTTGGTAGCGCACTTGACTGGGGGTCAAGGGGTCGCAGGTTCAAATCCTGTCGTCCCGACAGTGTGAAGGGTCTTCGCAGGTAAGCACCTGCGGGGGCCCTTTTCGTGTGAGCCGCTTCCGATCTCCCAGGTTGAGCACATGCGGCCCTCTGAAACTCCTCGTCACCCGGTGGCGCCAAGTGACCGCGGAATGGCGCCGATACGACTCCGTGAGCGCCGGTGCTCGCTATGGTGAAACGGTGACCCTGCTGCCGAAGAACCCGTCGCGACTGATCCGTGAAGACGACCGCGACTCGGCCGTGGAGCGCCTGCGGGAGGCGTACGCCGAAGGGCATCTCACGCACGAGGAGTTGGACGGACGCCTCGGCAGGGCGCTCACCGCCAGGACACGCCGCGAGCTCGGAGCGGCTCTGGCCTCGCTCCCGGAGGAGCGCGCGGGCACCACGTCCACGATCGCCACCGCCGCCGGACGGATCCGGCGCCGTGGCGCATGGCGAGTGCCCCGGAGCCTCAAGGTCGCGTCCGCGTTCGGCAGGGTGTACCTGGACCTGTCCCGGGCGGTGATCGAATACCCGGTGGTCGACATCGAGTTGCGGCTCGGGACCGGCAGGGCGAAGATCACGGTGCCTCGCGACGCGATCGTCGACGTCGAGGATCTGCGTACCGGGTGGAAGGACACGCTCTACAAGACCCGGCGGCGCTCCCGCCCCGGCGGGCCGAAGATCCGGATCTCCGGGATCATGGGGTTCGGACGGTTGAAGATCCGCCACGCGCGGCGTTGAGGTCCCTGTCGGCACGCCGTCCCGGACGCGCCGGCGCGACGGCCGACACGGGCGCCGGTAGGTCCCCGACGGCTTCGTACGCCGCTGCACCGCCGGGCCGGGTTGTCGATGCCCGGGGGAGGCGGACTGCGAGGCCGGGTTCTCGGTACCCGGGGGCGGACCGCGAGGCGAGGGCAGACCATCACCTTGCGCCATCACATGACGTCCCGCGGCACCGCTCGGCGCCGTGGCCGACATCGATCCGCTGCGGCGACCCGACAGCACGACCGGCCCGGTCAACGCGCGTTCGATCCACTCCGCGACCAAGTCATCGATATGCCGTTGGTGTTCACGAGACCGCGCGGCACGATCGCCGTGGACTCGGGTGCGTCACCGGGCAGTTCCACCGCGGCCACCGTCAGCTGGCCGTCCGGTCTCACGACGGCGTCAGGGACGGGCCGTAAGCGCACCGCGTTGCCTGTGCATGCGGCAGGCGCACCGGAGTAGCCACCGGATCCGCGACCTCGGTGGTGGGCCGGATCAGCTCCGACCTCCTGGGCGGGAGGCCGGCCGCCTCGACCCAGACCGCATGCGCACGGTGGCCGACCTCGGACAGCAGGGCCCCGGCCCTGGTCAGATCGCGGCGTGCCCGTCCGGCTCCTCGATGGGCTCGCGGTCGGCGATGAGCGCGCTCACCTCGGCGGCGGTCGGGTACATGTACAGGTCCCGCAGGGACACCGGTGGCAGCCCGGCCCTGCGCAGCGCACCGGACAGCCGTACCGCGAGCAGTGAGTTGCCGCCGAAGGCGAAGAAGTCGTCATGGGGGCCGACGTGCTCGCCGAGAACCTCCCACCACACCCGCAGCACCGGGTCGTCCGTCCGTTGCGCGGGCCCAGCGGCCGGCGTGGTCCCGGCGGCCTCGGTGGCCGGCTTCAGCCTGCTCACGTCGACCTTGCCGTTGACGGTCAGCGGCAGCTCGGCCAGCGGCGTGAAGGTGGCCGGGACCATGTAGTCCGGCAGGTATCGCGCCGCGCGCCTCCGGACGTCCTCCATGGACACGGCGGCGTGCCTCGGCACGAGATAGGCCTCCAGGCGGAGGTCGGCCGCGTCCCCGGCGTCGTTGAGGACAACCACGGCGTCGGTGACGTTCTCGTCCTCCAGCAGGACCGAGCGGATCTCGCCGAGTTCGATGCGGAAGCCACGCACCTTGACCTGACCGTCGATCCGGCCGAGGTGGTCCAGTCGCCCGTCCGGGCGCAGTCTGCCCAGGTCGCCGCTGCGGTAGACGCGTTCTCCGGTGACCGGGTCGGAGACGAACCGCTCGGCGGTCAGCTCCTTCTGGTTCAGGTAGTGGTCGGCCACGCCCGCGCCACCCACGTAGATCTCCCCGGGTACGCCGAACGGCTGGACACGGCCCGCGGTGTCCCGTACGGACACCGACCAGCCGGGCAGTGCCCGGCCGACCGAACGGGACCCGCCACCGAGGTCCTGCGGTGTGACGGTCTGGCTGGTGACGTGCACCGTGGTCTCGGTGATGCCGAACATGTTGACCACCCGGCACCGGGTGTGCGGGTGCCGGCGGAACCAGTCCTGGAGTATCCGCACGTCCAGCGGCTCACCACCGAAGACCACCAGACGCACCGCGAGTTCGGCGGAGCGCCGCAGGTCGACCTCCTTGAGGACGGCGAACGCCGACGGGGTCTGATTCAGGACGGTGACCCGATGCCGTACGAGGAGGTCGTGGAAGTCCTCCGGGCTGCGGGCGACGAAGTACGGCACCACGACCAGGTGCCCGCCGGTCAGCAGCGCGCCCCAGATCTCCCACACCGAGAAGTCGAACGCGCTGGAGTGGAACAGCGCCCAGGTGTCGGCCGGCCCGAGTCCGAAGTCGGCGCTGGTCGCCGCGAGCAGCGCGCCGACGTTGCGGTGGGGCACCGCGACACCCTTGGGCCGTCCGGTGGAGCCGGACGTGTAGATCACGTAGGCGATGTCGTCCGCGCTGACGTCCGGGTCCGCGATCGGCGCACCGACATCACGGGACAACTCGCTCGGGTACAGCACGGTCACCCCCTCCAACACGGGGAAGTCCGCCGAGGAGGAGAGCACCACCCGGGTGCCGGAGTCGGTCACCGTGTGGATCAGCCGTTCCGCCGGATAGGTGACATCCATCGGGACATAGGCGGCACCGGTCTTGAGCACACCGAGCAGTGCGATCACCAGGTCGGCGTCACGGTCGAGACACACACCGACCCGGTCCCCCGGCGCCACCCCGTGATCGCGCAGCGCGCCGGCCACCGCGTCGGACCGGGCGTCCAACTCGGCGTAGCTCAGCGTGCGTTCCGGATCGGACAGCGCGGGGGCGTCCGGCCGGGCGGCGGCCACCTCGCGGAACAGCGCGTGAATGGGCGCGGCCACCGCCCCGCCCCTGGCGGGGGTGCGCCCGGCGGCGACGGCGGCGGCGGCCTCCCCGTCGTCCACCAGCTCGATGTCACCGACCCGGGCCTCGGCGGGAGCTTGCGCCAGCGCCCCCACGAGGCGGTCGACGTATCCGGCGAACTGTCCGGCGATCACCGGGTCCAGCACACCCTCGTCGTAGTGCAGGACACCGCTCAGGGTGCCGTCCGCGTCGTGCTGCCACGCCAGTGTCACCGGAAAGGCCGGTGTGAGGACGGCCTGGTACAGGTCGCCGGCGCGGCTCTCGGTCAGCAGGACACCGACCGCGGGCGTACCGGACGGCGGCTCGCCGTTCGTGGCGGCGGCGCGTGCCGCGGCGTCGAGCAGCTCGGTGACGCCCGTCGCGTCGTCGACCGGGAGCGCGACCGACCGCAGCGTGTCGGCGGTCGCCGGGTCCCCGGTGATCAGCGCGAACTCGGCGCGCTCCGTTCCGCCGTAACGGGCCAGCGCGGCCGCGGTGACCGCCACCGGCACCGCCGGTACCGCGTCGCCCGCGACCGTCGTGGCGGTCAGCACGACGCTGCCGGTGCTGCCCGCCCTGGCCGGGTTGCCGAGGCCCCACGGCAGATCGGGCGGGCCGTGCTGAGGGCTGGCGTCGGCCGCCGGTTCGGGCAGTGCCACGGGATGAGCCGGGTCGGTCAGTGCCGTGGCCAGCTGGTCCAGGGCGCGTCGGTCCACGGCCCGGCGGTGTACCACCAGCACCAGGTCGGCCGCGCCGTCGGTGTAGCGGAGGACGACGGCCCGCGCGACGACAGGGGCGCCGTTGACCGCGCGGCCGGCCTCCCGGGTGCGGTGCTTGTGCGCGAGCGTGTCGTCCGCGTCGGTGTCCAGCGCCTCGTCGAACACCTGCATGCCGCGGAGCACCGGGTGACGCTCCGTCAGGGCGGTCAGGTTCGCGCGCACCGCCACCGCGTCGGTCCCGGCGGGCAGCCGTCTGATGAGGCTGTGGCAGGCACGGGCCGGGTCGGCGCCGAACTCGGCGCGGGCGAAGAGCCGGCCGCTCGGGTGATCGGTCGCGGAGACCTCCGCGACCGCTTCGCTGGAGACGGACACGCGCACTCCTATCAATGGGGGCGGGAAGAAGGGTCAGCGAGCGGTGAAGCCGGCATCCACGGGGATCACCGTCCCGGTGACCTTGCGGGAGTCGTCGCCGGCGAGCCAGACCGCGGCACCGGCGACATCGGCCGGGTCGACCAGCGAACGGGTCGCCACCGACTCCAGGTAGACGGCTTCCTGCTCCTCGTAGCTGATACCGAGCGCGTCGGCGACGACCGCGGTCATCTGGCCGTCCACGTCCGGGTCGTCCCGCACCGGACCGGGGCACAGCGCGTTGACCCGGATGTTCAGCGGCGCGTAGTCCAGTGCGGCGGCCTTCGTCAGACCGACCAGCCCGTGCTTGGAGGCGACGTATCCGGCGAAGTGGCGGTAGCCGACGAGACCGGCCGTCGAGGCGACGTTGACGATGCTGCCCGACCTCTGGGCGATCATGACCGGTGCGACCGCCGTGATCAGGTGCCATGGCCCGGAGAGGTTCACGTCCAGCACGACCTGCCACTCCTCCTCGGTGAAGTCGTGCGTGGCCTTTCCCGACGGCGCCCCCACCCCCGCGTTGCTGATCAGGGCGTCGATGCGCCCGAACCGGTCCACCGCGGCCGTGATGGCCGCGGTCACGGCGGACCGCGAGCGCACGTCCGCCGTGGCGACGAGCACGGACGCGCCGTTCTTGCGGCACAGCTGCGCGGTCCTTTCCAACTGGTCCGCCGAACCAAGGGCGTAAGGGATCTCCCGGAGGTCACCGGCGATGTCGATGAGAACGACGTCCGCGCCCTCCTCGGCGGCCCGCACGGCGCAGGCCCGGCCGATTCCCCTGGCCGCACCCGTGATCACGACGGTCTTGTCACGCAGTCCCATGGGTGAGCCTTCCGGACTCGACGCGGCCGGCGGCGACGGTCTTGGAGATCAGCTCGAGCAGCGGCCCGGCGTCACTCGCCACGTACATGTGCCCACCGGGCAACTCGGTCAGGGAGAAGCCCGCGGTGGTCACGTCCTGCCACTTGGCCACCTCGTCACGGGAGACGAACGAGTCGTCCGCGGCGTGTACCGCGGTCACCGGTACGTCGATGGGGGCTGCGCCGCTCGGCCGGTAGCCCTCGTCCATCGCGAAGTCCGCACGCAGTGTCGGCATCAGCAGCTCGCGTATCTCCGGTACGTCGAAGGCGGGGTACCGGGTCCCGGTGGTCCGCTCGACGTGTTCGAGAAACTGGTCGTCGGTCAACACGGACACATCGCTGACCGGGCCGGCGGACGGCGGGCGCGCCGCGCTGATGAACAGGTGCGCCACCTCGTTGCCCCCGGTCTCCGTGATGCGCCGGGTGAGTTCGTAGGCGAGTGCCGCGCCGAGGAAGCAGTGCCCGAACAAGGCGACGGGGCCCGTGCCCGCCGCCTTCAGCGCGGCCGGAAGCAATCCGTCCGCCGCGGCGTGCAGGTCCCGGTACGGCTCCTCGTCCAGTCGGCGCTCGCGTCCGGGCAACTGGAGCGGCGTGGCCACCACCCCGCGCAGGCCCATCCTGTTCCACGGGTGGAAGAAATTCGCTCCGCCCCCGGCGAACGGAAGACACAGCAACGGCATCCCGTCGCGTTCCGAAGTCGTCGGTCTGGTCACTGCGTCGCCTCCAGGCGGGGACTCCCGGACAGCTCGGATGTGTCGTCCGGGGCAGATGGATGGGATGCCGAACCGTGCGAATGCCGGCTGTCGCGACGGTGTGGAGTCGGTCGGGAAATTCTTGTCCTGTCGTGGCGCGAGCGCGGTCGCCGCTGCACGACGGAGTTCGGCGACGGCGTTCTTCCGACGTCTTTCCGCTCGGGAGACCGGGCCCCGGCGGACCGGCCGCGCGGGGCCGCGATAACCGCGCTCTCTCGATCGCCTTGATGGGAGGAGATTGGTTGAACCGAATTCGAGTAGGCCCGCCCACGGGCCACTGCTCGGCCATCGTGGCACAGAACCCCAGCGGGATACAGATCCGGGCGAACGGCCGGGACGTCGGCATTTCCGCTGTCCTTGCGGCGTCGGCGGCCGGGTCCTAGCGTGGCGTCAGCATTCCAGGGTGGCTGCGGATGCCGGGTGTCCTGTCGACAGGACGACGCCGATCTGTGAACCCGCGCCAGGCCCTGGCGATTTCCGATTTCGAGAGACCCCCCGTGACGATTTGAGGATGGTGGTGGCAGTGAGCACGAACCCTTTCGATGACGAGGACGGCCGCTTCTACGTCGTGGTCAACGACGAGGACCAGCACTCCCTGTGGCCGGTGTTCGCCGAGGTGCCCGCAGGCTGGCGGGTGGTCTTCGGGGAGGCGGCCAGGCCCGAGTGCCTGGAGTACGTCGAGCAGAACTGGACCGACCTGCGCCCCAGGAGCCTGCGAGAGGCCATGGCGGCGGACTGAGCGTCGGTCGAACGACGGTGATCGCCGCCCGGGTGCTCGATCGAGCGGTCGGTCACGCCCGGGCAAACACTCTGGTGGGGAGCTGAAGGTTGTGGGGGGCGTCCTGTGAGAACCGCGAGCGGTTACAAGGCGGGGTCGGTGGGCACCGGCGGTGAGGTCGCGCAGCGCGATGTGGTTCTGTCCTTCGTGGGGGACCAGGCGCAGGTGCAGAAGACGGGGATGATCTTCCCGCAGAACCTGTCGGAGCGGTCCTGGGAGCGGATCGGGTCCAGCCTGCGCGAACTCACGAACTCCTCGGCGTGGTGGCTCGGTGACTGGCTGACCTTCGGGGAGGCCGCCTACGGGTGGCGGCGGTACCGGGAGGCGATCGACAGAACAGGGCTCGACTACCAGACCCTGCGCAACTACGCGTGGGTGGCACGGCGGTTCGAGCACCACCGCAGACGGGACACCCTCAGCTTCGCCCACCACGCCGAGGTGACCCGAATGTCGCCGCCGGAGCAGGACTACTGGCTGCGCAAGGCCGAACAGCGGAAGTGGTCGCGCAACGAACTCCGCAAGGCCGTTCGCGCCGGCCTGGCCGAGCAGTCGGACAGAACCGACATCCCCGCGAGCGGCGGCGACGGGAAACAAGAGGTACCCCGGCCGGTCGAGTCCGCGGGCGAGGACGAGAGCCGGCAGAAGGTCACCACGCTCACCATCGAACTGTCCGCCGGCCAACTGGACCACTACTCGAAAATGGCCGCCACACACGGACTGCCCATCGACAAGTGGGTGGCCCAGGTGCTCGACGCCGCCGACCGGCGCACCGCCTAGCGGGCGCACCGCACAGAGTGCCGGAAAAGCCCCGTTCCCCGTGGTGCGCCGGCGGTCCGCCCGACCGGACACCTTCACATCGGAGTCAGTTGATGACCCTTCAGGGAAAACGGGTTGCCCTGCCCTCGGCGCCCGTCGTCCACAAGCGGTTCGAGGCGCACGCCGAGGCCACCCCCGACGCCGTCGCCGTCTTCTGCGCCGGACAGCGGGTGACGTACGCGGAACTGAACGCGAAGGCGAACCGGTTCGCGCACTTCCTCATCGCGCGCGGACACGGCCGAGGTGCGAAGGTCGGCGTCTGCCTCGACTACTCGATCGACATGGTCGTCGCCATCCTCGGCACGCTGAAGGCAGGCGCGGCCTACGTCCCGTTCGACCCGTCCTACCCGGCGGCGAGACTCCGGCTGCTGCTGGGGCAGGTGCCCGAACTCGCCCTGATCGTGGCCTCCCCGGCGACGGCCGGGCTGGTCGAGTCGGCGGCCGTCGAGGTTCTCGCCCCTGAGCGGTTGTCCGGCCACCTGGCCGGTCTCCCGGCTACCGGGCCGGACGTCCCGGTCACCGGGGACGACATGTGCTACGCGGTTTTCACCTCTGGTTCGACCGGTACGCCGAAGGTGACCGCGGTGCGGCACGAGGGCTGGTTCAACCTGTTGAACTGGCTGACGCTCGAATACCGCCTGCATCGCGGGTCGAACAACCTGGTCGTCAGCGCGTTCGGGTTCGACCTCTCCCAACGCGCCCTGATGATGCCGTTGTTCAGCGGCGCCACCCAGTACCTGATGGCGAGCCGCAACTTCGACGCCGCGATGGCCTACCGCATGCTGACCCAGCACGAGATACGCACGGTGCACTGCGCCTCCAGCACGCTGTACCTGTTGGTGGACTGGGAGACCGCACGTGGGGGTGAGGCGCTCAGCGGGCTGGACTACCTGCTTTTCGGCGGGGAGCCGCTGCGCGTCGAGCGGATCGCGGACTGGGCGCGGCGGGAGGGAAACAGCTGCACCCTCCTGCACCAGTACGGCGTCGCCGAGTGCACGGACGTCGCGTCGTCCTACGACCTCGCCGACTACCGGCCCGGCGAACACGACATCGCACCCGTCGGAAGGCCCGCCTACAACACCGGCATCCACATCCTCGACGAGCGGATGCGCGATGTCGGGGCGGGGGAGTACGGCGAGATCTGCATCTCCGGGACCAGCGTGGGCGCGGGCTACCTCAACGGCACAGGTCCCGAGTCCGAGCGGTTCACGACAGTCGTCGTCGACGGCACGCAGCGCAGGCTCTACCGCACGGGTGACCGCGGCTGCGTGACGGAGGCCGGGGAACTCGTCGTGGCCGGCCGGATGGACGCGCAGGTGAAGGTGCGGGGCATGCGCATCGATCCCACCGACATCGAACGCGCGCTCGGCAGGCTGGACGGGGTCAGGGAAGCCGCCGTCGTGACCACGTACACCGACTCCGGCGAGGCCGACCTGATCGCGTTCATCGTCCCGGCGGGAGACGACCTCGCCGAGAACGACGTGCGCACCCGCCTCCTCGAGACGCTGCCGCGGAACATGGTCCCGGCCAGGTTCCTCAATCTCCCTCGGCTTCCGTTGAGCCCGCACGGGAAAGTGGACCGCAAGGCGCTGGCCGATGAATTCCGGAACCAGTACGCCGCCGGCGGCACGACGGCGTAATCGACGGACTTTGCTGACGAACGAGAGGACTGCGATGATTGCCGATAGGGTGCGCACCATCTGGTGCCGGGAACTCCAGCTCGATGACATAGCGGTCGACGACGATTTCTTCGCCCTGGGCGGCCAGTCCGTGATCATGGCGAAAATCCAGGTGGCTTTCATCGAAGAGCTGGGCGTCGAGGTTCCGGTGGACCAGATGTTCCTGAACCCGACAGTGGCGTCGATTTCCGCGTACATCGAATCCCTGGGCGCGGCAACCAAATAGCGGGGGGTTGCTGCCGGCGGAGCCGTATGTATTTCTTCCGCCAGTTCGGACGGCTAGTATCGAATTCATGCTCGACGGCGGGTTTCTAGTCCGCTGCGTCGACAGTGTGTGCAATCACCAAGACATTTCCCGGCTGTGGCCGAATTGGAATCCAGAAACCACCTGGTAAGAGAGGCACCATGTACGACGTCATTGTCATAGGTGCCCGTTGTGCGGGTTCGCCGGCGGCCATGTTGTTCGCTCGGCAGGGGTATCGAGTCCTGCTCCTGGAGAAGGCGCGGTTCCCCCAGGACACGCTGTCCTCGCACTACATCCACCAGCCGGGCGTGGCGCTGCTCGATCGGTGGGGACTGCTCGGCGAGCTCCGCGACGCGGGCTGCCGGCCGATCAACCACCAGACCTACGAGGGCCCCGGGGTCCGGCTCGACGGCTTCTCCCTGCCGGTCGACGGCCACCGGACCACGTACGCGCCCAGGCGGTTCGTGCTGGACCCGGTCCTCGCGGCGGGTGCCGTGGCGTCCGGCGTGGAGTTCCGGGAGTCCTGCGCGGTCACCGACCTGGTGTTCGAGGGTGAACGGGTCGTCGGGGTGCGGTACACGACGCCCGGCGGCGCCGCGGCGACGGACCGGGCACGGCTGGTCGTCGGCGCGGACGGCATGCGATCGGTGGTGGCCCGCAAGGTCGGTGCGAAGAACGTCGTCGAGCACCCGCGCATGACCTGCACCTACTACAGCTACTGGGCCGGGGTTCCCGCGCACTTCGAGCTGTACGAGCGGCAAGGGCGCTGGATCGGGGTCATTCCCACCAATGACGACCTCACGCTGATCATGACCTACTTCCCGCAGGACGAGTTCTCCGAGATCCGCACCGCGGTGGAACCCGCCTACCTGGAGGCCGTCCGCACGACGGCGCCCGAGCTGTACGAGCGGATGTCGGCGGGCAGCCGCGTGGAGCAGCTGTACGGCACGGGGCACCAGGAGAACTACTTCCGCAAGGCCTTCGGGCCCGGGTGGGTGCTGCTCGGTGACGCGGTGCACCACAAGGACTCCATCACCGCCCGCGGTATCACCGACGCCTTCATCCAGGCCCAGTCGCTCACCGGGCACATCGGGGAGCAGTTGCACGACACGGCGCTCCAGGAGGCGCTGCGGCGCTACGAGGAAGACCTGGACGACACCTTCTCCGACGTCTACCAGGGCGCGCTCAACGTGGCCGAACTCAAGCCCGGGGGACGGGCCGAGCTGCTGCGGAAACTGGTCGGTCACCAGGAACTGATCGACCGTTACTTCTCGACGGTGTCGGGCGCCTGCTCCATCGACGACTTCTACAACGCCGAACTCTTGACGCTGCTCGACCAGAGCTGAGCGACGGCTCGCTCCCCGGTGGTCCTGCCGATTTGGAGAAACAATGATCCCGTTGTCGTTCGCGCAGCGTCGGCTGTGGTTCGTGGACCGTTTCGAAGGCCCCTCGCCTACCTACAACGGCGCCTTCGCCCTGCGGCTGACCGGTGAGCTGAGCGTGGCCGCGCTGGAGTCGGCGCTCCGCGACGTCATCGACAGGCACGAGGTCCTCCGCACAGTGATCGTCGAGGACGACGACGGCGTCCCGCACCAGCAGGTGCTCTCTTCCGGCCCGAAGCCGTTCGACCTGCCGGTCGTCGACGTCCGGAAGGAGGACGAGCCGGCGGCGGTCGACGAGGTCGCCACCGCGACCTTCGACCTGGCCGCCGAGATACCTGTGCACGCCAGACTGGTGCGGTGCGGACCGTACGAGCACACCCTGGTGCTGGTGATGCATCACATCGCCGTGGACGGGGAGTCGTTCGGGCCGCTGTTCCGCGATCTCATCGCGGCCTACGCGGCCCGCAGAGACGGCAGGGCCCCGGCGTGGGAGCAACTCCCGGTGCAGTACGCGGACTACACGCTCTGGCAGCGGGACGTGCTCGGTGACGAGTCGGACCCGCAGAGCATGGCGGCCAGGCAGTTGGAGTACTGGCGGCAGACCCTGGCCGATCTGGCACAGCCGCTGGCGGTACCCACCGATCGCCCGCGCCCGAGGGCGATGAGCCACCGCGGCGAAGTGGTCCGGTTCTCGATCGACCCCGACCTGCTCGGGTCCGTGGAGAAGCTGGCCGCGCAGGCGGACACCACGATCTCCATGGTCATGCACTCCGCGCTGGCTGTCCTCCTGCACCACCTCGGCTGCGGTGACGACGTGCCCATCGGCGCACCGATCGCGGGTCGCACGGACGAGGAACTGCGGGATCTCGTCGGGTTCTTCGTCAACACCTGGGTGCTGCGCGTCGACCTCTCCGGAAACCCGACCTTCCTCCAACTGCTCGAGCGGGTGCGGGACCGGGCCCTCGCCGCGTACGACAACCAGGACATGCCGTTCGAGCGGCTGGTGGAGCTGCTGAACCCGGACAGGTCCACCGCCTACAACCCGTTCTTCCAGGTGATGCTCGCCTGGCAGCCTGCCGTGCCGGAGATGGAATTCCCCGGTCTCGACGCTCGCGCCGAGAGGCTGGAGACCAGAACAGCCAAGTTCGACCTGTTCTTCGACATGATCCCGAACGGCGCGGGCGGGGCGACCTGCCGTCTGGAGTACGCCACCGACCTGTTCGACAGGGGCACGGTCGAGGGCATCGCCAACCGGTTCGTCCGCGTGCTGGGCAGGCTCGCGGCCGAGTCGGGGCGCAGGATCGGCGGCATCGACGTGCTCGACGCGGCCGAGCGGGACCGGCTGCTCACCCGGTTCAACGACACCGCCGCGGCGCTGTCCGAACTGACGATCCCGGAGCTGTTCGAAAGCCAGGTGGCCAGGACGCCGGACGCCCCGGCGATCGTGTGCGACGACAGGACGCTGACCTACCGGGAGCTCGACGACCGGGCGAACAGCGTCGCCCGGGAGCTGGTCCGCCGCGGTGCCGGGCCGGAGGACCTGGTGGTGCTGGCGCTGCCGCGCACGGAGGACCTGGTGGTCGGCCTGCTCGGCATCCTCAAGTCCGGCGCCGGGTACCTGCCGATGGACCCGCAGTACCTCGGCGGGCGCGCGGAGACCGTGCTGTCCGAAGCGGCTCCGCGGTTCGCGGTCACCGACACCGAGAGGTGGCGGGACCTGCCGCAGCACGGCATTTCGGCCGTCAACCTCGACCATCGCGCGCAATGGCCCGCACCCGAGGGATCGTTGGCCGACGCGGACCGGATCGCGCCGCCGGCTCCGGACAACCTGGCGTACGTCATGTACACCTCGGGCTCCACGGGCAAGCCGAAGGGTGCGGCGATCACCCACCGCAATGTCGTCAACGGGGTGCGGGAACTGGTACGCGTCCTGGACGCGCCGCCCGGGTGGCGGATGCTGGCCGGCACCTCGGTGAACTTCGACGTCTCGGTCTTCGAGCTGCTGTCCGCCCTGTCCACCGGCGGCACGGCCGAGATGGTGCCGAACGCGCTGGCGCTCGCCGAGCGGGACTCCTGGGACGGCCACGTGATCAGCGGGGTCCCCTCAGTGCTCGGGGAACTGGTCGGCCACCTGGAGAAGGCGCCGGACGTGCGCACGGTCGTCTTCGCGGGCGATGTGCTCCCGGCTCGTCTGATGCGGCAGGTGCGCGAGGCTCTGCCCGGGGTGCGGGTCGTGAACTCCTACGGGCAGAGCGAGAGTTTCTACGCCACCACGTTCTCCCTCGAGGCGTCCGAGGAGTGGGCGGACAGCGACGTCGCGCCCATCGGTACGCCGCTGGGGAACATGCGCGCCTACGTGCTCGGCCCGGGACTCGCCCCGGTGCCGCAGGGCGTGACCGGTGAGCTGTACGTGGTCGGGACCTGTCTGGGGCGCGGCTACCACGGCCGCCCCGGCATGACCGCCGAGCGCTATGTGGCGAACCCGTTCGGCCCCGCGGGTGAGCGCATGTACCGCACGGGCGACCTGGCCCGCTGGAACGCGCGCGGTCAGCTCGAGTGCCTCGGCAGGGGCGACGGCCAGGTGAAGGTGCGCGGCTTCCGCATCGAAACGGCCGAGGTCGAGGCCGCGTGCGCGCTGCACCCCGGGATCAGCGAGGCGGTGGTGGTCAGCCGGGAGGTGCCGTCGGGCGGGCGGCGGCTCGTCGCGTACGTGGTGCACGTCGGCGACGGATCCGTCGGTGACGACGGCGCCGGTGGGATCGGTGACGTGGCGGACGTGATGGCCGGTGCCTCCGCCGCCGAACTGCGCAAGTTCGTCGCGGCGCGGCTGCCCGACTACATGGTGCCGTCGGCCTTCGTCACCCTCGGCCGGATGCCGCTCGGGCCGACCGGCAAGCTGGACCGCTCGGCGCTGCCCGAACCGGAGTTCGTGAGCGAGGCCTACCGGGAGCCGCGCACCGAGGCGGAGACGATCATCACCGCGGCGTACGCGGACGTGCTCGGCGTGGACCGGATCGGTGCCGACGACGACTTCTTCGCGGTGGGCGGGGACAGCCTGCGGTCGATCCAGGTGGTGGCGCGGGCCCGGGCCCGGGGCCTGTTCCTCACCACGCGGGAGATCTTCGAGTGCCGCACGGCGGCCCGGCTGGCCGAGGTGGTCTCCGACCGCCGGGAGCGGGTGCCCGTGCTCGCGGAGGACGAGGGCGGCGGAGTCGGCCCGATGCCGTTGCAGCCGGTGGCGCGCCATGTGTTCGAGCACGGCGGCGGGATGAACCGATTCGCCATGTCGATGGCGCTGGAACTGCCGGCGGGCATCGACGGGAGCGGGCTGGCCGCGACGCTCGACGCCGTGCTCGACCGGCACGACCTCCTGCGCGCGCGGCTCGTACGCGGCGACGAGCTCTCCCTCGTCGTGCGTCCACAGGGCACCGTACGGGCGAAGGACCTGATCCGCCGGGTCGACTGCGACGGCCGGTGGGACGAGCCGTCCTCGCTGGACCAGGCGAAGGCGGAGCTGGACGAGGCGACCGGACGGCTCGACCCGGAAGCCGGGATCATGGCGGACTTCGTCTGGTTCGCCGCGGAGCCGGGTGCGGGACGGCTGCTTGTGGTGCTGCATCACCTGGTGGTGGACGGCGTGTCCTGGCGGATCCTCATGTCCGATTTCGCCGAGGCGTGGCAGCAGGTACGGTCCGGCCGGACGCCCGAGCTGCCCGCGGTCGGGACGTCGGCCCGCCGCTGGGCGTCCGCGCTGGAGGCCGAGGCGCTCTCGCCGGAGCGGGAAGCGGAACTGGCGTACTGGCGGGACATGCTCGAGGCGCCGAACCCGCCTTTGGGCACGCGGGCGTTCGACCCGGCGGTGGATGTGATGTCCACGGTCGACACCGTGCGGGTGCAACTGCCCGCCGAGGTCACCGAGGCGGTGCTGACCAGGCTTCCCGCCGCGTTCCAGGGCACCGGGACCGATGTGCTGCTCGCCGCGCTCGCCCTCGCGGTGGACCGGTGGCGCGGTGCGGAGCGCTCGACGCTGGTCCGGCTGGAGGGGCACGGCCGCGAGGAGACCGTCGCCCCCGGGGCCGACCTCTCCCGGACCATCGGGTGGTTCACCAGCATGCACCCGGCCCGGGTCGACGTGCGCGAGGTGGACCTGGCCGACGTGCTGGCAGGCGGCCCCGCTGCCGGGAAGGCGATCAAGCTCGTCAAGGAGCAGTTGCGCGGGATCCCGGACAAGGGCGTGGGATACGGACTGCTGCGCTATCTGAACCCGGAGACCGCCGAGCAGCTCGCCGAGTACCCGGCGCCGCAGATCGGGTTCAACTACCTCGGCCGGATCTCCGACGCCGACGTGCCCGAGCACCTGCGCGCGGACGGGTGGGGACCGGCGTCCTGGTCCAACGAGCTGATCCCGGCGCCCGACCCGGACCTGCCTGCGCTGTCCGCGCTGGAGGTCAGCTCGGCCGCCACGGACACCGCCGACGGCACCCGGTTGCAGGCGGTCTTCATGTTCCCCACCGGGGTGCTGTCCCGCGAGCGGACCTCCGAGCTGGCCGAACTGTGGGTCGAGGTGCTGCACGGCATGGCCGCGCACGCCGCACGCCCAGACATCGGCGGGCTCACCCCCTCGGACGCCCCGCTGGTCTCGGTGCGGCAGGACGAGATCGAGGCCTGGGAGGAGCGCTACGGCCGACTGGTCGAGGTGTGGCCGCAGGCCCCGGGACAGTCCGGGATCCAGTTCCAGGCCGCGGTCGCCGACGGCTCCTTCGACGTCTACCACATGCAGTTCGTGCTGCACCTGTCCGGGCACGTGGACCCGGCGCGCATGCGGGCGGCCGGGCAGGCACTGCTCGACCGGTATCCGAACCTGCGCTCCGCTTTCCTCGCCGGAGCCGGCGGTGACCCGGTGCAGGTCGTCGCGGAACACGTCACCCTGCCATGGCGGCACATCGATCTGACCGGCCTGGGCGAAGCCGAGCAGGACGCCGCACTCGACGCGGCTCTCGCCGCGGACCGGGCCGACCAACTGGACCCCACCAGGCCGCCGCTGGTCCGCCTGACTCTGCTCACGTGCGAGGCGCGGCGGGCCAAGCTCATCCTCACGGCGCATCACACCGTTTTCGACGGCTGGTCGTCGCCCTTGGTGTTCAAGGACCTGATCGAGCTGTACTCCGGAACCCGCGAGCTTGCTCCGGTCCGCAGCTACGGTGACTATCTGGCCTGGCTGTCCACGCGGGACCGGGAGGCGTCGGCCGCTCGGTGGAAGGCCGAGCTCGCCGGATTCGACCAGCCGACCCTGGTGGCCCCGGACGCTCCCCTCCAGGAGACGGCGTCCGCCCTCGGGCGGGTCGAGGTACCGCTGTCGATCGACAAGGGGCGTGAACTCGCCCGGCGCGCCGCGGAACTCGGGGTCACCCTGAACACGCTCCTGCAGGGCTCGTGGGCGATCCTGCTCTCGAAGCTGACCGGGCAGCGGGACGTGGTGTTCGGCGCCGCCGTCAACGGTCGGCCGGCGGATCTGCCCGGTTCCGACGAGATGGTCGGCCTGTTCATCAACACCCTTCCGACCAGGGTGTTCTGCCGGCCGGACCACAGCCTGAGCGACGTCATCACCAAGCTGCAGGACCGGCAGACCGCTCTGCTCGACCACCACTACTACGGGCTGGCCGACATCCAGCGGGGCGTCGGGCTGTCCGCCCTGTTCGACACGATCGTCGTGTTCGAGAACTACCCGATCGACCGCGAGGGCATCGTCGACGCGAACAACGCGGCGGGGTTCACCATCGACGCCATCCGGCCGTTCGCGGGCTCGCACTACCCGCTGACCCTCAACGCCTCCGACCCCTATCTGCGGCTCTCCCTCGACTACCGGAACAACCTCTACGACCGCGACGCGGCCGAGGCGATCGCCGCCCGGCTCGTCCGGGTGCTCGAGCAGGTGATCGCCGACCCGACGGTGCCGGTCGCTGCCGTCGACGTACTGGCAGAGGATGAGCGGGACTGGCTGGTACGGCGGGTCAATGACACGGCGCGGCCGGTTGCCGCGGGCACCCTGCCGGACGCGTTCGAGGCCCAGGTGGAGCGCGACCCCGACCGTGTCGCGCTGATCGGCGAACAGGAGACCCTGAACTACCGGGAGTTCAACCGGCGCGCCAACCGACTGGCGCACTGGCTGGCCGAACACGGGGCGGGCCCCGAGCAGATCGTCGCGGTGCGCGTACCGCGTTCCGTCGACCTGATGGTGGCCATCTACGCGGTGGTCAAGGCGGGTGCGGCGTATCTGCCGGTGGACACCGACCTGCCCGAGGACCGGGTGCGCCACCTGCTGGACAGCGCGAAGCCGCTGCTGGTGCTCGACGGGGCGCTTCCCGACGTGTCCGGGTATCCGGCGGCGAACCCGGAGCGGGCGCTGTCGCCGGACAACGCTGCGTACGTCATCTACACCTCCGGGTCCACCGGTGGCCCCAAGGGGGTGCAGGTGTCGCACCGGTCGATCATGAACCGGCTGAAGTGGGGTCTTGCCCATTTCGACGTCGGTGTCGAGGACCGGGTGCTGCTCAGCACGTCGGCGAGCTTCGACGTGTCGGTGCCGGAGCTGTTCGCCCCCTTGCAGGTAGGTGCCGCCGTGGTGATCGCGCGACCGGACGGGCGCCGGGATCCGGCGTACCTGGCCGAGCTGATCCGGCGGGAGCGGGTGACCGGCGCGGACTTCGTACCCTCCCTGCTGGAGGCGTTCGCCGCTGTGCCCGAGGCGAAGGAGTGCACCAGCCTGCGCTGGATCGAGGTCGCCGGCGAGGCGTTCCCGCCGGCGCTGGCCAACAAGGCCGCGGCCCTGCTTCCCGGCTGCGGCGTGCACAACCTCTACGGGCCCACTGAGGCGGCGGTGGAGGTCACGGCGTGGCAGCACCCGGCGGGCGCGGACCGGGTGCCGATCGGCGCGCCGGTGTGGAACACCCAGGTGTATGTGCTGGACGCGGCACTGCGCCCGGTCGCGCCCGGGGTCGCCGGTGAGCTGTATCTGGCCGGTGCCGGGCTGGCCAGGGGCTACCTCGGGCAGAGCGCGCTGACCGCGAACCGGTTCGTCGCCTGCCCCTACGGTGCGCCGGGGACCCGGATGTACCGCACCGGGGATGTCGTGCGGTGGAACCAGGACGGCCAGGTCGAATACCTCGGGCGAAGCGACTTCCAGGTCAAGGTCCGCGGATTCCGCATCGAGCTGGGTGAGGTGGAGTCGGCGCTGACCCTGCACCCGGATGTCGACAACGCGGCGGTCGTGGTGCGGGAGGACCGCCCCGGTGACCAGCGGCTGGTCGCGTACGTGGTGCCGGGCGGGGCCACGGACCCGGCCGAGCTGGACGTCGAAGCCCTGACGGACCTGGTCCGGGAGCACCTGCCGGAGTACATGGTCCCCTCGGCGATCGTGCCGCTCGCGGAGTTCCCCACGACACCGAGCGGGAAGCTCGACCGCAACGCGCTCCCCGTACCCGACCGCACCGACGCCGCCACCGGACGGGGGCCGCGCAACCGCAACGAGGAAGTCCTCTGCCGGCTGTTCGCCGAGCTGCTCGGTGTGGACGAGGTCGGCATCGACATCGACTTCTTCGCCCACGGTGGGCATTCGCTGCTGGCCACCCGGCTGATCGGCCGCATACGCGGCGAGCTCAACGTCGACGTGAAAGTCACGGTGGTGTTCCGCAATCCGACCGTCGCCCAGCTGGCGGCCCGGATCGAGCAGCTGGCCACGTCGAAACGCCCTCAGCTGCGCCCGATGACCGTTTAGGAGAAGCGTCGATGATCCCGTTGTCCTTTGCCCAGCGTCGGATGTGGATCCTGCACCGCCTGGAAGGCCCGTCCGCGACCTACAACGTCCCGTTCGTGCTGCGCCTGGAAGGGCGGCTGGACACGGCGGCCCTGGCCGCCGCGGTGACGGATGTCGCCACCCGGCACGAGAGCCTGCGCACCCTGGTCGCCGAGAACGCGGACGGCACGCCGGAGCAGCGGATCCTGCTTCCCGAGGAAGCGGCTTTCCCCTTCCGGGTGGTCGACGTGGCCGCGGACGCGGTGGACGCCGCGTTGCACGAGGCGGCGTGCGAAGTGTTCGACCTGCTCACCGAGCTTCCCCTGCGGACGATCGTGTTCCGGGTCGCTCCGCGGGAGCACGTCCTGATGTTCGTGTTCCACCACATAGCCGCGGACGGGGCGTCGATGGCTCCGTTCCTGCGGGACCTGATGTCGGCGTACGAGGCTCGCCACCGGGGGAGGCCGCCGGAGTGGACGCCGCTTACGGTGCAGTACAAGGACTACACGCTGTGGCAGTTGCAGCTGCTGGGTGACGAAGACGACCCGGAGAGCATCGCCGCGGCTCAAGTGGCCTACTGGCAGAAAGAGTTGGCCGCGGTGCCGCAGCCGCTCCAGCTGCCGCTGGACAGGCCACGACTGCCGGCGGCCAGCTACCGAGGCGGCGAGGTCCCCTTCGAGCTGGCACCCGAGGTGCTGTCCGGGTTGCAGAAGCTGGCCGTGGACCGGGGTGCCACGGCACCGATGGTGGCCCAGGCCGCGCTGGCGGTACTGCTGCACAAACTGGGTGCGGGCGACGACGTGACCATCGGCTGTCCGCTGGAGGGACGCGCCGATGAGCAACTCGACGACCTGATCGGGTTCTTCGTCAACACCTGGGTGCTGCGCGCCGACCTGTCGGCGAACCCGTCGTTCGGCGAACTGCTGGAGCAGGTCAGGGACAAGGCCCTCGCCGCGTACGACAACCAGGACATACCGTTCGAGCGGCTGGTGGAGCTGCTCAACCCGGACCGTTCCACCGCGTACCAGCCGTTGTTCCAGACAGCGTTGGGCTGGCAGTTCGTGTGGCCGGAGATCGAGATGCCGGATCTGCGGGTCACCCTCGTCCCGGCGGGCACCGGCACCGCGAAGTTCGACCTGTTCTTCAACGTCGTCCCGAACGCGTCCGGAGGCGCGCACGGGGTGCTGGAGTACGCGACCGACCTCTTCGACCACACCACGGCGGTTCACATCGTCGACCGGTTCGTACGCATCCTGGAGCAGGCGCTCGACGACCCGGCGGTGCCGGTCGGTGCCATCGAGGTGCTGTCCGCACAGGAGCGGGATCTGTTGGTGCGGGAGGTCAACGACACCGCGCTGGCGGTGCCGGAGCGGACCATCGACGCGCTCTTCGCCGAGCAGGTCGCCGCGACGCCGGACGCGGTGGCGGTGGTGTGCGGGGATGTGATGTTGACGTACCGGGAGGTGGAGGAGCGGGCGAACCGGCTGGCGCGGGTGCTGGCCGAGCGGGGCGTGGGACCGGAGTCGGTGGTCGCGGTGGCGGTGTCCCGCTCGGTGGAGTGGGTGACTTCCGTCCTGGCGGTGGTGAAGGCGGGCGGGGCGTACCTGCCGGTGGATCCGGCCTATCCGGCGGAGCGGGTGACGTTCATGGTGGCGGATTCCGGGGCCGTGTTGGTGATCGAGGACAAGGCCTCGGCGGGCAGGTTGCCCGAACTGTCCGAGCCTGTGCTCCGCCTGGACGACCCGGACACGGCCGCGGTGCTGGCCGCCGCCGACCCGGGCCCCGTGACCGACGCCGCCCGGCGTGGCCCGGTGGTGGTGGCGAACACGGCGTATGTGATCTACACCTCGGGTTCGACCGGGACGCCGAAGGGCGTGGCGGTCACTCACGCGGGGATGACCAGCCTGATCGCGTGGCACGCCGACCGGCTCGAGGTGACGCCGGCCAGCCGGCTGCTGCAGTTCGCCTCGCCGAGCTTCGACACCTCGGTGTGGGAGTGGTGCATGCCGCTGCTGACGGGCGCGCGGGTGGTGCTGGCCGGCACGGACGAGCTGGCCGCGGGCGAGCCGCTGGTCGAGACGATCGCCGCGCACGGGGTGACACACGCGGCGTTGCCGCCGGCGGTGCTGGCGGTGCTGCCGACAGGGTCGTTGCCGAGCGTGGTGTCCCTGGTGGTCGCAGGGGAGGCGAGCTCCCCGGAGTTGGTGGCGAGGTGGTCGGCCGGGCGACGGTTGATCAACGCCTATGGCCCGACGGAAGCCACCGTGTGCGCCACCATGAGCACGCCGCTGGTGGGCGACGGCCGTACTCCGCCGATCGGGCGGCCGATCGCCAACGCCCGGGTGTACGTGCTGGACGCGTCGCTGCGCCCCGTCGCGCCCGGGGTCGCCGGTGAGCTCTACCTCGCCGGCCCCGGACTCGCCCGGGGCTACCTCGGGCGCGTGAGCCTGACCGCGAACCGGTTCGTTGCCTGCCCCTACGGCGCGCCGGGAACACGCATGTACCGCACCGGCGACCTCGTGCGGTGGAACCAGGACGGCCAGCTCGAGTACCTCGGGCGCACCGACTTCCAGGTCAAGATCCGCGGTTTCCGGATCGAGCTGGGTGAGATCGAGCACGTGCTGGCGAAGCATCCCGCTGTCGCGCAGGCGGCGGTCGTGGCGCGGGAGAACCAGCACGGCGACAAGCACCTTGTGGGGTACGTGGTACCCAGGCCGGATGCCGCGGTGGTCGAAGCCGACGCTCAGGTGGACGAGTGGCGCGACCTCTACGACGACAGCTACGCCGAGCCCGGCGACGAGGTGTTGGGCGAGGACTTCCAGGGCTGGAACTCCAGCTACACCGGCGAGCTGATTCCGCTCGAGGAGATGCGGGAGTGGCGGCACGCGGCGGTGGAGCAGGTACTGCGGTTCGGGCCGCGGCGGGTGCTGGAGCTCGGTGTGGGTGCCGGTCTGCTCCTGGCGAAGATCGTCGGCGAAGTCGAGGAGTACTGGGGCACCGACATCTCGGCCACGGTGGTGGACCGGGTCCGGGCACAGGCGGAACAGGCCGGATACGGCGACCGCGTCCGGCTGAGCGCCCAACCCGCCGACGACGTGTCCGGGCTGCCCCGTGGCCGGTTCGACATCGTCGTGCTCAACTCGGTGGCGCAGTACTTCCCGAACGTCGAGTACCTGGACCAGGTGCTGCGCCAGGCGATGGAACTCCTCGCGCCGGGCGGCCGCGTCATCGTCGGTGACGTCCGCAACGCCACGACACGCGTCCTTCTGCAGACCGCGGTGCAGCGTGCGGTACACCCTCACGCCTCGTACGAGGAATTGCGGACGCTGGTGGAGAGAGAGCTGCTGGCCGAGCGTGAACTGGTCATCGCCCCGGAGTGGTTCACCGAGTGGGCAGGAGATCACTCCGTCGCGGTCGACATCCGGTTGAAGCCCGGGCGGGGGCACAACGAACTGACCCGGCACCGCTACGAAGTCGTCCTGCACAAGGAACCGGCCGACGTACTCGACCTGGCCGGCGTGCCGTCGGTGCCGTGGGGCGGGCAGCTGAACGACCTTGCCGACCTGCCCGGTCTGGGCCGCCGGGCGGACCCGGCGGGCGGCCCGGTGCGCGTGACCGGGATCCCCAACGCGCGTCTGGTCGAAGAGGTCGCCCTGACTGCCGCGGCGGGTCTCCGCGACCCGGCATCGTCACCCGGTACACCGGTCGATCCGCAGGAACTCCTCCAGTGGGCGCGCGAGCACGGCCGGCACGCGGTTCTCACCTGGTCGGGCGAGGACCCGCGCTGCTACGACGCGGTGTTGCTGCCCGAGCAGCGGCATGTCTCGGGCTCGTTCGTTCCCGGCGGCACGGGCGGGCGGATCCTGGCGAACACCCCCACGCTGGCCAGGTCGATCGGCGCGTTGCTCGGTGAGCTGTCCGAATACCTGCGTGAGCGTCTGCCCGACTACATGGTCCCCAACGCGCTCGTGCCGCTCCTGGAGCTGCCGCTGACTCCGAACGGGAAGCTGAACCACCGGGCGCTGCCCCCGCCGGACTACGCGCAGGCCTCGACCGGCCGGGCACCGCGCAATCAGCACGAGGAGACCCTCAGCGCGCTGTTCGCCGAAGTGCTCGGCGTGGAGAGAGTCGGCATCGACAACGACTTCTTCGCCAACGGCGGCGACAGCATCCGTTCCATCCAGGTGGTCGCCCGGGCCAGGGTGCGCGGCATAGAGGTCAGCACGCGGGAGATCTTCGAGCACCGCACGGTCGCCCGGCTCGCGGAACTGGTCGAAGGACGCGAAGAGGAACGCGTCACCCTGGAGGAACTGCCGGGCGCCGGGGTGGGATGGGCTCCGCTGCTCCCGACGGCGCGGCAGGTGCTCGCGCTCGGCGGCGGCACGGGCCGGCTCTGCATGTCCGGGATGCTGACCCTGCCCGAAGACATCGACCGTGCGGGGCTGGTGGCGACGCTGGAGACCGTGCTGGACCGGCACGATGTGCTGCGGTCCCGGCTCGACCGGTCGCAGCCGGGCCTGTGGATCGAGCCGCCCGGCAGCGTGGACGCCGGTGCGCTGCTGCGGGAGGTCCCCTACGGTGACGCCGATGTGCACGCCGAACTGGACGCGGCCGCGGACCGGCTGGACCCGGACGCGGGTGTCATGGCGCAGTTCGTGTGGTTCAGCTCCGACACGGGCTCGGACCGGCTGCTGATCGTGCTGCACCACCTCGTTGTCGACGGGGTGTCGTGGCGGATTCTCGCACCGGACCTGGTCGCGGCCTGGCAGCAGGTCCGGGACGGCCGCACCGCGGAACCGGTGCGGCCTGGCACCTCGCTGCGCCGGTGGGCGCATGCCCTGGTCGACGAGGCGGCCGGTCCGGAGCGGGTGGCGGAACTGCCCGTGTGGCAGCGGATCCTGCGCGAGGACGAGCCGGTACTCGGAGCACGGGAGCTGGACCCGGGGCGTGATGTCGCCGCGACCGTGGACACGGTGCGCGTCCAGGTGCCGGCGGACGTCACCCGGACCGTGCTGGACACGGTGCCCGCGGTCTTCCGGGGCGGTGTCGACGACGGGCTGCTCGCCGCGCTGGCGCTGGCGCTGGCCCGCTGGCGTGAGACACGGGGCGTACCCGACTCCTCGGCGCTGGTCCGGCTGGAAGGGCACGGCCGGGAGGAGCAGGCGGTGCCCGGCGCGGACCTGTCGCGCACGATGGGGTGGTTCACCGCGATGTATCCGGTGCGGCTGGATCTGGCAGGCATCGACGTGGCGGACGCGTTCGCCGGTGGTCCGACCGCCGGCCGGGCGGTCAAGGCGGTCAAGGAGCAGTTGCGGGCCGTCCCGGGCGACGGCATCGGCTTCGGCCTGCTGCGCCATCTCAACCCGGAGACCGCCGCCGCGCTGGCCGCGGAACGGGAACCGCAGATCGCGTTCAACTACCTCGGCCGGACTTCCGGCGCGGACATCCCCGAAGAACTTCGCGGCCTGGGCTGGGCACCGGACACCACACAGCAGGACCTGATCGCCGCGCCGGACCCGGACATGCCGGTGCTGTCGGCGCTGGAGATCAACGCGGTGGCCACCGGCACCCCCGACGGTGCGGAGCTGACCGCCTACTTCGGCTTCGCCACGGGTGTGCTCTCCCGGGACGAGGTGACCGAGCTGGCCGGGCTGTGGGTTCAGGCGCTGACCGCCCTGGCCCAGCACGCCGGGACATCCGAGGCCGGCGGAATGACCCCGACGGACGCGCCCCTCGTCGACGTGAGCCAGGAGGAGATCGACACCTGGGAGACCCGGTTCGGCCACCTGGCCGAGGTGTGGCCGGTGACCTCGGCGCAGTCCGGGATCCTCTTCCACTCGATGCTGGCCGGATCCTCCTTCGACCCCTACCACGTACAGCTGGCGTTCCACCTGTCCGGCGAGATCGACCCGGAGCGGATGCGCCGGGCCGGGCAGGTGCTGCTGGAACGACACGCCGGGCTCCGCGCGGCGTTCGTCGACCGGGACGACGGCGATCTCGTGCAGGTGGTGCCGGCGGAGACGATCCTGCCGTGGCGGCACCTCGACCTCACCGGGCACGGCGAGACGGAGCGAACCGAGACGTTCGAGCGGTTCCTCACCCAGGACCAGGCCGCCCACTTCGACGTGGACACCCCACCGCTGCTGCGGCTGGCACTCGTGGCCCTCGAACCCGGCCGGGCCGCACTCGTGATGACCGTCCATCACGCCCTGGCAGACGGCTGGTCCACGCCCCTGCTGATGCAGGACCTGCTGCTGCTCTACGCGTCCCGCGGCGACGGGACCGGTCTGCCCAGCACACGGAGTTACGGCGAGTTCCTGGCCTGGTACGCACGACAGGACCAGGACGAGGCCGCACGGGCGTGGGCGGCCGAGCTCGACGGGGTCGAGGAGCCGACCCTGCTCGCACCGGGATCCGCGGGCGACGACGGCCTCGACCAGATCCAGTTCGCCCTCCCGCCCGACGTGTCCAGCGAACTCAACCGGCGCGCCTCCGAGTTGGGCGTCACCATCAACACCCTGGTCCAGGGCGCCTGGGCGCTGCTGCTCGGTCAGCTCACCGGCCGTCAGGACCTGATGTTCGGCGCCACCGTCTCCGGGCGCCCGCCCGCGGTGACGGGCGTCGAGTCGATGGTGGGGATGTTCATCAACACCCTCCCCGTACGCGTGGAGTACGCGCCCGGCGACACCCTCGCCGAGGTCGTCACCCGGCTTCAGCACCGGCAGGCCGCCCTGCTGGATTACCACCACCACAGCCTCACGCAGATACAGCGGTCCGTCGGCCTGCAGACCCTCTTCGACACCCTGGTCGTCTTCGAGTCGTACCCGGTCGACCAGGAGGGCATCTCCGCCGCCACCGAGGCCGCGGACGGAATCACCTTCACGGGCCTGCGCCCGTCGAACGGCACCCACTACCCACTGGCCCTGATGGCGGCAGCCGAGCCGAACCTCGAATTCCTCCTCCAGTACACGCCCGGCGTCTTCGACCGGAACACGGTGGAGGCGTACGCGGCCCGCTTCACGCGCGTCCTGGAACAGCTCGCGGCCAACCCCGAGCTGAGGATCGCGCGGCTCGATGTCCTGGAACCGGCCGAACGCGACCGGCTTCTCGTCGAGTTCAACGACACGGCCGTCGCCACCCCGGACGTCACGATCAACGGGCTGGTGGAGGCGCAGGCGGCGCGGACGCCTGACGAGGTCGCCGTGGTCGCCGAGAACGAGTCGCTCACCTACCGCGAGGTGAACGCCCGGGCCGACCGCCTGGCGCGCGAACTGGCCGGCCGTGGCGTGGGCCCGGAGTCACTGGTCGCGGTCTCGCTGCCGCGGTCGGCGGACCTGGTGGTCGCACTGCTCGCGGTCCTGAAGGCAGGCGCCGCGTATCTGCCGGTCGACCCCAGGTACCCCAGTGACCGCGTCGAGGTCCTCTTCGAGGAGGCGCGGCCGTGCCTCGTCCTGACGCACTCCGCGACGGTCGCGGTGCTGCCGGAGCACGACGCCCCGGACGTCCTCCTGGACGCCCTCGACCTGTCCGGAGACGACACCGGCCTCGAAGTGCCGCTCCACGCGCAGCAGATGGCGTACGTGATGTACACCTCCGGCTCCACGGGCAAGCCCAAGGGTGTCGCCATCACCCACGCGAACGTGGTCAACGGCGTACTGCGGCTCGCCTCCCGCGTGGGCATGGAGCCGGGCAAGCGGCTCCTCGCGGGCACTTCGGTCAACTTCGACGTCTCGGTGTTCGAGATCTTCACGACCCTCGCCACCGGTGGCGTCGTCGAAGTCGTCCAGGACGTCCTGGTGCTGAGCGACCGGAAGGGCTGGAGCGGCAGTGTCATCTCCACCGTGCCGTCCGTCTTCGCCGAACTCGTCGACGAGATCTCCGACCGCACCAGCGTGGAGACGGTCGTCTTCGCCGGCGAGGCGCTGCCCTCGTCGCTCGTCGAGAAGACGCGGGACGCCTTCCCCGGCGTAAGGATCGTCAACGCCTACGGGCAGAGCGAGTCGTTCTACGCCACCACCTTCACCGTCGAAGGCGACACGCGCGGCTGGGCGGGCAGCGCGCCCGTCGGCACCCCCCTCGGCAACATGCGGACGTACGTCCTCGGTCCTGGTCTGACTCCGGTGCCGCCGGGCGCGGTCGGTGAGCTGTACGTCGGCGGGAACGTGGGGCGCGGCTACCACCGCCGTTCCGCGCTGACCGCCGAGCGCTTCGTCGCCGACCCGTTCGGCCCGTCCGGAGGGCGTATGTACCGCACGGGTGACCTGGCCCGCCTCAACGCCGAGGGCCGGCTGGAATACCTGGGCCGCGGGGATACGCAGGTCAAGGTGCGTGGCTTCCGTATCGAGCCCGCCGAGGTCGAGGCCGCGCTCACCGCGCACCCCGGCGTCGCGCAGGCCGCCGTCCTCGCCCGCGACGGGCGCGGCAACGGCACCGGCAGGCAACTGGTCGCGTATGTCGTGCCCGCTGTCACCGGCGACAGCACGACACCTGACGACCTCGCCGGCCTGGAGACGAAGGAACTGCACGCTTTCGTCTCGGTGCGGCTGCCGGACTTCATGGTCCCGTCCGCCTTCGTGGTTCTCGACCGGCTGCCACTCACTCCGAACGGCAAGCTGGACCGGGCCGCACTGCCCGAACCGGAGTACACCGGCGCCGACTACCGGGCACCCCGCACCGTCGGCGAGGAAACCCTGGCCAGGCTGTTCGCCGAGGTGCTCGGCGTGGACCGGGTCGGCATCGACGACGGCTTCTTCGAGCTCGGCGGGCACTCCCTGCTCGCCACCCGGCTGATCAGCCGGGCCCGCGCCGAGATGGCGATAGAGATTCCCATCCGCAAGGTCTTCGACCTGCCGACAGTGGCCGCGCTCGCCGCGTGGACCGAGGAGTCGGCTGCTCCCCGTCGCCCCGGCCTGCGCAAGATGTTCGTAGAGGAGTAAAAAGCAATGATTCCGCTGTCATTCGCACAACGCCGTATGTGGGTTCTGCACCAGATGGAGGGCGGGTCGGAGAACTGGAACATGCCGGCGGCCATCCGGCTGACCGGATCCCTGGACCGGGCCGCGCTCGCCGCGGCGATCCGCGACGTGGTCGACCGGCACGAGATCCTGCGCACCGTCTACGCGATGAACGATGACGGTGACCTCCACCAGCGGATCCTCACGACAGCGGAGGCCTCGCCCGAGGTACCGGTGGTCGAGGTGGCGCCCGAGGACCTGTCCGGCGCGGTGGACGAGGCCATGGCGTACCGGTTCGACCTGGCGGCCGAACCTCCGGTGCGGGTGCGCCTGTTCCGCTGCTCACCCCAGGAACACGTCCTGGTCCTGGTCATCCACCACATCGCCACGGACGGCAGCTCGGGCGCGCCGCTGGCACGGGACCTGGCCGCGGCCTACGCCGCCCGCCGGGAGGGCGGGGCTCCGCGGTGGGAGCCGCTGCCCGTGCAGTACAAGGACTACACGATGTGGCAGCGCGAGGTGCTCGGCGACGTCGCGGACCCGGGCAGTCTCGCCTCGAAGCAGATCGAGTACTGGCGCGAGGAACTGGGCGGGGTGCCGCAGCCGCTGAACCTGCCGCTGGACCGCCCACGGGCCGCGGAAGCGAGCGGGCGCGGCGCCGCGGTCGGCCTCGTGGTGGACCCGGAGGTGGTGACCGGGCTGCAGAAGCTGGCCGACGAGCGCGGGTCGACCATGTCGATGGCCCTGCACGCCGCGCTCGCGGTGCTGCTGTGCAAGCTCGGCGGCGGGGAGGACGTGACGATCGGCAGCTCGATCGCCGGGCGGACCGACGAAGTGCTGGCCGACCTGATCGGGTTCTTCGTCAACACGCAGGTACTGCGGGTGGACCTCGCCGGCGACCCGTCGTTCACCGGTCTGCTCGCGCAGGTACGGAACAAGGCGCTGGAGGCCTACGAGCATCAGGACGTCCCGTTCGACATGCTGGTCGAGGCGATCAACCCCGTACGTTCCGTGGCGTACCAGCCCTTGTTCCAGGTGATGCTCGGCCTGCAGAACTACCAGAAGCCGGAGCTCGAACTCGCCGGGCTCACCCTGGAGGTCGAGTCGGCCAACCCGTCGACCTCCAAGGTCGACCTGTTCTTCAACGTGGTCGTGGACGACTCGGGGGCGCTGCGGGGCGACATCCTGTACGCGACCGACCTCTTCGACCGGGAGACGGTCGAGGCCGTCGCCGCTCGGTTCGTTCGTGTTCTGGAGCAGTTGGCCGCCGATCCGGGCATGTGTGTCGGGGACGTCGACGTGCTGCTCGCGGGGGAGCGGCAGCAGTTGGTGGTGGAGGTGAACGACACCGTCGAACCGACCCTGGAGGGGGGACTGGTCGAGGCGGTGCGCAGGCAGGCAGAGGCGACACCTGAGGCACTCGCCGTTGTCGGCGAGGAGGAGTCGCTCACCTTCCAGGAGTTGGACGCGCGGTCGAGCAGGCTGGCGCACTGGCTGGTCGGCCGCGGTGTGCGGGCGGAGTCGCGGGTCGCCGTGTGCCTGCCCCGGACGGTGAACCTGGTGGTGGCGCTGCTGGCGGTGCTGAAGGCCGGTGGAGCGTACGTTCCGATCGATCCGGACGACCCGCGTTCCCGCGTCGACCACATCCTCGGGCATGCGGATCCGGCGCTCGTGCTGGACGCCGGCGCGCTGGCCGGCGCGGACTTGTCGGGGTACCCGGAGTCCGCGCCCGAGGTGGTCGTCCGGCCCGAGAACACCCAGTACGTGATCTACACGTCGGAGCCGACGGGGAAGGCGAAGGGGGTGGCGGTCCCGCGCGGCGCGGTGGCGAACTACCTGGCCGCGACGCGACGTCGGGTCCCGCTGTCGTCCGCGGACCGGATGCTCTTCAGCACGACCGTGGCGCTCGACATGGCGAACACGGAGCTGTACCTCCCGCTCATCGCCGGAGCGGCCATGGTGGTGGCGGGGAAGGAGACCACCGCCGACATGTCGGCCGTCGCGGAGTTGATGCGCCGTCACGAGGTCACCGTGGTGCAGGCCACGCCCTCCTTCTGGCAGACGCTGTCGATGCGCGAACCGCACGCCGCGAACGGTCTGCGGATCATCATCGGCGGGGAGACCGTGCCGGCACGGCTGGCCAAGATCCTGGCGAAGCAGGCCGCCGAGGTGTTCAGCATGTACGGCCCGACCGAGACGACCACGTGGAGCACCGAGGCGCGCGTGAGGGTGGGGGCCGGGGTGCCGATCGGGTTGCCGGTCGGGAACACCCAGGTGTACGTGCTCGACTCGCGGTTGCGCCCGGTTCCGCGTGGGGTGCCGGGCGAGCTGTACATCGCCGGCGCCGGGCTGGCCAGTGGGTACCAGGGCCGGACGGAGCTGACCGCGGAGCGGTTCGTGGCCTGCCCGTTCGGTCCTACGGGTGCGCGGATGTTCCGCACCGGAGACCTGGTGCGCTGGGACAGCAACCGCCAGCTGGAGTACCTCGAGCGGACCGATCGCCAGGTGCGGATCCGGGGTTTCCGGGTCGAGCCGGGAGAGATCGAGCATGTGCTGACCGGACATCCCGGTGTGGCGCAGGCGGCGGCCGTGGTGCGTGAGGACCGGGAGGGCGCCAAGCGCGTCGTGGCGTACGTGCTGCCGGAGCCCTGTGACGCGGAGACCGATGCCGGTGTGCAGACGCTGCTCGCCGAGCTGCACGAGTACCTGCGTGGGAACCTTCCGGACCACATGGTGCCCTCCGCGGTCATTCCCCTTGCGGAGATTCCGCTGACGCCGGACGGAGAGCTCGACCGGGAAGCACTGCCGTCCGAGGAGACGGACACCGCGGTCAGACGAGAGCCGCGCAACTCGCACGAAGAGAAGATGTGCGCGCTCTTCGGCGAGTTGCTCGACCTGGAGGAGGTCGGGATCGACGACGACTTCTTCGAACTCGGCGGGCACTCGCTCCTGGCCACCCGGCTCAGCGCGCGCATCCACAGCGAGTTCGGCGTCGAGATGCACCTCAGGACGATCATCAAGTACCCCACGGTGGCCGAGTTGGCCGCGCTGCTGATCGTCAGTACTCCCGAGGAACTCTCCGACCCGTTCGCCGTCGTGCTGACGTTGAACAGCGATCCCGGTACGGGTAAGGCGCCGCTGTGGTTCCTCCACGGGGGAGGCGGGCTGGGCTGGGCGTTCTTCAGCTTCGTGCTGCACGCGCAGGACCGGCCGGCCTACTCTCTCCAGTCCCGCGGCTGGGACGGCGTGGCCCCCCTGGCGGGGTCCGTGGAGGAGATGGTCGAGGACTACGTCGACGAGATGGTGAGGATCCAGCCGGAAGGGCCCTTCCACCTGATCGGCTGGTCCTACGGCGGCACTGTCGTGCAGGCCGTCGCGGAGGCCATCGACCGGCGTGGCCGCGAGATCTCTTTCGTGGCCATCCTGGATTCCCAGCCCGGGGGGAAGTTCTTCAAGGAGATCCATGCCGGCAGGACGCTGGCGGACTACCGGGCGGAACTGGAAGAACACTTCGGCGAGTACTTCGGCCCCGAGAACCGGCAACAACTCGTGGAGACCATGTCGAGGATCCTGGCCAACAACGCGGCCATCATGTCGAGATTCGAATCGCCGGTCTACCGCGGTGACGTGCTCTTCTTCAGCGCGACGCTCGAGGAGAACTCGTACGCGCACCTGTGGCAGCCGTACGTCCTCGGTTCCGTCGAGGTGCACGACGTGCGGGCGGTACACCACGAACTGCACATGCCCGGACCCGTGGCCGAAATCATGGAGGTCATCAACCGCAAGCTCGCGGCGGCATGACCGGGCACCGGTTCTCCGGAACCGGTTCGACGAACCAACGAATGGATGATTGGGGTTGGTCGGGGTGAAAGCACCCGGCATGTCCGCGGAACACGGGGACCGGACCACGCTGCTGTGCGTGCCGTTCGCGGGGGCAGGCGCTTCGTTCTTCCACCCGTGGCAGGCGTTGTCCGCCGACCGGTGGCGCGTCGTTGCCTTCGAGTTGCCCGGCAGGGAGCGGCGGATGCTGGAGACGCCGTACGTCAATGTCGTCGAGGCGGCCAAGAACGAGGCGGACGGCATTGCCGCGACCCTCGGTGAGGGGGCGCGGGTGGTGTTGTTCGGGCACAGTCTGGGCGCCGTGCTCGCCTACGAGCTGGTGCACCTGCTGAGCACGCGCGATGTGCACGTCGAGCGGCTGGTCGTCAGTGGTTCGCCGGGGCCGTGGACGCAGCGCGAGAGACGGGCGACAGGGCTCCCGGACGAGGAGTTCCTCGCCCGGGTCGAGGAGTTCGCGGGATTCAGGCACGAGGCTCTCGAACATCCGGAGATGCGTGAACTGATCGTCCCCGTGCTGCGGGCCGACTGCGAAATGCACGAGAACTACGTGCCGAGCACCGATGAACCGGTGTCGGTGCCGATCTGCTCGATCCGGGGCAGCTCCGACGGCCTGGTCAGCGCGGAACAGGGTCAGGAGTGGCGGAACGCGACCACGGGCGCGTTCAGCTATGCGGAGTGCCCGGGGGATCACATGTACCTGGTCGATCGTGCTCGGGAGGTGCTGGACGTGATCGAGGCGGAATCCGCACGCGGTCGCTAGCGTGCGGGCGCGTGGTCGCCCGCGGGACCAGGGGCGATGTGGTGGAACACCAGGTCAGTGGTCGTGTCAGGGGCGTGACAGGTCTATGTCAGCCCCGGTAAAGAAAGTGGGGGCATGAAAAGTTCGGCGATTGTAGTTTCGGGGCTGCGCAAGGCATTTGGTGACAAGGTCGTCCTTGACGGCATCGACTTCGAGGTTGCGGCGGGATCGGTCTTCTCCATGCTCGGGCCGAACGGTGCGGGCAAGACGACGACGGTGAATGTCCTGGCGACGTTGTCGAAGGCCGACGCCGGGACGGTGCGTGTCGCCGGGCACGACGTGGAGACCGCGACCAGGCAGGTGCGCGCGGCCATCGGCGTCACCGGTCAGTTCGCCGCCGTGGACGAGCTGCTGTCGGGCCGGGAGAACCTCCAGCTGATGGCGGACCTGAAGCGAGTGGGTCCCGGTGACCCGGTGGTCACGCGGCTGTTGGAGCGGTTCGACCTGGTGGAACCGGCGGACAAGCCGGCGTCCACCTACTCCGGCGGTATGCGCCGGAAGCTGGATCTGGCGATGACTCTGGTGGGCAACCCGCAGATCATCTTCCTGGACGAGCCGACGACGGGGCTGGACCCCCGCAGCCGGCGCACGATGTGGGGAATCGTCCGGGAGCTGGTGGCCGAAGGCACCACCATCTTCCTCACCACCCAGCATCTCGACGAAGCCGACCAGCTCTCCGACCAGATCGCGGTGCTCGACCAGGGCCGCCTGGTCGCCCAGGGCACCGCCGAGGAGCTCAAGCGCCAGGTCCCCGGCACCCACGTCCGGCTCCGGTTCGCCGACCTCGACGAACTCGACACAGCGGCGAGGGTCCTGGCCGAGGCCACGAGGGACGACCAGGAACTGCTTCTGCGGGTACCCAGCGACGGTGAGTCGAGGTCGCTGCGGGCTCTGCTGGACCGGCTCGACGAACACATGATCAACGCCCAGGAGTTCTCCGTGCACACACCGGACCTCGACGACGCATTCCTCGCCCTGACCGGGCGCGCGAGCACGAAGGCGGTGGCACAGTGAGCACCGTCTCGATGGCGTTGGGCGATTCGGCGATCATGCTACGGCGCAACGTGAAACACACCGTGCGGAACCCGCTCACGGTGTTCAACGGGATCCTGGTCCCCATATTGACCATGTTCATGTTCGTCAAGGTGTTCGGTGGCGCGTTCAGCGTCGGCGACGACTACATCGACTACGCGACGCCGGGGATGCTCGTGCTGGCCGTCAGCTACGGGCTGGCTGCCACCGCCACGGCCGTGAACGACGACATGGCCAAGGGCATTATCAACCGGTTCAAGGCCATGGACGTATCCCGCGGTGCCGTGCTGACCGGGCAGGTTGTCGTCACCATGCTGCGCTGCCTGGTGGCCGTAGCGGCGATCGTCGGAGTGGCCTTCGCGATGGGGTTCGACCCGGCCGCGAGCGCCCTGGACTGGCTTGGCGTGTTCGGTCTTGTCGCGCTGCTCAGCTTCGCGGCCGCCTGGCTCACCGTCGCCCTGGGGCTCGCCGCGAAGAACGTGGAGTCGGCAGGCATGGCCACCGCGCCACTGATCATGCTGCCGTTCCTGAGCAGCGCGTTCGTGCCCGCGGACACGATGGGGGCCGGCGTGCGGCAGTTCGCGGAGTACCAGCCCTTCACACCGATCGTCGAGACGCTGCGCGGACTGCTGGCGGGCGACCCGTCGAGCGGCGACACGTTCGCGGCCCTCGCCTGGTGCGTCGGGATCGCGCTCGTCGGATATCTCTGGGCGACCTCGACGTTCAAGAAGCGAGCGTGACCTCGACCAGGTGAGACCAACTGGTCCGGGTGCCCTCCCGAGCCGCCTCGGCGAACCGCGCGTCGCCGAGGCGGCGAGGCGTGGTCCGCTCGATCCGGGCCACGTCCGGATGGGAGCGGTCCCGCAGACCGTGTACGCCCGCGCTCGCCGCGAGCAGCCGCGCGGCCTGCTCGTACTCCTCGCGGCGCAGCGCCGGGTCCGCGACCCCGACGAGCACCTGCGCGATCATCGGTGCGTGGCCCGCCTCCGACGCCGCCTCACAGGCCGCCGCGCGGCGCGCCCGGGCCAAGCCGAGGTAGCGTCCCGCAGGCCCAGCCCGGCGAGTGTCGTCTGCGCCACGACGGCGACGGCGCCGTCCACGCGGATGCCGGCGAGCTCCACCAGCCAGACCCCGTCCGGCAGGTCGCCGAGCGGCGTGCGCGCCGTCTCCTTGGCCAGCCTGGTCTTCCCTGAGCCGACTGGCCCGATCACAGTGCTGAGCCGGTGCTCGGCGACGAGTTCGCGGACCGCGGCGACATCGGCGCCCTTGCCGACGAAGCTGGTCAGCTCGGCGCGCAGGTTGGTCGTACGGTTCGCTTCCCCTCGCCCCAGCTCTCCCCGCAACCCATGGCTGACGCGCCAGGAACGTCGAGATGTCCGCCGTTCTACGGATGGGGGAGGGGCAGGTGGAGAAGCGGCGCCGGTTCCTGCGCGAGGGCGGGGTCGGCCGGCGAGGCGGTCGGCCGCTCTTCGTGCTCCGCTGTGTCCGGTGCGGTGGGGGACGACAGATCCTGGAGGATGGCCCGGGCGACCTCGCGCGTCTGGGACTGCAGGTAGAAGTGGCCGCCGTCGAAAAGTCTGACGCTGTGTCGCCCGGTGGTGTACGCGGCCCACTTGCCGAAGCCCTCACGCGGCACGCCGGTGTCCTGCTTCCCGCAGTAACCGCTGATGGGGCACTCGACCCGGCAGCCCGCGTGGTCCTGATAGGTCTCGACGGCTTTGTAGTCGGCCCGCAGCGAGGGGAGTGCCATGGCCAGGAGGTCTTTGTCGGCGAGCAACTCGGGCGGGGTGCCCCCGAGTCCGGCGAGGTGACCGGTGAAGTGCTCGTCGTCCATGGTGTGGACCCTCCGGCCGAAGGGAACGGAAGGGGCGGCCCGGCCCGAGACGATCAGCCCTGCGAGGGGGCGACCCCCGCGTCGTTCGAGCCGCAGCGCCACCTCGTAGGCCAGGAGGGCACCCATGCTGTGCCCGAAGAGGGCCAATGGCCGGTTCCGCCAGGGTCGCAGGGCGTGCGCGGCGTGGTCCGCCAGTTGCCGGAGATCATCCAACGCGGGCTCGGCCAGCCGGTCCTGCCTGCCCGGGTACTGCACGATCAGTACCTCGGCCGCGGCGGACAGCTCCGCGGAGAGAGGAAGGTGCGCCGACGCCGAGCCCCCGGCGTGGGGGAAGCAGACCACGGTCGGGCCGTCGGCTCCGGGGTCGTGGAACTGCCGAATCCATGCGTTGTGGACGGTGTTGTAGCGGCGTGTGATGGCCATCGTTCCTCTCGCACCTCTCATGCGGCTGTCCCGTCGACGGGACAGCCCGCAGACCGCACAGCCCTCATGGGGCTGTGCGCCTCACTCCCGGAGTTCGAGTGTGCAGCACTTGACGCTGCCCCCGGCCTTCAGCAGCTCGGTCAGCTCGGCGCCGACAGGATGGTAGCCGCGCTCACGCAACTGCGCGGCGAGGCCTGAGGCCCCCACGGGCAGCACGACGTTGAGGCCGTCCGACAGCGCGTTGAGGCCGAACACGGCGGCGTCGGACTCCTCGGCGAGGATCGCGTCCGGGAACCGCTCGGCCAGCACCGCCAAGCTCTGCGGAGAGAACGCCCCCGGGTAGTACATGATCTGCTCGTCCCCGATGACGGCCAGTGCCGTATCCAGGTGGTAGAACCGCGGATCGACGAGGTTCAGGCTGATCACAGGGCGCCCGAAGAACTCGCGCACCTCGTCGTGGGCCCGCGGGTCGGAGCGGAAGCCGGTGCCGGCCAGAATCGCCCTGCCCGTGCACAGGAAATCGCCCTCGCCCTCGTTGACGTACTCCGCCTGCCGGACCGTGGACCAGCCGCCGCGGCCGAACCACTCCAGGTAGGCCGCGGACTCGTCCCGCCGCTGGGGGTGCCGGAAGCGCGCGACGAGCACCTTGCTGTCCACGACGAGGGCCCCGTTCGCGGCGAAGACCATGTCGGGAAGTCCCGGCACGGGCTCGATCAGCTGTACGTCGTGGCCCAGAGTGACGAAGGTGTCGAACAGCCCTTTCCACTGGGCCAGTCCGGTCTGCGTCGAGGTGGGGCGGGCCGGATCCATCCACGGATTGATCGAGTAGGTGACGTCGAAGTATGTGGGGCGACACATCAGATAACGCCTGGGCGATACCTTTCGCTGTTCGTACGTCGTCGGTTCCGCGTGTTCGTGCGGCACTTCAACTCCTTTCTGCCGGTGGAAGTTCGAGAATTCCGGAACCCATTCCGGAGCGCTTCCCGGGTGAGAAAGGAATAACGTAGCAACACCAAAGTCAATGCCCGCACGGTTCACGGCGGTCGGCCCTTGGCCCGGCCCGGCTCGGCGGTGCGCCGAGGCAGCCGTTCCCTGTCCGCCGATGGATCGCTGGACCCGCTCGCGGGCCTCGGCCTCGGGGGCGGAGAACCTCGCCCGCAGCGGCTCCCCGAGGCGATCAACGGCGTTGCCGAGGCTGGGCCGTTCGCCACGCACCTTCCCGTGAATCCGGCTTCCGCATTACTGTCCTGTCGGCGGGACAACCGGTGCCCGGCGGGGTGCCCGTACCGTCGTCTCCCGCACCGCGTTTCTTCGGCATTTACCTTGGCCTCACGATGGCCCGCCGGACGGGCTGTTGACGAACACTTCCCTTTCGGGTCTCTTTGGTGACGGTGTCGCCCCTCTGCCGGACGGGAAATTCGCGGGACACTCGTTCCGGCCATTCAAAGGACTTGTCCCGCCGGCGGGACAGTGAATTAGCGCCCAGCGGCCGTTATGGCGGCGACGGGCCCGCGAACAGGGCCGGCAATGGCATGGGCGGGAAATCCCGTTCGGCGGAGGAAGGGAAGGCTGCAATGGAATCGTCGCCGCAGGTCCACCAGCGAGGTGGACAGGACGAAGCGTCGGAGCGGCAAGCCGCGCCTTCGAGTGTGCCGGTGTCGCTCGTGGCGGAGATCTCGGCGCTGTGGGGGGAGTACCTCGACGGTCGCGAAGTCGGGCCGGACGACGACTTCTTCGCGCTCGGCGGCAATTCGCTGATCGGGATCAAGATCATCGACCGGGTTTCCCGGGACTACGGCGTCGAGCTGTCCGTGCGCGCCTTCTACCTGGCGCAGACCCCGGCCCGGGTCGCCGAGCTGATCGAGCAGGAAAGGACACGGACGTGAGGCTGACGCCGGGCTCCGCGGGCGATGTCGACCTCGATCGCGTCGACCTGTTCGACCTGGACCTCTACACCTCGGGCGATCCGCACCCGATCTGGGACGTGATGCGGGCGAAGGCGCCCCTGCACCACCAGGTCCTGCCGGACGGCCGAGAGTTCTGGTCGGTGACCCGCTACGAGGACGTCTGCCGGGTGCTCGGCGACCACCGGGAGTTCACGTCGGAGCGCGGCACCGTGGTGACCCACCTGGGGGTGGACGACGTCGCGGCGGGCAAGCTGCTGACCTCCACCGACCCGCCGAGGCACACCCAGGTCCGCAGGGCGATCGGCGCCAAACTCACAGCGCGCGCGGTGGCTCCCTGGGAGGACCGGATCCGGCACGCGATCGTGCGCTTCCTCGAGCCGGCGCTCGACGACGGCACCTTCGACCTGGCCGAGCAGGCGCTGCTCCTCCCCGCGATCGTCACCGGCCCGCTCCTGGGCATCCCGGAGCGGGACTGGGACGAACTCGTGCAGCTGACCGCGATGGTGACGGCCCCGTCGGACCCGCACTTCCAGCACGGCAGCGAAGCCGCGACCCTCGCCATCTCCCATCACGAGCTCGTCACCTACGTCACCGAGTGGGTCAAACGCCGGCGGTCGGCCGGAGGCGAGGACGGGAGCCTGCTCGACCACCTCATGAGCGCCCGCGTGGAGGACGCGCCGCTGACCGACGAGGAAATCGCCCTCGACGGCTACAGCATTCTGCTGGGCGCCAACGTGACGACACCGCACACCGTGTCGGGCACGGTGCACGCGCTCATCGAGCGACCCGAGCAGTTCGCGAAGGCGCAGGCCGACCCGTCGCTGGTCCCGAACCTGGTCGAGGAAGGGCTGCGTTGGACATCGGCCGCCTGTAACTTCATGCGGTACGCGGTGAGCGACACCCGGATCGGCGGGGGCACGGTCCCGGCCGGCGGGGCGGTCGTCGCATGGATCGGGTCGGCCAACCGGGACGAGTCCCAGTTCACCGATCCGCACGAGTTCGACATCACGCGGAGCGGCGCGAAGCGCCAGATCGCGTTCGGATTCGGGCCGCACTTCTGCATCGGGGCACCGCTGGCCCGGCTGACCCTGCGCGTCTTCTTCGAAGAACTCCTCCAGCGCTTCGGATCGATCGACCTCGACGGCGAACCGCAGCATCTGCGGTCGTACTTCATCGCCGGAATGACCCACCTCCCCATCGTCGCCAAGAAACGAAAGACGCCATGACCTCCGGCTCCACCACCGCAACATCGCCGTGGTTCGTCCGGCCGCGGCCCACCGAGCACCCCGCACGGATCTTCTGCTTCCCCTTCTCCGGGTCCGGGGCTTCGGCCTTCAGCGCCTGGCCGGCCGCGATCGACGACGTCGAGGTCTGCCCGGTGCAGTTCCCCGGCCGCGAGAACCGGATGGCCGAACCCCACTACGGCACGTACGAGAACCTCGCCGCCGGCCTGATCGAGCCACTGGTGCCGCTGCTCGACCGGCCGTTCGCGTTCTTCGGGCACTGCGCGGGTGCGCTGCCCGCGTTCGAGACAGTGGTCAGGCTCGCCGAACAGGGTCTGCCCCAGCCGGACCGCCTATTCGTGTCGGGCCAGTCGGCACCGCACGAGGCCTCGCGCGACCGGATGCTCACCATGAGCGAGTCCGAGCTGCGCACCGAGTTGGAGACGTTCCTCCGCGGCCGGGGGATCCAGCCGCGGCAGGACATGATCGACATGGGCATGGCCGTGCTGCTCAGTGATCACGCCGCCGCGGGCGAGTACCGGCGGGCGGAGTCGGTCGTGCTGCCGTGCCCCATCGTCGTACTGCACTGGCGGGACGACTCCGACGTGAGCCTCGACGACCTCGAAGGGTGGCGTCAGTACTCGGACTCGGTCGAGATCCGGGTCGTCGACGGCGGCCACTACGACTTCATGAACGCGCCGGAAGAGCTACGGGAGTTGCTGACCTCTTGGCGGTGAAAGCAGTGCAGCCCGCACGAGCCGTACACCGAGGGAAGCGGAAGGGATTCGTATGAGTGGCGCAGCCACCGATATCGCCGTCATCGGGATGTCGTGCCGCTTCCCCGGCGTGCGCGACCTGGGTGAGTTCTGGCGCTTGCTGCTCGACGGGAGGTCGACCGTCGGAACGTTTCCCGAGCAGCGGGCGGTCGGCTCGAAGTACCCGTCCCACCCGGACGCCGCCACCGTGAACTCGGGGTCGTTCTTCGACGCCGTCGACGGCTTCGACGCGGAGTTCTTCGGCACGTCTCCGGCGGAGGCGGCCGCCATGGACCCCGTGCAGCGGCTGGGCCTGGAGCTCGCCTGGGAGGCCGTCGAAGACGCCCGTGTCCCGGCGGCCGCGCTCGCGGGCCGCGAGATCGACGTCGTGGTCGGCGCCGCGCCCTCCGGGTACGAGCTGCTGCGCAAGCTGTCCGGCAGCGACCAGGATGACCACTACGCCGCGCTCGGCTCCAGCGGTGCGTTGGTCGCGAACCGGATATCGAGCCTGTTCGACCTCCGCGGCATGAGTTTCTGCGCCGACTCGGGCCAGTCCTCGTCACTCGTGTCGCTGGCGCTGACGTGCGACCGGATACGGAGCGGCGCGGTCGACATGGCGATCGCGGGCGGCGTGCACCTGATCGTCGACCCAGAAGCGGGACTCGGCTTGGCGAATCTGGGCGCCCTGTCGCCGGACGGCCACTGCTTCCCCTTCGACGAACGGGCCAACGGCTTCATCCGGGGAGAGGGCGGGGCGTTCGTCCTGCTGAAGCGACTCGACCACGCCGTCGCCGATGGCGATCACATCTACGCGGTGGTCCGCGGCTGGAGCGTCGGCAGCGGTGGCGCTTCCTCCCGGATGCCGGATCCGAGCCCAAGTGGACAGGCGGCAGTCGTACTTTCCGCTCTTGAGCGCGCGGCTGTTCCGTTCGACGGTGTCGACTACGTCGAGGCCCACGGCACCGGCACACGACTCGGCGACCCGGCTGAACTGTCCGGTCTGCGCGAGGTGTTCCGGCAGACCGGCCGGAGCCGCCCCCTGACGATCGGCTCGGTGAAGGCGAACGTCGGACACCTGGAGCCGGCCGCGGGGATCGTCGGTTTCGTGAAGGCAGCGCTCTGCGTGGACCGCGCTCACCTGGTTCCGAACCGGAACTTCCGGTCTCCGAACCCCGCCGTCCCCGACTTCCAGAAGGACTTCGAAGTGCTCCGGGGCGCGCGGCCCTGGCCGAGCGCCCCGGGTCGGCCACGGCGGGCAGGGGTGTCGTCGATCGGAATGGGTGGCACCAACGCGCACGTGCTCCTCGAACAGGCACCCGAGGAGCAGACGGAACCCCGTTCCACGGGTGCGGACTCGGCCTCCACAGGCGTCTCCGGGGTGGTGCCGTGGGTGCTGTCCGCGCGGACGGAGCCGGCACTGCGGGAGCAGGCGGCGCGGTTGCGGGGTCTCGTGGCCGCGGACGCGTCGATGTCCGCGGCCGACGTGGGGCATTCGCTGGTGTCGACGCGGTCCTCGTTCGAGCACCGGGCGGTGGTGCTGAGCGGTGACCGTGCGGAGGCGCTGACCGGTCTCGACCTGGTGGCGGCGGGCGGTGACGCGGCGCGGGTTGTTCGTGGCGTGGCGGCGGGGCCGCTGGGCCCGGTCGTCTTCGTGTTCCCCGGCCAGGGGTCGCAGTGGCTGGGCATGGGAAAACAGCTGTACGCGGAGTCGGAGGTCTTCGCGCGCGGGATCGATGAATGCGCGCGTGCTCTGGAGCCCTGGCTGGACTGGTCACTGGTGGACCTGGTGACCGGTGCGGAGTCGGCGCCGTCGCTGGGGCGCGGGGACGCTGTCGTGCAACCGGCCCTGTTCGCGATGATGGTGTCCCTGGCGAGAGTGTGGCAGTCGCTGGGAGTGGTCCCCGACGCGGTGGTGGGGCACTCACAGGGCGAGATCGCCGCGGCGTGCGCGTCGGGTGCTCTCTCCCTCGATGACGCGGCGCGGGTTGTCGCCCTGCGCAGCAGGGCCCTGACCGATCTGGCCGGCCTGGGCGGGCTGAACGCGGTGGCCGCGCCCCTCGCGTGGGTCGAGGAACGGATGCGGCCGTGGTCCGGGCGACTGTCCGTGGGCGCGGTCAACGGACCGGCTTCGGTGGTGATCTCCGGGGATCTCGAGGCCCTCGGCGAGTTCGCCGCGATGGCGGCCGGTGACGATGTTCGAGTACGCCGCGTCAAGATCGAGTACGCGTCCCACTCCCACCAGGTCGAACGCATCCGTGATCGGGTGCTCGATGCCGCCGCGGATGTCGTACCGAGGGAAACAGCGGTCGAGTTCCACTCCACGGTCACCGGAGGACAGCTCGACACCCGGAAGCTCGACGCCTCGTACTGGTACGACAACCTGCGCTCGACGGTGCGTTTCGGCGAGGTTGTCGAGCACCTGATGCGTGACCGCGGCGGTGTGTTCGTGGAAATCAGTCCGCATCCGGTGCTCCAGGTGGCGATGGAGGAGACCGCCGACGCGCTGGCGACTTCGCCGGTGGTGGTGGGCACCCTGAACAAGGACGACGGGAGTGCCGCCAAGATCCTGACATCGCTGGCAGAACTGTACGTACGGGGTGTGCCGGTGAGCTGGGAAGCGGTGTTCGCCGCGGACCGGTCGCGCCGGATCGGCCTGCCGACCTACGCGTTCCAGCGGCAGCGGTACTGGCTGACAGCACCCGATGAGACCGGCACCACGAATACGGCCACCTCCGGACACGCGATTGGACCAGGCACTCACCAGCCCGCCGACATCGGCAGCAAGGCAGCGGACCTGGGTTCGAAGTCATCGGCACTCGATCTCGTGTGCGCCGAAACGGCCGTGGTGCTGAGCGACAAGGACGCGGGTCTGACGGGCGCCGATCTCGCGGCAAGGTCGACCGAGACCTTCAAGGACCTGGGTTTCGACTCCTCGATGGCCGTGCGGCTCCGCAACCGGCTTGCCGCGGCCACCGGTGTGCGGCTCCCGGCCACGGTCGCGTTCTCCTACCCCACTCCGCAATTGCTCGGCAACCACATCTTTTCCCTCCTGGAGCCGGAAGCGCCCGATGTCCCGGAAACGGTGGGGGAAACGACTCCGGAAAGCCGGAGCGACGACGAATTGTACGAATTGATCGACCGCGGATACATGTAGCACCACCTGTTCGTCAAGCAACGTTGGGGGAGGCCCTGGTGGAAGGTGTCGACAAGCTCCGGTCCTACTTGCAACGCGCCGTCGGCGATGCGCAGGTTCTGCGCGAGCGGGTGCGCGAGTTGGAGGAGTCCGGTCGCGAACCCATCGCGATCGTGGGCATGTCCTGCCGCTATCCAGGAGATGTCCGCGCTCCCGAGGACCTGTGGCGCCTGGTCAGCGATGGCGTCGACGCCATCACCGACTTCCCCACCGATCGCGGCTGGGACACCGGGAAGCTCCTCGATCCCGACCCGGATCGACCCGGTGCGTCCTATGTCGCCAAGGGCGGATTCCTGTCTGCTGCGGGGGAGTTCGACGCCGGCTTCTTCGGGATAAGTCCGCGTGAGGCGACGGCGATGGATCCGCAGCAGCGACTGTTGCTGGAGACGGCGTGGGAGGCGTTCGAGCGGGCGGGTATGGACCCGGCCGAGTTGCGTGGCAGTCAGACAGGTGTCTTCGTCGGCGCGATGACCCAGGAGTACGGCCCTTACCTCCATGACGGTGCTGCTGGTTTCGACGGGTATTTGTTGACCGGCAACACGGCGAGCGTCCTCTCCGGCCGTGTCTCCTACGCCCTCGGCTTCGAGGGGCCTGCGGTGACCGTGGATACCGCGTGCTCGTCCTCTCTGGTCTCGATGCACATGGCTGCGCAGGCGCTGCGCAGCGGTGAGTGCTCCCTGGCCCTGGCCGGCGGCGTCACCGTCATGGCAACCCCGGGCATGTTCGTGGAGTTCAGCCGCCAGCGCGGGCTTGCAACGGACGGGCGGTGCAAGGCGTTCGCCGAGGCTGCGAACGGCACGGGTTGGGCTGAGGGTGTGGGCCTGGTCCTGCTGGAGCGTCTTTCCGATGCGCGGAGGAATGGCCATGAGGTGTTGGCGGTCGTGCGTGGTTCGGCGGTCAATCAGGACGGTGCGAGCAATGGCCTGACGGCTCCCAATGGGCTCTCGCAGGAGCGGGTGATCCGTCAGGCCCTGGCCAGTGCCGGTCTCACGCCGGACGAGGTCGACGTGGTGGAGGGGCATGGCACGGGTACGACGTTGGGTGATCCGATCGAGGCCCAGGCGCTGCTGGCGACTTATGGTCAGGATCGGCCCGCGGACCGGCCGCTGTGGCTGGGTTCGTTGAAGTCGAACATTGGTCATTCCCAGGCTGCGGCGGGTGTGGGTGGCGTCATCAAGATGGTGATGGCGATGCGGCAGGGGACTCTTCCGAGGACGCTTCATGTTGATGCTCCGTCTCCGCATATTGATTGGGAGGCGGGGTCTGTTGAGCTGTTGACGGAGGCGAGGTCGTGGCCGGAGACGGGGCGTCCGCGTCGGGCGGGTGTGTCGTCGTTCGGTGTCAGCGGAACGAACGCGCATCTCATCGTGGAGCAGGCTCCGGAGGTTGAGGTCGTCTCCGTTGAGCCGGTGGTGGTGACGGATGGGTCGTTGCCGTGGGTGGTGTCGGCGAAGTCGGAGGTGGCGCTGCGGGATCAGGCGCGGCAGCTGTTGGAGCATCTTGACCGTCATCCGGCGCTGTCGCCGGTCGAGGTCGGTCATGCGTTGGTAGCCGGCCGGTCGGTGTTTGATCATCGGGCGGTGGTGGTCGGTCGTGAACTGGTTGATTTCCGGGGTGGGTTGGCTGCGCTGGCCGGCGGTGACCCGTCGCCGCAGGTGATCTCTGGTACGGCGGCGGCCCAGCCGGGGAGGACTGTGTTCGTCTTCCCTGGTCAGGGTGCGCAGTGGGCTGGTATGGGTGTGGAGTTGTTGCGCACGTCGCCGGTGTTTGCCCGGGAGTTGGGTGCGTGTGCGGCGGCGCTTGAGCCGTTCACCGGCTGGGATCTGATCGATGTGCTGCGTCAGGTGCCAGATGCTCCGAGCTTGGACCGTGTCGATGTGGTGCAGCCCGCTCTGTGGGCGGTGATGGTCTCTCTGGCCCGTCTGTGGGAGCACTTGGGTGTGACGGCGGATGCGGTGGTGGGGCATTCGCAGGGGGAGATCGCTGCCGCGCATATCGCGGGTGTGCTGTCGCTGGAGGATTCGGCTCGTGTGGTGGCCCTGCGTTCGCAGGCGATTGCCGGTATCGCGGGCCGGGGTGGAATGGTGTCGGTTCCCCTTCCTGTGGCGGATGTTGAGGATCTGATCGTCCGTTGGATGGGGCGGGTGTTCGTGGCGACGGTCAACGGGCCTTCGTCCACGGTGGTCGCGGGTGATAGCGATGCTGTCGAGGAGTTGTTGGCTCACTGCGAGAGTGCGGGCATCCGCGCCCGGCGTGTTCCGGTCGACTATGCGTCCCACACTCCGCATGTGGAGGCTTTGCACGAGCGGTTGTTGGAGTTGCTGGCACCGATCGAGCCTCGGCCGGCCACGGTTGCCTTCTACTCGTCCGTCACTCGTCACGTGGGTGGTGCGATGGCCGATACGACGGTGATGGACGCGGAGTACTGGTACGAGAACCTGGCCACCACCGTCGATTTCCAGGCCGCGACCCGGGCCCTGCTGGACGACGGTCACACCCTGTTCATCGAGTCCAGCCCTCACCCGGTCCTCACCCATCCCCTGCAGGAGACCGCGGAGGACCACGCGGGCACCACTGAGGTTGCTGTGACCGGCACTCTGCGCCGGGAGGAGGACACCTGGCAGCGGGTACTGACCTCCCTGGCCACCACCCACACCCACACGCACGCTGGTGTCGACTGGGCGGGCTTCTACCCCGCCACCCGGCCGACCCACCTGGACCTGCCCACCTACCCCTTCCAACACCAGCACTACTGGCTGGAGACGTCCGGGAACACGGGAAACGCGGCCGCGGCCGGACAGGCGGCGGTCGAACACCCGCTGCTCGGTGCGGCGGTGGAGATGGCGGGCACGGATGTCACCGTGTTGACCGGCCGGTTGTCGTTGCAGACGCATGGCTGGCTGGTTGACCACGCGGTCTCCGACACCGTTCTGCTGCCCGGCACGGCCTTTGTCGAGATGGCCCTCCGTGCGGGTGACGAGGTGGGCGGTGACCGCCTTGAGGACCTCACCTTGCAGGCGCCGCTCGTCCTGTCCGCGACCGGCGGCGTCCAGCTGCGGGTGGAAGTGGGGGAGCCCGACGACGCCGGACGGCGGTCCGTCGATATTCACTCCCGGCCAGACGGCGAGGGGACAGGTGTGCCCTGGACCTGCCATGCCACGGGCGTGCTCGCCCCCGGTGGTGCGGCGCTGTCCTCGTGGGATCCCCAGGTATGGCCGCCGGCCGGGGCGGTGTCGGTGGAAGCGGATGAGCTGTACGCGTCGCTGGCTGCCCTCGGCTATCAGTACGGCCCCGCCTTCCAGGGAGTGCGGGCGGTGTGGAAGCGGGGGCCGGAGCTGTATGCCGAGGTCGTGCTGCCGGAGGAGCGCCACACAGAGGCGGCCGCCTTTGGCATCCACCCCGCGCTGCTGGACGCCGCCCTGCACGCCGGGCTCATCCCGGAGCCAGGGTCAGGGCGGGAACAGGAGCCGCCGAGGCTGCCGTTCGCGTGGTCCGATGTGCGGCTGCACGCGACCGGCGCCACGCACGTGCGGGTGCGGCTGGCCCCGGCTGGCCACGACGCGCTGATGGTGGAGGTCGCCGACACCGAGGGCGTGCCTGTCGCGTCGGTCGGTTCGCTGGCGATGCGGCCCGTTGACCCCGGGAAACTGGGCGGGGCGCGGGACGAGCACCACGACGCGCTGTTCCGCATGGAATGGGTGAGCCGGGCGGTACCGGATTCCGCCGGGACCCCGGTCGGCCCGTGGGTGCTTGTGGGCGACGACGGACTCGCGCTGGGCACCGTACTGGATGCCCCACGGGTGAAGCGGTACGCCGACCTGTCCGCCTTCAGCGCCGAGTTCGATGAGTTCGTCACCACTGCTTCCCGACCCGAGTTTGTCCTATCCTGCCGGCTGCCCGGCGACGACACCAACTCCGGTGATCCCGACGCCGTTCGCGCCGCACTGCGCGAGACGCTGTCCCTGGTGCAGTCGTGGCTCGCCGACGAGCGGTTCGCCGACACACGGCTGGTGGTGATCACCCGTGGTGCGGTGTCGGTCGGCGACGCGGAGCAGCCGGATCTCGCCTCGGCGCCGGGGTGGGGTCTGCTGCGTACCGCGCAGACGGAGAACCCGGACCGTTTCGTCCTCGTCGATGTCGATGAGGACGAGCGTTCCCTCCGGATTCTGCCGGCCGCGCTCGCCTGCGACGAGCCGCAGCTCGCGGTGCGCGGGGGAGAGGTCCTGGTGCCTCGCCTCGTCCGGGCCGCGGTCGATGGCGCGCTGACTCCCCCGCAGGAGCAGGCGGCATGGCGGCTGGACGTGACCAGCGACGGAACCCTGGACGCGCTGTCCCTGGTGGCGGCCCCCGACGCCGCCGAGGCGCTGCTGCCTTACCAGATCCGGCTCTCCGTACGGGCGGCCGGACTGAACGTCCGGGACGTGGAGATCGCACGCGGCGACCACCCGGGCGACGCCTCCCTCGGCATCGAAGGCGCCGGGGTGGTGACCGAGGTCGGCTCGGACGTGACCGGGCTGCTGCCGGGCGACCGGGTGATGGGCCTGATGCCGGGGGCGTTCGGCCCCGTCACGGTCACCGATCACCGCTTGGTCGTACGGATCCCGCACGGCTGGTCGTTCGAGACCGCGGCGTCGGTGCCCATGGTGTTCGGAACGGCGTATCACAGCCTGGTGAACCTGACGGGGCTGCGGTCGGGACAGTCGCTTCTCGTGCACTCCGCCGCCGGTGGTGTGGGCATGGCCGCGGTGCAACTGGCCCGGTATCTGGGCGCGGAGGTGTTCGGCACGTCGAGCACCGGTGAGTGGCCCGCCCTGCGGGCGTCCGGACTGGACGACGAGCACATCGCGTCGTCGCGGACGCCGGAGTTCGAGGAACTGTTCCTGTCCGCCACCGGTGGGCGGGGCGTGGACGTCGTACTGGACTGCCCAGCGCGGGAGTTCACGGACGCTTCTCTTCGGCTGCTGCCGCGCGGGGGCCGTTTCGTGGAGGTGGGCAAGACCGACATCCGCGATCCGCGGGAGGTGGCCGGGGCCCATCCCGGCGTGAAGTACCAGGCGTTCGACCTGGTTGAGGTGGCCCTCGCGGAACCGGATCGGTTCCAGGAGACGCTTACCGAGATCGTCGCGCTGTTCGAGCGTGGTGCCCTGCGGCACTCGCCGGTGCGGACGTGGGATGTGCGGCGGGCGCCGGAGGCGTTCCGCGTACTCGGCCAGGCCGAACACGTCGGAAAGATCGTGCTGACCATGCCGCCGGTGTGGGATCCGGAAGGCACGGTGCTGATCACCGGCGGCACCGGCTCGCTGGGTGGGCTCATCGCCCGGCACCTGGTGACCGCGTACGGAATGCGGCGACTGCTGCTGGTCAGCCGCCGCGGGCCCGGGGCCGAGGGCGCCGGGGAACTGGTGGAGCGGCTGGCCGGGCTCGGGGCGATGGCCACGGCGGTGGCGTGCGACGTCTCCGACCCCGAGGCGTTGTCCGTCCTGCTGGAGGCGATACCGGCCGAGCACCCCCTGACCGCGGTCGTGCACACGGCGGGCGTGCTGGACGACGGCCTGGTTTCCGCACTGACGCCCGAGCGGCTGGACACGGTGCTGCGGCCGAAGGCGGACGCGGCATGGCACCTGCACCGGCTCACCCAGGACAGTGATCTGGCGGCGTTCGTGCTGTTCTCCTCGGTGATGGCCGCACTCGGCGGCGCCGGGCAGGGCAACTACGCGGCGGCGAATGTCTACCTCGACGCGCTGGCCGAGCACCGCCGGGCCCAGGGACTTCCGGCCACCTCGCTGGCCTGGGGCTTCTGGGACCAGCGCAGCGAGATGACGGGAGATCTGGACGAGGCGGACCTGGCCCGGATGGCCCGGGTCGGTCTGGTGCCCCTGCAAGCGGAGAAGGGGCTCGCTCTGTTCGACGCGGCCATCGCTCTCAACGAGCCGACGCTCGTTCCCGCGCGGCTGGACACCGCGCGACTCGCCCAGGACGGGAGCGGGGCTCTGCCCGCGGTGCTCGGCGCCCTGGCGCGTCCCCGTGCCGCCCGGCGCACCGCTGCTTCTGGTGGGGTGGCGGTGGGTGGTGTTGTGGGTGGTGGGCGGTTCGCTGGTTTGTCTGCGGCGGATGTGGAGCGTGAGGTGTTGGAGGTGGTGCGTGCTCATGTGGCGACGGTGTTGGGGCATGTGTCGTCTGATGCGGTGCGGCCGGAGAGTTCGTTCAAGGATCTTGGTTTTAATTCGTTGTCGGCGGTTGAGCTTCGTAATCGTTTGAATGCGGTGACTGGGCTGCGTTTGTCTGCGACGGCGGTTTTTGATTTTCCGACGCCGGTGGCGATGGCGCGTTATGTGCGTGGTGAGTTGTTGGGTGAGGTGGTTTCTGCTGCTGGGCCGGTGGTGGTGGGTTCGGGGTGGGATGAGCCGGTGGCTGTGGTGGGTATGGGGTGTCGGCTTCCTGGGGGTGTGGGGTCGGCTGAGGAGTTGTGGGAGCTGGTTGCGTCTGGGGGTGAGGCGTTTTCGGGGTTGCCGACGGATCGGGGTTGGGATGTTGAGGGGTTGTATGACCCTGATCCTGATCGGGCGGGGAAGAGTTATGTCCGTGAGGGTGGGTTTTTGGCTGGTGCGGGGGAGTTCGATGCCGGTTTCTTTGGGATAAGTCCGCGTGAGGCGACGGCGATGGATCCGCAGCAGCGGGTGTTGTTGGAGACGGCGTGGGAGGCGTTCGAGCGGGCGGGTATGGATCCGGCCGAGTTGCGTGGCAGTCAGACGGGTGTCTTCGTCGGCGCGATGACCCAGGAGTACGGCCCTTATCTCCATGACGGTGCTGCTGGTTTCGACGGGTATTTGTTGACCGGCAACACGGCGAGTGTTCTCTCCGGCCGGGTCTCCTATGCCTTCGGCTTCGAGGGGCCGGCGGTGACGGTGGATACGGCCTGCTCGTCCTCTCTGGTCTCGATGCACATGGCTGCGCAGGCGCTGCGCAGCGGTGAGTGCTCCCTGGCCCTGGCCGGCGGCGTCACCGTCATGGCCACCCCGGGTGTGTTCACCGAGTTCAGCAGGCAGCGTGGGCTGGCGGCGGACGGGCGTATCAAGGCGTTCGCCGCCGCCGCGGACGGCACGGGCTGGGGCGAGGGTGTCGGTGTCCTCCTCCTGGAGCGTCTTTCCGATGCGCGGAGGAATGGCCATGAGGTGTTGGCGGTCCTGCGTGGTTCGGCGGTCAATCAGGACGGTGCGAGCAATGGTCTGACGGCTCCCAACGGGCCTTCGCAGGAGCGGGTGATCCGTCAGGCTCTGGCCAACGCGCGTCTCACGCCGGACGAGGTCGACGTGGTGGAGGGGCATGGCACGGGTACGACGTTGGGCGACCCGATCGAGGCTCAGGCGCTGCTGGCCACCTACGGCCAGGACCGGCCCGCGGACCGGCCGCTGTGGCTGGGTTCGCTGAAGTCCAACATCGGTCACACCATGGCGGCATCCGGTGTGGCCGGTGTGATCAAGATGGTCATGGCCCTGCGGCACGGGGTACTGCCCCGCACGCTGAACGTGGACGAGCCGACCCCGCACGTCGACTGGACCACGGGCGCGGTGGAACTGCTGACCGAAGAGCGGCCCTGGCCAAAGGTCGACCGCCCGCGCCGCGCCAGCATTTCGTCGTTCGGCATCAGTGGGACGAACGCGCATCTCATCGTGGAGCAGGCTCCGGAGGCCGAGGCTGACGCTGTGGTGGAGCCGGTGGTGGTGACGGATGGGTCGTTGCCGTGGGTGGTGTCGGCGAAGTCGGAGCCCGCCCTGCGGGAGCAGGCACGGCAGCTGCTGGAGCATCTTGACCGTCATCCGGCGCTGTCGCCGGTTGAGGTGGGTCATGCGCTGGTGGCGGGCCGGTCGGTGTTTGATCATCGGGCGGTGGTGGTCGGTCGTGAACTGGTTGATTTCCGGGGTGGGTTGGCTGCGCTGGCCGGCGGTGACCCGTCGCCGCAGGTGATCTCTGGTACGGCGGCGGCCCAGCCGGGGAGGACTGTGTTCGTTTTCCCTGGTCAGGGTGCGCAGTGGGTCGGTATGGGTGTGGAGTTGTTGCGTACGTCGCCGGTGTTTGCGCGGGAGTTGGGTGCGTGTGCGGCGGCGCTTGAGCCGTTCACCGGCTGGGATCTGGTCGATGTGCTGCGTCAGGTGCCGGATGCTCCGAGCTTGGACCGTGTCGATGTGGTGCAGCCCGCTCTGTGGGCGGTGATGGTCTCTCTGGCCCGTCTGTGGGAGCACTTGGGTGTGACGGCGGATGCGGTGGTGGGGCATTCGCAGGGGGAGATCGCTGCCGCGCATATCGCGGGTGTGCTGTCGCTGGAGGATTCGGCTCGTGTGGTGGCCCTGCGTTCGCAGGCGATTGCCGGTATCGCGGGCCGGGGTGGAATGGTGTCGGTTCCCCTTCCTGTGGCGGATGTTGAGGATCTGATCGTCCGTTGGGTGGGGCGGGTGTTCGTGGCGACGGTCAACGGGCCTTCGTCCACGGTCGTCGCGGGGGATAGCGATGCTGTCGAGGAATTGTTGGCTCACTGCGAAAGCGAAAGCATCCGGGCCCGGCGTGTCCCCGTCGACTACGCGTCCCACACCCCGCATGTGGAGGCTTTGCATGAGCGGTTGTTGGAGTTGCTGGCACCGATAGAGGCTCAGCCGGCCACGGTTGCTTTCTATTCTTCGGTCGCCGGTCATGTCGGTGGAGCGATGGCCGATACGACGGTGATGGACGCGGAGTACTGGTACGAGAACCTGGCCACCACCGTCGACTTCCAGGCCGCGACCCGGGCCCTGCTGGACGACGGTCACACCCTGTTCATCGAGTCCAGCCCCCACCCGGTCCTCACCCATCCCCTACAGGAGACCGCGGAGGACCACGCAGGCACCACTGAGGATCAGGCGGGCGCCGCTGAGGTGGCCGTCACCGGCACTCTGCGCCGGGAGGAGGACACCTGGCAGCGGGTATTGACCTCCCTGGCCACCGCCCACACTCACGCCGGCGTGGACTGGGCGGGCTTCTACCCCGCCACCCGGCCGACCCACCTCGACCTGCCCACCTACCCCTTCCAACACCAGCACTACTGGCTGGAGACGTCCGGGACGCCTGGGACGTCCAGGAACACGGGAGACGCAGGGAACGAAGGAAACGCGGCTGCTTCTGGTGGGGTGGCGGTGGGTGGTGTTGTGGGTGGTGGGCGGTTCGCTGGTTTGTCTGCGGCGGATGTGGAGCGTGAGGTGTTGGAGGTGGTGCGTGCTCATGTGGCGACGGTGTTGGGGCATGTGTCGTCTGATGCGGTGCGGCCGGAGAGTTCGTTCAAGGATCTTGGTTTTAATTCGTTGTCGGCGGTTGAGCTTCGTAATCGTTTGAATGCGGTGACTGGGCTGCGTTTGTCTGCGACGGCGGTTTTTGATTTTCCGACGCCGGTGGCGATGGCGCGTTATGTGCGTGGTGAGTTGTTGGGTGAGGTGGTTTCTGCTGCTGGGCCGGTGGTGGTGGGTTCGGGGTGGGATGAGCCGGTGGCTGTCGTGGGTATGGGGTGTCGGCTTCCTGGGGGTGTGGGGTCGGCTGAGGAGTTGTGGGAGCTGGTTGCGTCTGGGGGTGAGGCGTTTTCGGGGTTGCCGACGGATCGGGGTTGGGATGTTGAGGGGTTGTATGACCCTGATCCTGATCGGGCGGGGAAGAGTTATGTCCGTGAGGGTGGGTTTTTGGCTGGTGCGGGGGAGTTCGATGCCGGTTTCTTTGGGATAAGTCCGCGTGAGGCGACGGCGATGGATCCGCAGCAGCGACTGTTGCTGGAGACGGCGTGGGAGGCGTTCGAGCGGGCGGGTATGGACCCGGCCGAGTTGCGTGGCAGTCAGACAGGTGTCTTCGTCGGCGCGGTGTCACTGGAGTACGGCTCATTGCTGCACAAGGCCGCGGAGGGTATGGACGGCCTGTTGATGACCGGCAAGATGACCAGCGTGATCTCTGGCCGGCTGGCCTACTTCCTCGGGCTGGAAGGCCCGGCGATCACCGTGGACACGGCATGCTCCTCCTCCTTGGTGGCGTTGCATCAGGCGGCGCAGGCACTGCGTCAGGGGGAGTGCACCTTCGCGGTGGCCGGCGGTGTGTCGGTGATAGCGACCCCGGGTGTGTTCACCGAGTTCAGCAGGCAGCGTGGGCTGGCGGCGGACGGGCGTATCAAGGCGTTCGCCGCCGCCGCGGACGGTACGGGCTGGGGCGAGGGTGTCGGTGTTCTTCTCCTGGAGCGTCTTTCCGATGCGCGGAGGAATGGCCATGAGGTGTTGGCGGTCCTGCGTGGTTCGGCGGTCAATCAGGACGGTGCGAGCAATGGTCTGACGGCTCCTAATGGGCCTTCGCAGGAGCGGGTGATCCGTCAGGCTCTGGCCAACGCGCGTCTCACGCCGGACGAGGTCGACGTGGTGGAGGGGCATGGCACGGGTACGACGTTGGGCGACCCGATCGAGGCCCAGGCGCTGCTGGCCACCTACGGCCAGGACCGGCCCGCGGACCGGCCGCTGTGGCTGGGCTCGCTGAAGTCCAACATCGGCCATCTGGGGGCCGCGGCGGGTGTCGCAGGCGTCATCAAGATGGTCATGGCCCTGCGGCACGGGTCGCTGCCCCGCACGCTGAACGTGGACAAGCCGACCCCGCACGTCGACTGGACCACGGGCGCGGTCGAACTCCTCACAGAGAACCGGGCCTGGCCGGAGATCGACCGCCCGCGCCGGGCCGGGATCTCCGCTTTCGGTGTCAGCGGAACGAACGCGCATCTCATCGTGGAGCAGGCTCCGGAAGCTGAGGTTGCCTCCGGTGACGCTGTGGTGGAGCCGGTGGTGGTGACGGATGGGTCGTTGCCGTGGGTGGTGTCGGCGAAGTCGGAGGTGGCGCTGCGGGATCAGGCGCGGCAGCTGTTGGAGCATCTTGACCGTCATCCGGCGCTGTCGCCGGTTGAGGTCGGTCATGCGTTGGTAGCCGGCCGGTCGGTGTTTGATCATCGGGCGGTGGTGGTCGGTCGTGAACTGGTTGATTTCCGGGGTGGGTTGGCTGCGCTGGCCGGCGGTGACCCGTCGCCGCAGGTGATCTCTGGTACGGCGGCGGCCCAGCCGGGGAAGACGGTGTTTGTTTTCCCTGGTCAGGGTGCGCAGTGGGTCGGTATGGGTGTGGAGTTGTTGGGTTCGTCGCCGGTGTTTGCGCGGGAGTTGGGTGCGTGTGCGGCGGCGCTTGAGCCGTTCACCGGCTGGGATCTGATCGATGTGCTGCGTCAGGTGCCGGATGCTCCGAGTCTGGAGCGGGTTGATGTGGTGCAGCCTGCTCTGTGGGCGGTGATGGTTTCTCTGGCCCGTCTGTGGGAGCACCTGGGTGTGACGGCGGATGCGGTGGTGGGGCATTCGCAGGGGGAGATCGCTGCCGCGCATATTGCGGGTGTGCTGTCGCTGGAGGATTCGGCTCGTGTGGTGGCCCTGCGCTCACAGGCGATTGCCGGTATCGCGGGCCGGGGTGGAATGGTCTCGGTTCCCCTTCCTGTGACGGACGTTGAGGATCTGATCGTCCGCTGGGCGGGGCGGGTGTTCGTGGCGACGGTCAACGGGCCTTCGTCCACGGTGGTCGCGGGTGATAGCGATGCTGTCGAGGAGTTGTTGGCTCACTGCGAGAGTGCGGGCATCCGCGCCCGGCGTGTTCCGGTCGACTACGCGTCCCACACTCCGCATGTGGAGGCTTTGCACGAGCGGTTGTTGGAGTTGCTGGCACCGATCGAGCCTCGGCCGGCCAGCGTCGCCTTCTACTCGTCCGTCACTCGTCACGTGGGTGGTGCGATGGCCGACACGACGGTGATGGGTGCGGAGTACTGGTACGAGAACCTGGCCACCACCGTCGATTTCCAGGCCGCGACCCGGGCCCTGCTGGACGACGGTCACACCCTGTTCATCGAGTCCAGCCCCCACCCGGTCCTCACCCACCCTCTGCAGGAGACCGCGGAGGACCACGCGGGCACCGGTGAGGTGGCTGTGACCGGCACTCTGCGCCGGGAGGAGGACACCTGGCAGCGGGTGTTGACCTCCCTGGCCACCGCCCACACTCACGCCGGTGTCGACTGGGCGGGCTTCTACCCCGCGACCCGGCCGACCCACCTGGACCTGCCCACCTACCCCTTCCAACACCAGCACTACTGGCTGCTGGACACCAAACAAACCGACACCGATCCCCACACCCTCGGCCTGCACGCCGCCGACCACGGCCTGCTCGGTGCCTCAGTCGCCCTCGCTGACGGCGAAGGCCACCTGTTCACCGGGAGTCTGTCGCTGCGCAGCCATCCCTGGGTGGCAGACCACGCCGTCTACGACACCCCCCTCCTGCCGGGCACCGCGTTCGTCGAACTCGCCCTCCACGTCGGCCAGGCCATCGGCACTCCGCACCTGGAAGACCTGACCCTCGAAGCACCCCTGACACTCCCGTCCGTCGACGGCGTGCACCTCCAGGTGCACGTGGAAGCACCCGACGACGACGGCCGCCGGGCACTCACCGTTCACTCCCGACCCGACGACTCCACGCCCGACCGGCCCTGGACCCGCCACGCCACCGGCACCCTCGCCCCCCAGACGTCCGCCACACCGGACACAGCCGAGTGGGCGGCGCCGGCGGCCTGGCCGCCGGTCGGCGGCACCCCGTTGCCCACCGACACTCTCTACGACCTCCTCGCCGACTATGGTTACGGCTACGGCGCCACCTTCCAGGGCGTGACCGCCGCCTGGCGCCATGGCGACACTCTCTACGCCGAGGTCACCCTCCCCACCGACAACGACGACACCACCGACGCCGACCAATACGGCATTCACCCCGCCCTGTTCGACGCCGCGCTCCACGCGACCGTCTTCACCCGTTCCGAGCAGGACTCGGACCAGGTGCCTCTGCTGTTCGCCTGGTCGAACGTCCAGCTTCACGCCGTAGGTGCCCGGGCATTGCGTGTGCAGATCACCACTTCTGACGCGGGGACGCTGCGCGTAAGGCTTGCCGACCCAGCCGGACAGCCGGTCGCCGAGGTGGCCTCGCTGGGCATGCGGCCGATCACTGCCGAACAGTTGGCGAAGGCGGTCGCGAGCGGAGAAGACGACCATCTGTTCCGCCTGGACTGGATCCCCATGGCCGTCGTGGGCGGACTCAAGACCGGCCGAGTGGCGTTCCTGGGCACTGACGTCCCCGAGGCGCTGGTCACGTTGCTGCCCGACGACGTGGAGGTCGAGAGCCCGCCGGAGTTGGCGCTGCTGCTGGCGGACGACACCGCTCCCCTTCCGGACCTGGTCGTGGCCACCGGTCTGCTGGAGCGCTCCGGCTCGGCCGAGGATGTCCCCGGCTCCGCGCGCGAGGCTGTTCAGTACGCCTTGGACATGGTCCAGTCGTGGCTCGCCGAGGAGCGGCTGGCCGACAGCCGACTGGTGTTCGTCACCAGACAAGCCGTCGCGGTCCACGCCGACACCGAGTCGCCCAGCCCCGTGGACGCCGCTGTCTGGGGTCTGATCCGCACGGCTCAGACCGAGAACCCGGGCCGTTTCACGGTGATCGATCTCGTGGACGAGAACGCTGTCTCCGCCGAGTCGTTCCGTACAGCCTTGGGAAGCGACGAGCCGCAGATGGCCCTCCGCGACGGCGATGAGCAGGTGTACGTCCCCCGGTTGGTGCGGGAGAGCAGGCTCGACGCCGCCGCCTCGCCGGAGCCGGCCGCGGGTGGCACGGTCCTGATCACCGGAGGCACGGGCACCCTCGGCAGGTTGTTCGCCCGCCGTTACGCGCTGGCTCGGCAGGCCGGTCATCTGCTGCTGGCCAGTCGGCGAGGCCCGGATGCTCCGGGCGCGTCCGAACTCGCCGCCGAACTGACCGAGCTGGGCGTGAAGGTCACCATCGTCGCCTGCGACACCGCCGACCGCGACGCGCTCGCCGCTCTCCTCGCGGCCATCCCCGACGAACACCCCCTCACCGTCGTCGTGCACGCCGCAGGCGTCCTCGACGACGGCATCATCACCTCTCTGACGCCGGAGCGCGTCGAGAGTGTGTTCCGCCCGAAGGTCGACACCGCCTGGCACCTGCACGAGCTCACCCGTGAGACGGACCTCGCCGAGTTCATCCTCTTCTCCTCCCTGTCGGGCGTTCTCGGCAGTCCGGGACAGGGCAACTACGCCGCGGCGAACGTCTTCCTCGACGCACTGGCCCAGCGCCGTCGCGCCGACGGCCTGCCCGCCACCTCGCTGGTCTGGGGACTGTGGTCCGACAGCAGCGATATGACCGGCCACCTGGGCGATGCGGATCTGACCCGCCTGACCCGCCTCGGAGTCGAACCCATCACGGCGGAGGAGGGGTTGGCGCTGTTCGAAGCCGCCCGTGCCACGGGCAGCGCCTGCCCGGTCCCTGCCAAGATCGATCCCGCCCTGCTCCGTCCTCACCTGGAGACCGGCACTCTCCCCGCTGTCCTACAGGGCCTCGTGCGCGTTCCCGTCCGCAAGGCCACCGCCGGCACGGCGACCAACGCCGCCGGCCTCCGCGATCGCCTGGCCCACCTCTCCCAGGAGGAGGCCGAGGAAACCCTCGCCGACCTCGTCCGAACCCACGTCGCCCTGGTCCTGGGCCATGCCACGTCCGACACAATCAACCTCGCCCAGGCGTTCAAGGACCTCGGGTTCGACTCGCTGACCGCGGTCGAGTTGCGCAACCGTCTCAACGCCGCCACCGGCCTGCGCCTCCCTGCCGGCCTGGTCTTCGACTACCCCACCCCGCACCGCCTGGCCGCCCACCTCTACGCCACTCTCGCCCCGGCCGCCCACGCGCTCACCGCCGCCCCGGCCACAACGGTCGCCACTGACGAGCCCATCGCCATCGTGGCCATCGGCTGCCGGTACCCGGGCGGCGTGCAGTCCCCGGACGACCTGTGGAACCTGGTGGCGAGCGAGACGGATGTCGTCGCGGAGTTTCCGACCACCCGAGGCTGGGATGTCGAGACGCTGTACGACCCCGATCCCGACCGGCCCAACAAGACGTACGTCCGCGAAGGCGGCTTCCTCTACGACGCCGGCGCCTTCGACCCCGCCTTCTTCGGTATCAGCCCCCGCGAAGCCCTCGCCATGGACCCCCAGCAACGCCTCCTGCTGGAGGTCGCCTGGGAAACCATCGAGCGCGCCGGTATCGACCCCACCACGCTTCAGGGCACCCCCACCGGCGTCTTCACCGGCGTCATGTACGGCGACTACGGAAGCCGCCTCAGCTCCGTCCCCGCAGACCTCGAGGGCTACCTGATCAACGGCAGCGCGGGCAGCGTCGCCTCGGGCCGTGTCGCCTACACCTTCGGGTTCGAGGGACAGGCCGTCACGGTCGACACCGCCTGCTCCTCCTCCCTGGTGGCCATCCACCTGGCGGCGCAGGCGCTGCGCAGCGGTGAGTGCTCCCTGGCCCTGGCCGGCGGCGTCACCGTCATGTCGACGCCTGACCTCTTCACCGAGTTCAGCAAGCAGCGCGGCCTGTCCACCGATGGGCGGTGCAAGTCCTACGCTGCCGCCGCCGACGGCACGGGTTGGGCTGAGGGTGTGGGCCTGGTCCTGCTGGAGCGTCTTTCCGATGCGCGGAGGAATGGCCATGAGGTGTTGGCGGTCGTGCGTGGTTCGGCGGTCAATCAGGACGGTGCGAGTAACGGCCTGACCGCTCCCAACGGGCCTTCGCAGGAGCGGGTGATCCGCCAGGCCCTGGCCAACGCGGGCCTGTCATCGCGCGACATCGACGTGGTGGAGGGGCATGGCACGGGTACGACGTTGGGTGACCCGATCGAAGCCCAGGCGCTGCTGGCCACCTACGGCCAGGATCGGCCGGAGGGTCGGCCGTTGTGGCTGGGTTCGCTGAAGTCGAATATCGGTCATTCCCAGGCTGCGGCGGGTGTGGGTGGCGTCATCAAGATGGTGATGGCGATGCGGCAGGGGACTCTTCCGAGGACGCTTCATGTTGATGCTCCGTCTCCGCATATTGATTGGGAGGCGGGGTCTGTTGAGCTGTTGACGGAGGCGAGGTCGTGGCCGGAGACGGGGCGTCCGCGTCGGGCGGGTGTGTCGTCGTTCGGTGTCAGCGGGACGAACGCGCATCTCATCGTGGAGCAGGCTCCGGAAGCTGAGGTTGCCTCCGTTGAGCCGGTGGTGGTGACGGATGGGTCGTTGCCGTGGGTGGTGTCGGCGAAGTCGGAGGTGGCGCTGCGGGATCAGGCGCGGCAGCTGTTGGAGCATCTTGACCGTCATCCGGCGCTGTCGCCGGTTGAGGTGGGTCATGCGCTGGTGGCGGGCCGGTCGGTGTTTGATCATCGGGCGGTGGTGGTCGGTCGTGAACTGGTTGATTTCCGGGGTGGGTTGGCTGCGCTGGCCGGCGGTGACCCGTCGCCGCAGGTGATCTCTGGTACGGCGGCGGCCCAGCCGGGGAGGACTGTGTTCGTCTTCCCTGGTCAGGGTGCGCAGTGGGTCGGTATGGGTGTGGAGTTGTTGGGTTCGTCGCCGGTGTTTGCGCGGGAGTTGGGTGCGTGTGCGGCGGCGCTTGAGCCGTTCACCGGCTGGGATCTGATCGATGTGCTGCGTCAGGTGCCGGATGCTCCGAGTCTGGAGCGGGTTGATGTGGTGCAGCCCGCTCTGTGGGCGGTGATGGTCTCTCTGGCCCGTCTGTGGGAGCACTTGGGTGTGACGGCGGATGCGGTGGTGGGGCATTCGCAGGGGGAGATCGCTGCCGCGCATATCGCGGGTGTGCTGTCGCTGGAGGATTCCGCTCGCGTGGTGGCACTGCGCTCACAGGCCATCGCCGGAATCGCCGGCCGGGGCGGAATGGTGTCGGTTCCCCTTCCCGTGGCGGACGTTGAGGATCTGATCGTCCGCTGGGCGGGACGGGTGTTCGTGGCGACGGTCAACGGACCCTCGTCCACGGTGGTCGCGGGTGATGCCGACGCACTGGCAGACCTCCTCGCCCACTGTGAAAGCGAAAGCATCCGCGCCCGCCGTATCCCTGTCGACTACGCCTCCCACACTCCGCATGTCGAAGCCCTGCACGAGCGGTTGTTGGAGTTGCTGGCACCGATAGAGCCTCGGCCGGCCAGTGTCGCCTTCTACTCGTCCGTCACTCGTCATGTCGGTGGTGCGATGGCTGATACGACGGTGATGGACGCGGAGTACTGGTACGAGAACCTGGCCACCACCGTCGACTTCCAGGCCGCCACCCGGGCTCTGCTGGACGACGGTCACACCCTGTTCATCGAGTCCAGCCCTCACCCGGTCCTCACCCACCCTCTGCAGGAGACCGCGGAGGACCACGCAGGCACCACTGAGGTGGCTGTCACCGGCACTCTGCGCCGGGAGGAGGACACCTGGCAGCGGGTACTGACCTCCCTGGCCACCACCCACACCCACATCCACGCCGGTGTCGACTGGGCGGGCTTCTACCCCGCCACCCGGCCGACCCACCTCGACCTGCCCACCTACCCCTTCCAACACCAGCACTACTGGCTGCTGGACACCAAACAAACCGACACCGACCGCCCGGTCGGAGCTTCCGCGGATCCGGTCGAGGCCGAGTTCTGGGACGCGGTCGATCGGGAGGATCTGGACGCGCTGGCCGGCACCCTGGGGCTGGGGGACGTGCGGGGCGAGCGCGACGGCGTGAACACCAGCCTTCCCGCTGTGCTGTCCGCCATGTCGTCGTGGCGGCGGCGTCGGCTGGACCGGTCGGTGCAGGAGAGCTGGCGCTACCGCGCGACGTGGAAGCCGCTGCTCGGCATCGGGACCGGAGCGGCGCCGGGGCTGGAGGGGAGCGCCTGGCTGGTGGTCGTCCCCGAGACGGTCGCGTCGGACCCCGTGGTGGAGACGGTCCTCGACGCACTGCGGCAGCGCGGCGCCGAGGCGATCCGCTGGGACGTCGCACCGGCCGAGCTACGGGACCGCACCGCGCTCGGCCGAAGCCTCGCCACCGCCCTCGCCGAGGGCGAGGCCCCCGTCCGCCTCACCGGCGTACTGTCCCTCGCCGCGCTCGTCGACGACGGCCTGGCCGCCGCGCACGAACCGGTCTCCGACGGCCTGGCGGGCACGGTCGCTCTGGTGCAGGCGCTGGACGACGAGGGTGTCGAGGCTCGTCTGTGGTGCCTGACACGCGAGGCGGTGTCCACGGCGAACGCGGACGCCGTCGCCAACCCGCTCCAGGCCCAGATCTGGGGCCTGGGCCGGGCAGTGGCGCTGGAGCGGCCGGACCGGTGGGGCGGGCTTGTGGATGTGCCCGCGCGGATGGACGGGCGCGCCGCGGAACTGCTGTGCGCGGTCCTCGCCGGCGTCGGCGGAACGGCCGGCACAGGCGGAGGCCAGGGCGAGGACCAGGTGGCGGTGCGCACCTCGGGAGCGTCCGGACGACGACTGGTGCGGGCACCGCTGGGTGACGTGCCTACGCGGGAGTGGCGTCCGCGGGGCACCGTACTGGTGACGGGCGGCGCGGGCGCCGTCGGATCCCATGTCTGCCGCTGGCTGGCCCGGGCCGGAGCGCCGCACCTTCTGCTCGTCAGCAGGCGCGGCAAGGAAACGCCCGGCATCGCGGAGCTGGAGGCGGAGCTGACGGAGCTCGGCTCGCGTGTGACCGTGGCCGCGGTGGATGCCGCCGACCGGGACGGGCTGCGGGAACTGCTGACGTCGGTTCCGGAGGAGCACCCGCTGACCGCGGTGATCCACGGCGCCGGGGTGCTCGCGGACGGGTTGGTGGAGTCCCTCACGGCGCAGCAGTTGGAGCGGGTGCTCCGGCCCAAGGTGGCCGCCGCCGCGGTGCTGCACGAGCTCACCGCCGACCTGGAGCTGGACGCGTTCGTGCTGTTCTCCTCGGCCGCCGGTGTCTGGGGCAGCGCCGGGCAGGGCGGGTACGCCGCGGCGAACGCCTTCCTCGACGCGCTGGCGCACGTGCGGCGGGCGGCCGGGCTGCCCGCGACCGCCGTGGCCTGGGGGTCGTGGGGTGGCGGCGGCCTGGTGACCGGCGAGGTGGAGGAACGGCTGCGTCGCCAGGGGCTGCCGCCGATGGCACCCGAGACGGCGGTGGCGGCGCTGGCCGCTTCGCTGGGGCGCGAGGAGACGCAGGTGACGGTGGCTCAGGTGGAGTGGGCGGACTTCGCGCCCGCCTTCACCGCGGCCCGTCCCAGCCCTCTCATCGCCGATCTTCCCGACGTCATCGTGCCCACCACGGCGCACTCCGGCGACGCCGGTGGGGTGAACGAGAACGACCTGGTGGCCTGGCTGAAGGGGCTGCCGGACGGCAAGTTCGACGACGCTCTGCTGGAGACCGTCCGTGCGCACGCCGCGGCGGTCCTCGGCCTGAGCGGGCCGGATGCGCTCGGCGCGGGGCGGGCGTTCGCCCTGGCCGGGTTCGACTCGCTGACGTCCGTGGAGCTGCGGAACCGGCTGCGGCGTGTGACCGGGCTGCAACTGCCCAGCACGCTGCTGTTCGACTGTCCGACGCCGATCGCCGTTGCTCAGTACCTGCGGGAGGAGCTGTTCCCGGAGCGGACGGCCGAAGGCGCCGCCCCTGTCGGGACGCCGGCCGACGTGGACGATGCCGCGGTGCGGGAGCTGGTGCTGTCGATTCCGACGGCACGGCTGCGCGAGGCGGGGCTGCTGGAGTCGCTGCTGAGCCTGGCGAGCCGCCCGACGGCCGGCGGCGCCGAGACGAACGGTGTGGATCACGCGCCGGAGAACGGCGACGGGCCCTCGCTGGACGAGATGGGTGTGGACGACCTCGTGCGCATGGCGATGAAGAACGACGTTCCTGACGAGACGCGGAGGTCATGATGGCCGATTCGAACGATGCCGTTGTCGAGGCGTTGAGGGCATCTCTCAAGGAGACGGAGCGCCTGCGCCGCCTCAACGCCGAGCTCTCCGCGGCGTCGCACGAACCGATCGCGATCGTCGGTATGGGCTGCCGCTATCCGGGCGGCGTACGCTCGCCGGAGGAGCTGTGGGACCTGGTCGCCGCCGGGCGCGACGCCATCACCGGCTTTCCGCGGAACCGCGGCTGGGATCTCGACGAGCTCTACGCACCGGAGCCGGGCACCCACGGCAAGTCGTATGTGCGCGAGGGCGGTTTCCTGCACGACGCCGACGTCTTCGACCCGGGCTTCTTCGAGATCAGCCCGCGCGAGGCGATGGCGATGGACCCGCAGCAGCGATTGCTCCTGGAGACCTCGTGGGAGGCGATCGAGCGGGCGGGCATCGATCCGACGACGCTGCGCGGCAGCCGTACGGGCGTCTTCGTGGGGATCGCGCACCAGGAGTACGGGGCGCCGATGCACAAGTCGCCGGAAGGGCTCGACGGCTACCTGCTGACGGGCAAGGCGCCCGCGGTCGCCTCCGGGCGCATCTCCTACGTATGGGGTCTTGAGGGACCGGCCGTCACGATCGACACGGCATGCTCCTCGTCGCTGGTGACGCTGCACTTGGCAGCCCAGGCGCTGCGGAACGGCGAGTGCTCGCTGGCCCTGGCCGGCGGCGTGACGGTCATGACGATGCCCGGCGTGTTCATCGAGTTCAGCCGCCAGCGCGGACTGGCCCCGGACGGCCGGTGCAAGCCGTTCGCGTCCGGCGCGGACGGCACCGCCTGGGGCGAGGGCGTGGGCCTGCTGCTACTGGAACGCCTCTCCGACGCGCGGAGGAACGGCCACCAGGTGCTGGCCGTCGTGCGCGGCTCGGCGATCAACCAGGACGGGGCGAGCAACGGCCTCACCGCCCCCAACGGACCCTCCCAGCAGCGCGTCGTCCGCGAGGCCCTGGCGGACGCTCGGCTGACGGCCGACCAGGTGGACGCCGTCGAGGCGCACGGCACGGGCACGACGCTGGGCGACCCGATCGAGGCTCAGGCGCTGCTGGCCACCTACGGCAAGGACCGGCCCGCGGACCGGCCGCTGTGGCTGGGGTCGGTGAAGTCGAACATCGGCCACCCGCAGTGCGCGGCGGGCGCGGCGGGTGTCATCAAGATGGTCATGGCCATGCGGCACGGCACCCTGCCGAAGACGCTTCACCTGGACGAGCCGACGCCGCACGTGAACTGGTCCGCGGGCGCGGTCGAGCTGCTCGCCGAGTCGCGGCCGTGGCCCGAGACCGGTGATCGGCCGCGGCGGGCCGCGGTGTCGGCATTCGGCGTGAGCGGTACCAATGTGCACCTGATCCTCGAGCAGGCGCCCGAGGAGGCGGCGGCGCCCGCCGCCGGAGACGTGCCGGTCGGGGCGGACGGACCGGTGCCGTGGATCGTTTCGGCACGGTCGGAGGAGGCGCTGCGGGCACAGGCGGAGAAGCTGCGCGACTTCGCCGCCGCCGACGCGGACCTGGACATCGCCGACGTCGGTCGGTCACTGGTGACGAGCCGGGCGCTGCTCGAACATCGTGCGGTGGTACTGGGGCATGACCGGGACGCGTTGCTGAGCGGTCTGACATCGCTGAGCGACGGTGTCGAGTCCGCCGGGGTGGTGCGCGGTGTCGCCGGAGACTTCGGTGACACGGTCTTCATGTTCCCGGGGCAGGGGGCGCAATGGGCCGGTGTGGCGCGGCAGTTGTACGAGGTGTTTCCTGTCTTCGCGCGGAGCCTCGACGAAATCTGTGAACGCTTCGCCGTACACCTCCCCTTCGATCTGAAGCCTCTGCTCCTCGCCGACGAGATCGCGGAACGCGAGCGAACGGACATCGCGCAGCCGGCGTTGTTCACCCTGCAGGTCAGCCTGTACCGGCTCCTGTCGCTGTACGGTCCGCGGCCGAGCCACCTGATCGGTCACTCCGTCGGCGAGATCGCCGCCGCTCACGTGTCCGGTGCCATCGACCTGGATTCCGCGACGAGGCTCGTGGCCGCTCGCGGACGGGTCATGCAGCAGGTCACCGAGCGGGGCGCCATGCTGGCGGTCCGCGCCCCGGAAGCCGACGTGAGCTCGATGCTCAGCGGCTACGACGGTCTCGGCATCGCCGCTGTCAACGGCCCCGAATCGGTCGTGGTCTCGGGCGTCCGCGACGAGGTCCACGCCCTTCGGGAGCGTCTCGTCGGCGGCGGCACGTCGGCGAAACTGCTCGCGGTCGACCACGCGTTCCACTCCCCGCTCATGGACCCGGTCCTGGACGAGTTCGCGGTGTCGATCGGCGAGCTCTCCACCGGGGAGCTCGCGATACCGATCGTCTCGACCCGGTTGGGCCGCGAGGCCACGCTCCAGGAGCTGACCTCCGTCGAGCACTGGGTGAACCACGTCCGCGAACCCGTTCGCTTCTACGACGCGGTGGAGTACGCCCGTACGGCCGGGGCGAGCGTCTTCCTCGAAGTGGGCCCGGGAGCGACGCTCGCGAGCATCACCAAGGAGGCGTTCGCCGGTGAGGGCGTGGACGACGCGATGGTCGTGTCGTCGTCACGGCGGGACCGCGGGGCGGCGGAGGCGCTGCTGGGCGCGCTGGCCGAGTTGCACGTCCGGGGCGGGGCCGTGGACTGGGAGGCTCTGTTCGGGGCACGCCGGCGGGTGGATCTCCCGACGTACGCGTTCGAACGGCAGCGGTACTGGCTGGACTTCACGGTCGGGGCGGATGCAGCGGACGTGGCCTCGGCCGGCCTCTCGGCTCCCGCGCATCCGCTGTTGGGCGCCATGGTGGACCACCCCCGCACCGGCGAGGTGGTGTTCACCGATCAGTGGTCCCTGCGGACCCACGGCTGGCTGGCCGATCACGCCGTGTTCGGCACGGTCGTCGTACCGGCGACGGCCTACATGGACCTGGCGTTGTCCGTCGGCGACTTCGTCGGGTGTGCGGCGATCGACGAACTCTCCCTGGAAGTACCCCTGGTCCTTCCCAGATCGGGTGACGTGCAGGTGCGGGTCGTCGTCGGTGCGGCGGACGAGACAGGACACCGCTCCCTGGACGTGTACTCGCGCCTCGGCGAGGACGCCGGGACGGTGGGCGGCTGGACCCGTCACGCGACGGGGAGCGTGTCACCGGGCACACCGCAGCAGGCCGCGGGGACCGACGACGCGCGCTCACTCGCCGTGTGGCCGCCGGTCGGGGCCAGACACCTGGACATCGACGGTCTCTACGACTCCCTCACGGACACGGGGTTCGACTACGGTCCGACCTTCCGCGGGCTGCGGGAAGTGTGGCAGCAGGGCGACGACCTCTATGTGCTGGCCACACTGCCGGAGACCGACGACGGCTCGGCCGGCGGCGGGTTCGCCCTGCATCCGGCGCTGATCGACTCGGCGCTGCACGCGGTGGTGCCCGGCGGCGTCCTCGACGTGGGCGACGGCCAGGGCTGGATGCCCTTCTCCTTGTCCGGCGTGCAACTCTTCGGGGAGTGCGGACCGAGCGTGAAGGTCCGGATCGTCCCGGTCGGCGAAGGCGTCGTGTCCCTGGAGATCGCCGACGAGGACGGCCGCGCGATCGCTCACGTACAGGCGTTGACGTTCCGGCGGGCGAGCGCCGAGCAGGTGCGCTCGGTACGCGGCGGGCTGGAGCAGTCGCTGTTCGAACTGGAATGGCGACCGGTCCAGCAGAGCAGGCGGGAGACCCGCCGAGGGCGGTGGGGGGTTCTCGGCGCGAAGAACGGGCTGGCCTCTCGGCTCTCCGGGGCAGTCGACGAGAGTGTCGAGCTCTACGAGTCCCTGGACGACGTCTTCTCGGAGGAGACACCCCGGGACATCGTGCTGTGCCTGGACGACTTCGTCCCCGCCGACGCCGATCTGCTCACCGCGGTCGGCAGCGTCGACACGCGCGTGCTGGACTGGGTCCAGCGGTTCGTCGCCGAGCAGCGGCTCGCCGGATCCACGCTGGTGGTCCTCACCCGCCTGGCCCAGGACACCGGCGGAGGGGAGAGCGTCGAAAGCCTCCCCGGCGCGTCCGTGTGGGGTCTGATCCGGTCCGCGCAGTCGGAGCACCCCGGCAGGTTCCGGCTGGTCGACATCGACGACGAGCGGACATCGTTCGCCTCCTTCCCGGACACGTTCGCCCTGGGCGATGATCAACTGGCACTGCGGAACGGCGTGTTCCGCACGCCCCATATGACACCTGCCTCGCCCGCGCATCACCAGATCGTGCCGCCGGCGGCCGTCGGTGCTCACCGGCTGGGTATTCCGGACAAGGGAACTCTGGAGAACCTGATGTGGGTTCCCTGCCCCGAGGTGGAGGCGCCCCTGGCGAACGGGCAGGTGCGCATCGCCGTACACACCGCGGGGCTGAACTTCCGGGACGTCACCATGGCCCTGGGACTGGTGGAGAGAACGGCCTTCGGCGCCGGACTCGGCAGTGAAGGCGCCGGAACGGTGCTGGAGGTCGCGGACGACGTCACCCGTTTCGCACCAGGTGACCGGGTGCTGGGGGCTTTCCCCGGCGCATTCGGCCGCGTGGCCGTGGCGGATCACCGCCTGCTCGTGCCCACCCCCGACGGGTGGAGCCACGCCGAGGCGGCGTCCGTGCCGAGCGCCTTCTTCACGGCCTACTACGCGCTCTTCCACCTGACGAAGCTCGAAAAGGGACAGCGGATCCTCATCCACGCCGCGGCCGGCGGCGTCGGAATGGCCGCCGTTCAACTGGCGAAGCATGTCGGTGCCGAGGTGTACGGAACCGCGAGCCCGGCCAAGTGGCCCGCCCTGCGCGCGCTGGGACTGGACGACGACCACCTGGCGTCCTCGCGGGATCTGGAGTTCGTGGAGAAGTTCCTGGACTCCTCGGACGGTCGCGGTGTGGATGTCGTTCTGAACTCCCTCGCGTTCGAGTTCGTCGACGCCTCGCTGCGACTGCTCCCCGGGGGCGGCAACTTCATCGAGATGGGGAAGACGGACATCCGCGATCCCCACCAGGTGGCGGCCCGTCATCCCGGGGTCGACTACCGGGCCTTCGACGCCTACGAGGCGAGCCCGGACGTCCGGCTCGAACTGTTCGGGGACGTCATGGAACTGTTCGCCGACGGGCGGGTGCACCTGAACCCCATCTCCGTCCGGAACATCCGCGACGCACGCAAGGCCTTCCGCGAGATGAGCCAGGGCCGGCACGTCGGCAAACTGGTCATCGAGGTGGGCGGCGGCTTCGGCGGTGGGACCGTGCTGGTCACGGGCGGCACCGGGGGAGTGGGTTCGCTGGTGGCCCGGCACCTCGCGGCCGAACACGGTGTGCGCAGTCTGGTGCTGGCGAGCCGTCGGGGGGCGACGGCCGTCGGGGTTCCCGATCTGGTCAGGGACCTGGAGAAGGCGGGCGCGGCCGTCAAGGTCGTGGCCTGCGACGTCGCGGACCGGGCCGCCGTGGCGGACATGCTCGCGGACATGCCCCCGCGGTACCCGCTCACGGCGGTCGTGCACGCCGCGGGTGTACTGGCGGACGGCACGGTCGAGTCGCTGACCGCGGACGGCTTCGCGCACGTACTGGGTGCCAAGGCCGGAGGTGCGGTCAACCTGCACGAGCTGACCAAGGGACACAACCTGTCGGCGTTCATCCAGTTCTCCGCCCTCGCGGGCACGCTCGGCGGCGGAGGACAGGCCAACTACGCCGCGGCCAACGGTTTCCTGGACGGCCTGGCGGCACAGCGCAGGGCGGCCGGGCTGGTCGGCACCTCGCTGTGCTGGGGCTGGTGGGAGCAGAGCAGCGGTATGACCAGGGGCCTGGACGAGGCCGACCTCTCGCGGATCCGACGGCTGGGCATCGCCCCGATGCCCACACCCGAAGCGCTGGCCCTGTTGGACTCGGCGTGCGCGAACGGCAAGCCCGTGCTCATCCCGGCCCGGGTGGACCTCGCCACGCTCCGGAACAAGACCGGCGACGAACTGCCGCTCCTCCTGCGCGACTTCGTCGACAGCAGCCGTCTGACCCGGACCCGGACCCGGCCCCGCACGGCTAAGGGCAGCGGGCCCCTCGACCTGCCCGCCGGACTGTCGGCCCTGCCTGAAGGCGAGGCGGAGGCAGCCGTACTGGACTGGGTCCGCGAGCACGCCGCCATCGTGCTCGGGCACACCACCAGCGCAGCCGTCGACGCCGACCAGGCCTTCACCCACCTCGGGTTCGACTCGCTTACCTCGGTCGAACTGTGCAACCGCCTGGCTTCCTCCACCGGACTGCGCCTGCCGTCCGCTCTCGTCTTCAGCTACCCGACACCACGCGAGCTGGGCCGGCACATATCGGGCCTGCTGCGTCCGGCACCGGACACCAGCGCGGCCGAGGACGCGGAGATCCGAGAAGCGCTGCTGACCGTCCCCATCGACAGGCTGCGGAGCGCGGGCATCTTGGAGCAGGTTCTGGCGTGCGCCAACCCGCCCCAGTCGGGTGCCGACGGGCCGGTACCGGACGCGGGTACCGGCGCGGACGAACTGGCGGCGCTGGACCTGGACGCACTGGTCGACCTGGCTTTGGACGAGAGGGGCAAGTGACATGACCGACTCCGCGGATCGTACGGCGGACGGCGCCGACCGGGTCCAACGGGCCCTCCGCACGCTGCTGGAGGAGCGCGACCGCCTGCGGCAGGAGAACGAAGCCCTGAAAGCGGGCCGCGGCGAGCCGATCGCCGTGGTGGCCATGGCCTGCCGCTACCCGGGAGGCGTGTCGTCGCCCGAGGACCTCTGGGACGTGATCCGCGGCGGCTCCGACGTGGTGGACGGGTTCCCGCAGGACCGCGGCTGGCGGGACGTGTTCGACCCGGACCCTGACACGCTCGGCAGCTCGTACGTCCGTCACGGAGGCTTCCTGACGAACGTGGCCGACTTCGACGCGGAGTTCTTCGGCATCAGTCCACGGGAGGCACTGGCGGTCGACCCGCAGCAGCGCCTGCTCCTGGAGACGTCGTGGGAGGTCCTGGAGCGGGCGGGCATCGTCGCCGCCGACGTGCGCGGGGCCGACGTCGGTGTCTTCTCCGGAGTCAGTTCCCCCGAGTACGGGGCGCGCTTCCTGGAAGGCGGCAAGCACGAGCTGGAGGGGTACTTACTGCACGGCAGCACACTGAGCGTCGCCTCCGGCCGGGTGGCGTACGAACTGGGGTTCACCGGACCGGCGATGACCGTGGACACGGCGTGTTCGTCGTCGCTGGTGGCCCTGCACCTGGCGGTGCAGTCACTGCGTTCGGGCGAGTGCTCACTCGCGCTGGCGGGCGGGGCATCGGTGATGTCGACGCCCGCGATCTTCGTGGAGTTCTCCCGACAGCGCGGTCTGTCGGCGGACGGCCGCTGCAAGGCCTTCGCGAACGGAGCCGACGGAACCGGCTGGGCCGAGGGCGTGGGGGTGCTGCTGCTGGAGCGGCTGTCCGACGCCCGCCGCAACGGCCACCCGGTGCTGGCCGTCCTGCGCGGTACCGCGGTGAACCAGGACGGGGCCAGCAACGGGCTGACCGCTCCCAACGGCCTCGCCCAGGAGAAGGTGATCCGGCAGGCACTGGCCAACGCGGCGGTCGCGGCCACCGAGGTGGACCTGGTCGAGGCCCACGGCACCGGAACCGTGCTGGGGGACCCCATCGAGGCAGGTGCTCTGCTGGCGACCTACGGACAGGGCCGGGCCGAGGGCAGGCCCCTCTGGCTGGGGTCCCTGAAGTCGAACATGGGTCACGCCCAGGCCGCCGCCGGTGTCGCCGGTGTCATCAAGGCCGTGATGGCCATGCGCCACACGTTCCTGCCGAAGACCCTGCACGTGGACGCGCCCTCACGGCACGTGGACTGGTCCTCCGGCGCGGTCGAACTGCTGGAGGAGGGACGTGAGTGGATCCGGGAGGACGGTCCGCGGCGGGCCGGAGTGTCGTCGTTCGGAGTCAGCGGCACCAACGCGCACGTGATCCTGGAAGAGGAACCGCCGGAGCGGGCGGACGAGTCCGGTCCGGGACCGGCCGTCGCCGGCGGGCTGGTGCCGTGGGTGGTGTCCGGCAGAACCGCGAAGGCCCTGGAGGGGCAGGCGCGCAAACTACGCGATTTCATCGCCGCCGATCCGGGCGCCGACATCGCCGATGTCGGTTGGTCGTTGGTCTCGGGCCGGTCGGGCTTCGAGCATCGCGCGGTGGCCCTGGGGCGCGACCGGGACGAGTTGCTGAGCGGTCTGGCGTCGTTGGGCGACGGCGCGGAGTCCGCCGGGGTCGTCCGTGGTCCCGCCGGAGACCTCGGCGGCATCGTCTTCATGTTCCCCGGGCAGGGATCGCAGTGGGTCGGCATGGGCCGGCAGTTGTACGAGGCCTTCCCCGCTTTCGCGGACAGTCTCGACGAGTGCGCGACCGCACTGGCCGAGTGGGTCGACTGGTCGCTGCTCGACGTGGTGCGCGGAGTACCGGGCGCACCTTCGCTGGACCGGGTGGACGTGGTTCAGCCGACGCTGTTCTCGGTCATGGTGGCCACGGCGGCCCTGTGGCGGTCCTGGGGTGTGGAACCCGCCGCGGTGGTGGGACACAGCCAGGGCGAGATAGCCGCCGCCTACGTATGCGGTGCGCTGTCGCTGCGCGACGCCGCCAAAATCGTGGCGCTGCGCAGCAAGGCCTTGGTGGCTCTGATCGGTCACGGTGGAATGGCGTCGGTCGCGGAATCCGTGGATCTCGTGGAATCACGTCTGGCTCCGTGGAACGACCGGGTGAGCGTCGCCGTTGTCAACGGCCCCCGCTCCGTGGTGGTTTCCGGAGAACCGGACGCACTCGACGAATTCGTGGAGAAGATGAAGGCCGAAGGCGCTCAGGCCCGGAGAATATCGGTTGACTACGCCTCTCATTCCCACCAGGTGACGGGAGTCAGGGACCAGGTGATCGGACCGCTGTCGGACTTGAACCCCAAAACCTCGACGCTGCCCTTCTATTCGACCCTGTACGGCGAGAAAACCGACACCGCGGAGCTGAACGGCACCTACTGGTACAACAACCTGCGCAGAAAAGTCCTCTTCGAATCCTCCGTCCGGCGGCTGGTCGACGACGGTTTCCGAGTGTTCATCGAGATGAGCCCGCACCCCGTTCTGACCGTCCCGGTCCAGGAGATGACCGAGGAAGTGGACGACGCGGTGGTCCTGTCCTCGGCGCGGCGGGACAGGGGAGAGGTGGACGCCGTGGTCGGCTCGCTGGCCCAACTGCACGTCCGGGGCGGCGCCGTGGACTGGGGTGCCCTGCTGGGGACGCGCCGGCGGGTGGATCTGCCGACGTACGCGTTCCAGCGGCAGCGGTACTGGCTGAACTCCTCGCACGGGGCGGTGGCGACCGAGGCGGCCCCGGTGGAGCTGCCGACAGCCGATGATCACTCCGTCCCCCTGCCGGACAGGCTCGCCACTCTCCCCGACGGTGAGGCGGCGGCACTTGTGCTGGGCCACGTCCTCGAAAAGGTCGCCGTCGTGCTGGGGCACCCCTCTGCCGAGACCATCGATCCCGACCGGGAGTTCGGTGACATGGGATTCGACTCGCTGCTGTCGGTGGAGCTGAGCAAACGCCTGGCGGCGACGACCGGAATCCAGCTGAGGGCGAATGTGGTGCTGCGGTACCCGACACCGAGACTGATCAGCGGGCACATCATCTCCTCGATGGCCGACCGGCATCCGCAGTGACCTCATTGCGTTCCGGGGGGCTTTTCCGCCCCGTGTGACTGTCCCGTCGGCGGGACACCGCACGTTCGACCGTGGTTTGTCCCGCCCCGGCACCTGGTTGCCTTGACCGGCTGACCCACTTCCGTGAAGGTGGAGGCGATCTGCGAATTCCTCCGCTTCCCAAGTCTGTTTGTTGAGGGGTTGATCCGTTTGCGTTCGTTCGATGCGCCGTCCGCGCATAAAGGATTGTGGCTGGCGCAGAAAATGTCTCCCGACACGCTGAACCATGCGTTGACCATGTGGAATGTGGACGGGGAGCTGGACGCGGCGGTCATGGAATCCGCATTCCTGCATGTGATGGGCGAAGCGGAAGTACTGCGCATCAACTTCAAGGACGACGCCGGCGGACTGCGGCTCGTGCCCCGCGAATTGGGGGACTGGCGGCCGTTCTTTATGGATTTCAGCGCCGAGGCCGATCCCGAGCAGGCGGCGCGCGAAGCGCTGGCCGACAAGCTGCGGCAGCCGTTCGACCTGGAGCGCGATCTGCTGTTCCGGCTGGGCGTGGTCAAACTCGCCGCCGCCCGCTCTCTCATGGTGATCGTCTACCACCACCTCATATCGGACGGATACGGCGCGGGCGGCCTGCTGTCCCGCCGCCTCGCCGAGGTCTACACGGCGCTGGTCCGGGGTTCGGAGATACCGGAGTTGCCGCACCCGTGGGACGCCGAGTCGTTCGCGGCCGAGGCAGCGGAGTATCACGCGTCCCAGAAGTTCACCGACGACACGGAGTTCTGGCGCGACTACCTGCGGGACGCACCGCCGCCCGCGCAGGTTCCGCGTGTCCGGTTGTCCGACGCGGCACGGTCCGCGCTCTCCGAACCGATGAGCAACGCCGACCGCTGGGGAGAACTGACCGACTCCATCGGGGTGGTGAGCCGGACGCTGACCGTTCCGCGCGCCGAGGCGGACACGTGGACCGAGGCCGCGAAGTCCATGGGCGTGTGGATGTCGTCGGTACTGACCGCGGCCGCGGCGGTGTTCTTCCGGCACCGCTGCGATCGTCCTGAGCTCATCCTCTCGCTGGCCGTGGGCAACCGCGTGGGGGTGGCGAGCAGGACGCCCGGTCTGGCCGTGAACGTGGTGCCGGTGCGGACGAGGGTTCCGCTCGGTGCGACCTTCACCGAGATCGCCGACGCGATGGTGGACGAGACGTACAAGATCTTCGGTCAGACCGCCTGCCACTACTCGGAGATCCAGCGCGCGAGCGGAACCGTCCTGAGCGGTCGCGGTAGCTTCGGTGCCGTCATGAACATCGTGGAGTTCGCGGAGCAGCTCCACTTCGCCGACAAGCCGGCGCACTACTTCGGCGGGACCAACGGGGCCTTCAACGAGTTGTCGATCAGCGTCGGCACCGACGGGAACCCCGACAGCGACCTGTACTTCCGGCTCGACGCCCCCGCGGACCTGTACTCGCGCCCGGAACTGCGATTCATCGGCGCGGAGCTGATCGCGTACATCCGGGCCGTGATGGCCGCCGACCGGCAGCTGGCGGTCGGCGCGCTGGACGTGGTGAGCGGTGACGAGCGGGCCCGCGTGCTGACGGCACCGAACGACACGGCCGTGCCGCTGCCGGGGCTGACGGTTCCGGAACTGTTCGCCCGCCAGGTGGAGCAGACTCCCGAAGCCGTCGCGGTGGTGTCCGGGGACTCGGCGGTTTCCTACCGGGAACTGGATGAGCGGTCGGGCCGTCTCGCCGAGGCGCTGCGACGCCGGCACGTCGGACCCGACGCGGTCGTCGCGGTGGCGATGCCTCGGTCGGTGGACCTGGCCGTCGCCCTGCTGGGGGTGGCGAAAGCGGGCGGAGCCTACCTGCCGATCGACTCCACGCTCCCGGCGGAGCGGATCACGTCGATGGTCGGTGACTCCTCGGCGCGCGTGCTGCTCACCGACGCGACGACAGCCGAAGCGTTCTCTGCCGATCCGGATGTTCCGGCGATCCTGTTCGACGACATCTGCTCGGAGACCGCCGACGGTGAAGGCGACGGTGTCCGGGAGGTCCCGGGTCCGCCGCACCAGGACAATCTGCTGGCTGTGATGTACGGCTCCGAATCGACCGGTGTGGCCGCGGGAGTCGCGGTGACGCACCGGAACATGGAGCGGTTCGTCCTGGATCGCCACTGGCAACAGGGCGGTCACCGCACCGTGTTGTGGCATGCGCCCCACACGGGCGACGCGCTCGCCCTCGAACTGTGGGTGCCTCTGCTGAACGGCGGCCGGGTGGTCGTGGCTCCTCACGGGCAACTGGACATCGATGCGCTGACCGAGTTGCGAGCGGCCCACCAGTTCTCCACGGTGTGGCTGCCGGCGGCCCTGTTCTCGGAGATCGCGGCAGAACGCCCCGAGTGCGTCGCCGGGTTGCGCGAGGTGTGGACCGGTGGTGACCGTGTGCCCGCGGCCGCGGTGCGACGCCTGCGGGAGGCCTGCCCCGAGCTGACGATCGTCAACGGTCACGGCCCGACGGAGACGACCGTGTTCGCCGCGGGCAACCGCCTTGTCGCGGACGAACCGGTGCACCACGCGGGCGCGGTAGGCCGCCCGATGGACAACACCGCCCTCTACGTGCTGGGACCGGGTTTGGCGCCGGTCCCCGAGGGCGTGACCGGAGAGCTGTACGTGGCCGGAACCGGCGTGGCGCGTGGCTATGCCGGGCGCCCCGCGCGGACCGCCGAGCGTTTCGTGCCCTGTCCGTTCGGTCCGGCCGGCGGGCTCATGTACCGCACGGGTGACCGGGTGCGGTGGGGGGCCGACGGCCGGCTCGAGTACGTGGGCCGGGGTGACGCCCAGACCTGGATACGGGGTGTCCGGGTCGACATGACCGAGGTCGAGGAGGCGCTGTCCGAGCACTCCGGGCTGGCCCAGTCGGTCGTGGTCGCCGGCAAGGACGACTCCGGGCAGCAGCGACTCGTTGCCTACGTGGTCCCGGTGGGCGGCCGTGACCCCGGGGCCGGCCCCTCGGCCGAGGAACTGCGCCGGTTCGCCGCGGGGCGGTTGCCGGAGTTCATGGTGCCGTCGGTGTTCGTGGCTCTTGAGCGCCTGCCGGTCACGGCCGGCGGCAGGGTGGACCGGACGTCGTTGCCGGAGCCCGCGTCGGATGACGGGCAGCACCGGGCACCGCGCAACAACACCGAGCGGGTTCTGGCCAAGGCGTTCGCCGAGGTGCTCGAGTTGGACCGGGTGGGCATCGACGACGACTTCTTCGACCTCGGCGGCAACTCGCTGCGGGCCATCAGGCTGGTCGGCCTGATCCGGGCGGAACTGAACCAAGAGGTCTCCATCCGCATGTTGTTCGCGGTACGCACCATCGCGGGTCTGTCCGACATGTGGAAGGACCTCGCCCAGTCCAGCAGGCCGGCTCTGCGCAGGAGGACGAAGGACGGCGAGGTCCTCTGAGCGTTGTCCGTCGCGCAGCCGCGGAGTTCGTGGGGTGCGGTGAGGTAGGCCGAGCACCGGTCGACGATGCGAACAGCGCATCGCACATCCATGCCAGCGGGAGGCATTTCTATGAGTGATCGTGAACATGAAATCTACGACGTGGTCGGCATCGGGTTCGGTCCGTCCAACCTGTCGCTCGCCATCGCCCTGGAGGAACACGGGGCGAATGGTCTGGGGAATGAGATCAGCACTCTCTTCTTCGAACGTCAGTCCTCTTTTGGCTGGCACCGCAACATGCTGCTGCCGTCGGTGACCATGCAGATCTCCTTTCTCAAGGACCTGGTCACCTTCCGCAATCCGACGTCGAGTTTCAGCTTCGTCAAGTACCTGCACGCGTCGGGGCGGCTCCCGCAGTTCGTCAACAACCAGGACTTCTTCCCCACGCGCCAGGAGTTCCACCAGTACCTCGAATGGGCACAGGCACGGGTGGCCGATCGTGTCGAGTACGGCTCGGAAGTGACGTCGATCCGGCTGCCGCCGGGCGCCGATCCGGAGGAGTCGGACCGTGTCCGCCTCGAGGTGGCGGATGCCACGGGCCGGGGCAAGCGCGTGGTCGAGGCTCGGCACGTGGTCATCTCGACGGGCCTGGCCCCGAGCATGCCCGACGGGATCGAGCGTGACGAACGGGTGTGGCACAGCTCCGAGTTCCTGGAGAAGTACCGCCGGATGAACCCCGCCGAACTGCGTCGGGTGGCGGTGGTCGGGGCGGGCCAGAGTGCCGCCGAGATCACCAGGTTCCTGTACGACGAGCTTCCCCACGCACAGGTGTGGTCGGTCCTGCCGTCCTACGGCTACTCCGTGGCGGACGACACCCCCTTCGCCAATCAGATCTTCGACCCCGGGGCCGTCGACGACTACTACTTCGGAACCGAGCAGACGAGGGAGGCGTTCTGGCGGTACCACCGCAACACGAACTACTCGGTCGTCGACGACGAGGTGATCCGGGATCTGTACCGCAGGGCGTACGACGACGACGTACGAGGTATCAGCCGCCTCGAGTTCCTCAATCTGACGAGGGTCACCGGTGTGAAACGAGTCGGCGCCGAGACCCGCGTCTCACTGCAGGCGGGACCCGACGGCGAGGTGCGCGAACTCGACTTCGACGCACTCGTCTGCGCGACCGGCTACAACGCGATGGAGCCCACAGGCCTGCTCGGCGATCTCGACCGGCACTGTCTGCGTGACGAGGCGGGCCGGTACCAGGTGGAGCGGGACTACCGCATCGTCACCGCCCCCGACCTGCGGTGCGGCGTCTATCTGCAGGGCGGTACCGAACACACGCACGGCCTTACCTCCTCGCTGCTGTCGAACATCGCGGTACGAAGCGGTGAGATCGCCGACTCGATCGTCGCCCGGCGCGCGGCACAGAGCGCCGAACGTGCGGTTCCCGCCGAGGTCGGAGGCGACATCCGCTGAACGCCCGCAGCGGGGGCCGGGCGCAGCACGCCAACTCCGCCGCTGTGCCGGTTGGCGTGCACTCCGCATACTGCTTCCCTCGCGCCCGGGCCGGCTCTGTCCTGCCGATCGCGCCTGATCACTACATGCCCGCAGCGTACGTAAAAGGGGTTTCTGGATGAGTAGTTCGCCGGCGGAACGGTGGATACGCCGCTTCCGTGACGACGACGGGTGCGAGACGAAGCTCGTCTGTTTCCCCCACGCCGGCGGCTGGGCGAGCGCATACCGCACCTGGCCCCTGGGACTGCCTTCGGACATCGGCGTGCTCGCAGTCCGGTACCCGGGCAGGGAGGACCGTATGGGCGATCCGTTCCCGTCCGGGCTGGAAGCCCTCGCGGACGACATAGCCGACGCGCTCGGTGAGTTGACGCCGCATCGGCTGGCGCTGTTCGGCCACAGTATGGGGGCTTCGGTGGCACACGAGGTGGCGCTCCGCCTCCAGGAACGGGGGGAGCCGCCGGCCGCCTTGTGCGTGTCCGGCAGACGTCCGACGCACGAGCTGGACGGCCAGCGGAAGTTCTTCGGCCCGGACGAGAAGCTCGTCGCGGACATCGTGCGCGCCGACGCGAGCCGTGCACCGGTCTTCGCGGACCCCGAGATGCGGGAGCTCGTGCTCCCCGCGGTCCGCGCCGACTGCCGACTGGTGGACGACTACCCCGGTGGCCCCCGGCCTCCGCTCGACTGCCCGGTTTACGGCTACACCGGTGACAGGGATCCCGAAGTGACCGTGGAGCGGATGCGCGGCTGGGCGGACCTGACGCGCGACGCCTTCAGGCTGCGCGTGCTGCCCGGTGGGCACTTCTACCTCAGGGACGAGGAGACCGCGCTCCTGGCGGACATCGGTGAGGTACTGCACCACATCAAGTACCGAACGGAGGCCGCCTCGTGACGCGTACGGCAGAGCGCCTCATCCTCGGCCACCGGCGCTGAAGGTGGTGGCCGCCGGGAGTGTCCGTCCATGGCGGTGAAAGCCACGGGGTCCGCACAACTCAGGAACGCGGACCCCGCCTCGTCGGCAGAACCGTTACGGCAGGCGGTTCATGAGGTCCGCCGTCTGCGCGTGCCGGGTGCATCCGCGCCCGGCGAACGACTGCACCACCCGCTCGCGGACCTCCGGGCGCTGTTCCTGGCTGAGCTTGAACATGGACTCGGCCTTGGTGACCCGGACACGGAAAGCGCCCACCGCGGGCACTATCTTCCGGAAGTAGCCGAGGGATTCAGTCATGTCCCAGCTGTCGCCGAATTCCTTCTCGAAGGCCTGCACCGTCGCCTGTACGACACCCAGCGTCTCCTCCGTCGTCTCGATCCTCTCCACCACTCCGTGCACGTGCACCGAGGTGAAGTTCCATGTCGGGGCGGCCGGCGAAATGTCGTAGACGGAGGGCGAGACATAGGCATGCGGACCGGTGAACGCCAGCAGGACCACTGTCCCGGTGTCCAGCGCCGCCCAATGCGGATTGGCCCGGTTCATGTGACCCAGCAGAGGCATACCGGCCAGGTCCGCAGCGGGTTTTCCCTCCCACTGGGGGTCGGTGATGACCGGAAGGTGGGTGGCGAATGGCCCGTCAGCGGGAGTTCCGTTGCTGGACATCAGCGCCAGCGGGTTCTCGTGCAGCAGATCGACTATCCAGGAGACGTCCGGTTCTCGGTACTGACCGGGGACGAACATGCGGCACTCACCTTTCGTGGTGTGACCAGAACAATGACATTGCGAGTTCGTGAGTCGCGGCAATGGTGCGGCGATTAGTCGACGAACCCGCTGTTCTGTCCTGCCGGCGGGACAAGGAGACCCCTATCGTGGACCGCCTGTCGCCTCCGGCGCAATGAAGAGGGGAGTCATGCCGAGGAAATTTCTGCGGGAACAGAAATGAATCTTCTGGCGGTAGTGAGTGCTCGGGGGAAATCCCTATTCCACTGGGATGCCCGGCCTGGAGTGCACTCATTTACCCCGTCCGGACTCGCGCCCGTATGGCCAGTGCCGCCGGATTAAATAGAATTGCGATGAGAGGCGTGGCGCCGACTGCCATGGTCCGGTGCGCGACGAGGTTGCCGCACACCGGTGCCGAAAGCGCGGCCCTGGACACCGGAGCCCTCGACGATGTCCAGGGCCGTGCCCTCACGACGAGGAGGCGCCGGACCGCTGCGGGGTGTTCTTGGCGGCGACGCGGGAGTGCCGTGCGGGGAGGTAGATGCGCCGGGGCTGGCTCTGGGGCGCCGGGGTGAGATGCCGGTACGCGTAAGCGGCGGAGACCAGGGCCATGTGGTGGTACCAGCCGGGAAGGGAGCGTCCCTCGAAGTCGAGCAGTCCGAAGTCGCGCTCCATGGTCGTGACCGACGCGACGGTGGCGGTCCGCAGCGTGGTGAGTGAGACCACCTCGTCGAGGCGTCGGTGAGTCAGGTTGGTGATCCACAGCGGGCCGGTGCGGTTGTCCGGCAGCATCTCGGTGAACAGCCGGTAGGGGTGTTCGGGCAGCCCCGCCGTACGGGTTCCGGGGACAACGACCAGCGCCGACTGGACGCGGACGCGTTCCTGCTGTCCGCCCGGTGCCGTGACCAGGACGGTGTCGGGGCTGCCGCCCGAGGGCAGGTGGGACTTGGCGCTGACGAACGCCGGGGCGCTCGGTGAGCGTTCGACGACGGGGTGGACCCGCAGGGTGGGTGGCACAGCGATGACGAAGTCGTGCCCCCGCTGGCTGAGCGCGCGCAGGAAGAGCCCGGTGTCGGGGTCGTCGCTCAGGTCCACGACGACGGGCGGGGGAGTGAGGTCGGTGCGGGACGTGAGCGTGTCGACCAGGTCGAGGGCCTGGATCTGGAGAGAGCGGTAGTGCATGGTGTCCGGGATGCGCGCGCCGCGGCGCAGTTCCGGGTCCTCGGTCCACTGCGCGGGCAGATGCAAGCGCCAGTCGACGGGGACGGGCACGGTGCCGATGTACGCGAACGCTCCGATTCCGAGCTGGCAATTGAGGGTACGGCCGGTGAAGGAATCGAAATAGCGGTGCACCCCGACGGATCGCTCGCCCCGTTTCGGCAGGACCGCCCGGCCGATCGTCCAGGCGGAAGGAGTGCCGTGCCCCTCTGCCCAGTGGGTCAGCTCGTGCATGACCGGGTCCCAGTCCCACGGGCTGATGCTGATGAACTGCCGTAACGACTGGGCGGCGGTAGGTGAGTTGGAGACGGCGTCGGCGAGGCGGCGGACGGACTTCTTTCCCGGCGTGACGAGCAACCCGAGCAGATAGGCCTCCGCCCATCTTCGTTGGTCGGCTCGTCGCAGGCTACTGAAAATGTTCCCCGAAAGGGTAGTTAAGGACGCGTTAAGACTTTGCACTCCGTGCCCCCGTTGGTAGAAGTCGCTACGACCTATGAGTTGGAGCCTAGCCTCGCCGCAATCCCTCCTGTAGGTCCCGGAGCAGGGCCCTTCGATCGGGTGTCCTGTCGCCGGGACGTGGCGCGGTCCCGACGCGGCGCACCGGTCGGCAGTGGTTCATCCGTGAAGCGTCACGGTGCATTGATCTTCCGGCCCGCGGAGCGCCGGGTTGTCGGCACGTGAGCAGAGAGCCGATTGCATTCTGTGTATTGACAAGTAATCAGGACGTGAACGGCTGACGGTTCTACCGATGTGGTTTCCCTGGGCACCGGGCCTGTCGCGGCAACCGCCAGCTTGCGGTGGCGCCGGCGGGCTGAGGGAGCAGCCAACTGGGGTGACGGCCTGTCAGGTGGCGTGCTGGGCGATGCCGTCCCGATCAGGGCGTGCGGCGGCACAGGTGTCAACGCGGCTTCTGGGCCTGTGGGTTGAGACGTTTCCGTCTCCCCGAACGCGCCGCGTCCAGGGGCGCGGAGTCTGCGGGAACGGCGGTCGCCGAGGACGCCGGCCGACGGTGCTGGGGGCGACACTGCGCGAACTTCGACAAGTAGTACCGACGGGCGCCAGGTTCCTTGCCTCCCAACAGTTCCCGGGTTCTACTCGGACAGACGTTTGGAAGGAACCGCCCTGGTCCGAATTCGGTCAGGAGGCGTCGGCGGGATGCGCCGGCAGCAGCCTCTGTGACCTGCGGGATTGTGGGCGATGTGAACGGGGGATAGTGATTTATGGACATATTCGACAGATGTTGGTTGCGGGACTTCGAGGCATCTCCGACAGATGTGCCGAATGGCCTCTGTTTCGGGCGTCGCGTCGTCGATCGCCCCGAATGGTCCGGAACGCGGACGCCGATCCGAAGACAAGATGCGGTTTCGTGGCGCCGACGGATTGAGCCATCAGTCGCTTGAGAGTTACTGAAACCGATCTCATCCGATTCGGTAAAGAGTCGGAAAATCATGCCGGTCGGTCGGCTGTCACTTTTTGTCCAGTCGCGCGTCGTGACGCCTTGGGGCGACCGGCGCCGGGCAAACATCACTGCCACATTTCTGTGGCCATTCACAAAACCCTCTGTCTGTCAGCTGCACATTTGTGTGGAGGTATGGTGAGCAACCAGAACGGGGACCTTGGGGGCGGCGAGGCTGTGCTCTTCCGTAGAAGCCCACAGGCGGCATCTCGGCAGCGCGGCAGAGCCATCGGCGATGAGCTACGGGCAGGTCAAGTGCTCACGACCAACGTGGGCCTGCAGATATCTGCCGGCCTCGCCTTCGAGGACTGGGAGCGTGCTGGGCGTCAGCTTTCGGGGATTGTCAATTCCTCTTCCTGGTGGCTCGGCGACTGGCTCGTATATGGCAAGGACCACTACAGCGACCGTTACGAGCGGGGAATTCGCGCGGCCGGGCTGCAATATCAGACCCTTCGGAACTACGCGTGGGTCTCCCGGCGATTTGATCTGCCGCGGCGGCGGGTGGCACTCAGTTTCCAGCACCACGCCGAACTGGCCTCTCTGCCGGTCGACGAGCAGGAACGGTGGCTCGACCGGGCCGAGCAGATGCGGTGGACCACCAAGCAGCTGCGCGGGGCCCTCCGTCTCGCTCGTGAGGACGAGACGGAGGACGTGACGCAGACCGAGTCGACTCGGCGGTTCGCGGTGCCCGGCAGCCGTCTCCAGTGGTGGCACAAGGCCGCGGAGCAGACCGGGATCGACTTCGAGCAGTGGGTGCTGGCGACACTCGACAACGCTGCCAAACGGGTCCTGGCGGAAGAGGTGGCGGCTCAGGCCGGCGTCAGCGCCTGAGCGATGCCATGAGCGGATGGCATGGGGCGGGCTCGGGTTCCGGACGGAGCGCGGGTCTGCCCCATCGTCACGTTGAGGTCTGCTGTGTCCCACTGGGCGCGGCCGCACTGGTGACGTCTGACGTAGGAGACCTCCCCGGCTTCGAAGGGCTTCGGGCGTACGCGCCGTACGCAACGGTCGGACGCGGGTGCGGAGCCGTGTAGCAGATAGGAGATTAGAAGACGCGACACATCGCGTCAATCCGCGAGTTTCGGTCAGGGCCGGATCGCGAAAGCGCCGACAACGGGCGCGGGATCAAGCACCGGAGAGGGCGAAGCTCCCGGCATGCCCTGAACGGGGACGCCCGTGCAGCGGGACCCGAGAAGCCCGGTAGACCACGGTGGTTTTCGGGCGCCGGGCGCCGGCCAGAGGGAGCGGATCCGTGCGCGTGCAAGGCGGTTGCAGGCGAGCCCGGCCCCCCCGTACCAGGCGGACCGGCTCCTGGTGGGGGCGAGTGAGCGGCCGCGTATCCGCACCAGCCACTTCGCTGCACTCGGCCCGCCGAGTCGAGGCCCAGGGACGACGCCCTGGTGGACACCTCGATCGCGGGTGCGCGTCAGGACGCGATCAGCAGGGGTGGGCCGCCCGGCTCGATGACGCGCCGTGGGACGGTGTCCTACCTGCCGCGGCCCGTTCAGAGCGAGTTCGCGTACTGGCGCACCAGTCGGGCGACGAGGTCGTCAGTGCTGTGCGGAAGCCGTTCCGCCGCGCACACCCCGTGCAGGACGCCGCGGCCCCGCCCGCCGGGGTGGACGCCCCGCCGGGCGGGGCCGCGGCAGGGACCGCAGTGGCGCGCACCCTTTCCGCGAGGCCCGCGTCGGCTCCGTGACCCGCCGAGGTGACGGACGGGCGAGGTGCCGGACGGGCGACGACCGGGCCACCGCCGAGGCGGCCGCCTTGCGCGGCGCCGCGCAACGCGTCGCCGCACCCGCGTCGTCGTGACCCGGGTGGGGGGGGGGGGGGGGGGGGGCGCCCCCCCCCCCCCCCCCCCCCCCCCCCCCCACCCCCCCCACCCCCCCCCCCCCCCCCCCCCCCCCCCCCCCCCCCCCCCCCCCCCCTACG
>NZ_JBITHE010000019.1:131869-170076 GCF_044457665.1 Streptomyces sp. NPDC050535
ACGCGATCGCCACCGAATAGCCACCGCGCACGGGGGTCGCGGGGAACGGGCCCGGGGGGCGGGGGGGGGCGCTCGCCGCGCCCGCCCCGGCACCCGTCGCCGGCCCGTTCGAGTCACGCCCAGCCGCCGACCAGCACGCGGTGCATCGGCGTGTCCAGCAGGGCGACGCGGTGCAGTCCCACGTCGGCCAGCCACTCGTCGTAGGCGCCGACGGTGTGCGCGTCGCCGCCGCCCGTGGCGAGCATCGAAGCGGCGAACAGCCAGGAGAACCGGTCCTGCACGGATGGCTGCTGGGTGCCGCCGACCACGATCTGGTCGACGATCGCCACCACGCCGTCGTCGGAGAGCGCCTTCGTGGCCCGGCGCATCAACTCCCGGGCCGACTCCGGCGACTGGAGGTGGAAGATGTTGACGAACAGCACCAGGTCGACGCCCTCGCCCCAGTCCTCGCTCCAGAAATCCCCCTGCCGCGGCGTGAACCGGTCCGCCACCGCCAGTTGCTCGCTCTGCCGGGCGGCCAGCGGCACGATGTCCGGCACGTCCAGGCCCACGGCCGTCAGTCCGGGGAACCGGTCCAGCAGCAGGTGGCTGTAGATGCCGGTGCCGCAGCCGACATCGACCATCGCCACGCGCCGGTCGGGCGTCCAGCCCCGATCGGCCAGCGCGCCCGCGAGTACGTCCACGATCGGTGGCGCCCAGAAGTTCAGGCCGCGCACCAGGCTCTGGTAGTGAGCCGTGGAGATCGCGTTGGACGACCGAGACCCGTCGTCGGTGACCGCGCCGGTGCGCACGACGTCCGCGAGATTGCGCCAGGCGTCCCAGGCCAGGAGGCGGTCGTAGCCGATCTTGCCGCTGAGACTGTAGAGCCCGTCCGGCAGCAGGGACTCGCCCAGTCGGTGCGGCAGCGCGTAGGTGACCGTGCCGTCCTCGCCGACGACCCGGGTCACGACGTCGTACGCGGTCAGTGCGTCGAGCAGCACCCGGGTGGCCTGTGGGTCGGTGCCCAACGCCGCGGCGAGTACGTCCCCGGTCGCCGGCTCGGGCGCCAGCCGCTCGAACAGTCCGAGGTCGTGCGCGGCCTCGATGACGCCGGGTGCCCACAGTCCGATGAGGTGTTCGTAGAGCCGGTGGGTCTCCTCGACGACAGTGCGGGCCGTCGGGGACGTGCCCGACAGCAGCGCGGTGTCAACTAGCGGGCGCAGGCTGGGCCTCGCCGGTCCTGAGTTCATCTGGCTGGTCTCCGTGTCGTAGGCATGGGTGGGTTGACGGCTGTCAGCGGCTTACGGAAAAGGGCTCGGCGGCGTATCCCCGGTGGGCCCGCCGGTCCCGGCGTGGCACCGTCGAGGACGGCCATGGCGCCGCGCGTCCTGGTGGCGGCCTGACGGAAGGTGATGCTGCGAGGTCCGTCCAGTACCTCGGCGGTGACCTCCTCGCCGCGGTGTCCGGGCAGGTCGTGCGTGGACACCGCGCCCGGACCGGATCGCCACAGGACCTGGCCACCGTGCTCGTGTACTTCGGTACTTCGGCAGGCTGATGGCCTGCTGGTGTTCTGCGTCGGGGCGGGCGACAACCTTGCGTCCGAGTTGGGCGGGGGACTCACCCGGTCCCGGCACGATGCCGGGGCCGCGGGCCACGCCCTGTTACGGGGATCGCCTGAGTCGGTGCTCGCGGGACGCCATCGTGTTGATCACCGGCATGCTTCCGCGCGGTGCACGAGTGCGGCTCGGTCGGCCTGACCGCGGTACGCGCCGCCCACACTTCGACCGTGCCGACGGCACCTGGCCGGCGTCGGCCGGAATCCCGGCGGCCGGGCCCGCGGGTTGTCGGGCCGGAAGGGGACGAGGTTCGCTCGACCGCGGCGCGCCCGCCGAGAACGCCGTACGTATGGGGGTGGAGGTCTCGCGGAAGCCGACGCCAACGACGGGGCGGCCGGCGCCCGTTCGGCGGCCGGCCCCGTTCTGGGCGGCCGTGCGTCTCGGTGGACGAGGGCGCTCGAGTCGTCCAGAGGCATGGGGCGCCTGGGCTGCTGGATCACCGTAACTCCCTTCGTGTGGTCACCGGTGTCACCCGGTCGGGCGTCGGCGCCGACCCGGCGTCCGGCGCGCGCAGCCGACTGCCTGGACGGGTCGTGATCGGGCGCGGGGTGCCCACCGGCCGGACGGCGAGGAGGCGCGCGGTGGCCGCGCTGAACAGGTCGTTGGCGTAGTCGGGCAGCCCGCCCGCCGTCATGAAAGTGAGGCTTCGGGCCGGCGCGCGCTCCGCCGTCGACGTCGGTCAACCGCTCCTCGCCGCACGGGGCACATCTGCCGGCACTGAACCGCAGAATCGAGTCACGAACTCCGAGGGGGGTCCGGATACGAGAGGGAAACCGAATTTTCCGCGGACGTCGTGCCAGTCGTACCGCATGGCTGATCAGAACAGTTGCGAAGCCGACGTGCGTGCCCCATTCACAGCTCGATTCGACTTCCGAAAGTTGTGCGGTGGAGTGCAAAATTCTGGCAGGAACCCGATTGTCCGTCAATGCCGATCGTGTCGGCGGCCTTCCGATTGCGCGCCGATCGACTTTTCGTGGACGGGACCAGGAATTGCCGGGAATTCCGGCAGCTCTTCCCGTCGAAGTTTTCGGGGTGCCGGTTGTTCCTTCATTGCGGTGGAGATGGCCGCGGATGCGATGAGGGCTCGTTGTCCTGTCAGCAGGACGGTGCGGGTTTGTCGGCTATTCGCCGTGGCATTACCAGGCAAACTCTTTCAGGCTGTTCCGGCCGGTGTCTCAGCCCCGCGAGGCCGGGCCGAACCAGGTGGAGAGGGCGGTCCGGAGCGTGGCGGTGCTGGACGCGCCGCCGGCGGCGGACGCCCAGGCGACATGGCCGTCGGGGCGGACGAGGAGTGCGGCGGGAGCGGGGATCTCGCCGACGGCCGGGACGGGCCAGTGGTCGTCCTCGCTCCTTGCCTCGACGAAGTCGAGGCGATCGGCCCAGCCCTCGGCGGCCGCCGCCACGTCGGCGCTGCCGCGCAGGTCGAGCAGTACGGGGCGGGCGGCATGCAGCAGTTCGTGGACGCGGGTGGTGCCGTCGGGCGTCTTGAGGTCGGCGTCGGGGGCCCGGCGGCCCGCCAGCGGGTGGTCGCAGTCGACCGGGTACCGGATGTCCAGGGCGGTGAGCATGCCGCGCAGATACCGGTTGACGTCGTCGAAGACCATGAGCGAGCCGAACACGTCGCGCAGCGCGTCCGTCTGAGGACCAGGGCGACCCAGGGCCGCCTGCGCCTGGGTGTTGTGCAGAACGCGCTCCGCGACGGGGTGGCGCTCGGCGTGGTAGCTGTCCAGCAGGCTCCCCGGCGCCTGGCCGCGGAGTACCGAGGCGAGCTTCCAGCCGAGGTTGACCGCGTCCTGCACTCCCATGTTCAGCCCTTGACCACCGGCCGGGAAGTGGATGTGTGCCGCGTCGCCGGCGAGCAGCACCCGGCCCTCCTGGTACCGGGCGGCCTGCCGTGCGGCGTCGTTGAACCGTGAGACCCACCGCGGGCCGCGCATGCCGTAGTCGGTGCCCGCGAGCCTGACCAGTGACTCCCGGAGCTGCTCGAACGTCACGGGTTCGTCGGGGTCAGCCGCGACGCGGTCGTACTCGGATGTGATCACCCGGTGCCAGCCCGGCTCGAAGGCGATCGCCGAGAAGTTGCCGTGCGGACCGCGCCGCCCCCAGACGTACTCCTCGGGCAGATCGGGGAGTTCGACGTCGCCGATCAACGCGGTCATCGTCGCCGGAGTGCCGGGGAAGGCGATACCCGACAGCTTGCGCACCGTGCTGTGCCCGCCGTCGCAGCCCACGAGGTAGCGGGCGCGCAGCGTCGCCAGGGCCGCCTCGGTGGTGGTCAGCGAGACCGTCACGCCGGCCTCGTCCTGACTGATTCCGCTCACCTCGGACGACCGGCGCACCCGCACGCCGAGCTCGGCGGCCCTCTCCTCCAGCAGACGCTCGATGGCGGGCTGAAGGATCATCAGCGGATAGGGGTGCCTGGACTCGGACTCGTCGAACTCCAGATAGAGGCCGGAGAAGTGGCCCACCGGCTGCAGTTCGCCGATTGCCAGGAAGCGGTCCAGGAGGCCGCGCTGGTCCAGCACCTCGAGGGTGCGGGAGTGCATCCCCCCGGCTCGCGACTCGCCGGACAGCTCCGCGAGCTTCTCGACCACCACCACGTCGACGCCCGCCAGCCGCAGTTCGCAGGCGAGCATCAAGCCCGTCGGTCCGGCGCCCGCGATCACCACGTCTGTGTCCATGCCGGTATGCCCCACTTCGGCCCCCTCGTTCCGCCGCACGTCCAACGCCGTTGAATCGCCTCCACGTTCACTTAAGTGGAGCAGCGGTTCAAGGCAACGCCGATGCCGGGACGCTGCTGGCCGCTGTCGACTTGCCCTGTCCCGCCGGCGGGACAGGGCTCATGGAGAGGGAAGGGTCCCTGATCCTGTCAGGGTCTCTATTGCGCACGTCTGGGTGATTCGCCCGCAAATGGGCATGCGGTGGCGTTGTCTGCCGCCCAAGCGGAGGCTCGGTCGCTCCGCCATGTCGGAATCCGGGCGGTGGCCCGTGCCGCCGCCGATGGTCGTGAGGCCATCGAGTCGCTCGGGGCGCGGGCGCTCGACTCCGGGGAGGCTCGTCGGCGCGGGTCCGCGGGGCCGGAGGCGCACGTGATCGCGTCGGCGACCTCGAACCGGCCCGCCGGGTGGCGCTCGTCGCTCTGGCCGAGGGCGCCTTCCGCGCGGATCCCGCCGGACCGCCGCGCACGAAACGCGGGGCCCGCGCTGTGCCCAGGCCCGGGCCTACCGGGTCCGGGCCTGGCGCCGGCCGGGCTGGCTCCGGTGGTCCTCGGCGTCCGCGAGCGGGCGGTCAGAGGAGGTCGGTGACCGTCACCGTGACCTGCGCCGGCTCGGCTTCGGTGGGGAAGGTCTTCGCCAGGTACTCCTCCACGGCGCGGCAGGTGGCGCGTGCGACGTCCACCGTGCGGGCCTGCCTGCGCGCGACGAGGTGAATCTCGACATGCCACGGCTCGGCGCTGCTGAGCCTGCTCATCCGCACCCCGGCGGGAGGCGTCCCGACCGTGGCTCGTTCCGGGCGGGACAGGACGGAGCGCAGCCGTCCGGAGAGCCCGGGCTTGAGGAAGGCCACGCCCGGCACGCTCTCCACGGCCCGCGCCACCTCGTCGATGAGCGTGGTGTGCGCGGTGTACTGAGTCATGAGGTGCTGCCCTCCTGACCGCCGGCCGGGGTGTCGACGAGGTCGGTGATACGGATGTCCACTGCCGTCACGTCCATGCCTAGCTCCGTGTCCGCGGCCCCGCGCACCCGCCCGCGAACCTGTTCGGCGAGATCCGGCAGCGAGGCGTCGGCCGGCGCGTGGATGTCGAGGCGGACCTCGACCGGGCCGGTGAGGGCGTCGTCCGAGGCGGAAGGGGAGAGGGAGGCGGAAGGGGAGACCAGGCGGCAGGAACCCGCGCGTACCCCTGGCACGGTCTCGGCCGCAGCGCGCAGAGTCCGGGCGGCCACCGCTTCCATGATCCAGAGGTCCTCGGCGGGTTCGCCCAGGGGCAGCGGACGACCGGGGCGCAGTTCGAGCCGTACGACGTCCATGACGCGCCGCGTCACCGAGGTCGCGTCGTACTCCGCGGAGTCCGCCGGGTCGTCGCGCAGGTTGCGTACGGCCGATTCCAGCTGGTCGAGACCCGCCACGGCCTCCCGGCAGTGCGGGCAGGCCGTCAGATGCGGATCGCCGGCCTGCTGCTCCCAGGCCTCCCAGACCTGGGACAGCAGCCGTCCGCACGGCAGCTGCTCGTCGTCGTCCGTGCCGCCGGTGTACGCGTTGGGCGGGTCGGTGTGAGCGGTCATCGCCAGGCCCCCATTGCTTGTGTCAGGCAGCGTCGTGCACGGAAGACGCGGGCGCGGACAGCCTCCTGGCTGATTCCGACCGCGTCCGCGATGAATTCGTAGGACTGGCCATCCAATTCTCGCAGCACCCAGCAGGCGCGCTGTTCGGCGGTCAGCAGGCCGAGGGCTTCCCGTAGTCCACGGACCGCGTCGCGGGCCTCGGCGATCCTGGCGGGGGAGGCGTCCCACTCGGGCGCCGGTACGTCTCCCGCCGCCTCCAGGGGTGCCTCGGGTCTGCGGGCACGCAGCACGTTCAGGCAGCGGTTGGTGACGATGCGGTACATCCAGGTGCCGAAGGCCGCGCGGCCGTGGAACTCCGGAAGCCGTCGCCAGGCACTGATGAACGCCTCCTGCACGGCGTCCTCAGCCTCCGTGCGCGTCCCCAGCAGGCGCGTGGCCAGCCGGATCAGCGAGGGGGCGTGGCGCTGCACGAGAGTGGCGAAGGCGTCCTCGTCGCCCTCGGCGGCCCGTACCGCCAGCAGCGCGTCGGTCACCTCGTCCTCCGTGTCCGGCGGCGCGGTCTGTGTGCGGGGCACCGCCACGGGGCGGCTCCTCTCGTCTCGTCCTGAACCGTTGGACACCTCTGGGCGCGTCCTGTGACGCGGAACTTCGGAAGCCGGGCGCGCGGGGGCCGTATTTCACCGGATCGGGCGGCCGACCAATCCGCTCGGCGCTCCGGTCCGGATTCCCCCGCGACGTACGACGAGGAGAAGCTGAGGTGAGCGGTCATGTCGGCACTCTTCCGTATCCGGGTCCTCGCGACGTCCGGCACCCGGCTCTGGTGTGCCGTGGCGGGACGCCTGACCATCCGCACCAGCGGCGCCCTGCATGACGAGCTGACCGACAGGTGCGCCGGAGCGTCCGTCGTCGTCCTGGACCTGCGGGAGATCCAACTCCCCGTGGACGGCGCCCTGCCGGCGCCGCCGTGGCCGGACGGACCCCACGCCGTCCACCTCCTGGCCCCGGCCTCCCTGCGAGGAAGCACGGCCCTGGACGCACGCGTCCACTGGCACGCGGACACGGACACCGCCTGGTCGGCCTGGTGCGCTCCACCCCTGTGAAGACCCGGTGGACCGGGATTCTGCGGGTATCCGCGTCACAGAGGCGTTCAGGACGGGTCTACCGGAGTGAGAGCAGCCCGATAGCCGACAGAGAGGACATGCCATGACCACCCAGACCGCACCGACCGCCAAGGACGTATCCGTCCCGCAGACCAACAGGCCGGCCCAGACCACCACCGCGCTGACCGGAGGCGTCGCCGGTGCGGACCAGCCGGCCGCCAACCGGGGCAGGACGTCGATCGCCGACGTCGTCGTGGTGAAGGTGGCGGGCATCGCCGCCCGGGAGATCCCGGGCGTGTACGACATGGGCGGCGGCCTCTCCCGCACCATCGGCGCCGTCCGCGACCGGGTACCGGGCGGCCGGCCGAACGTCGGCCGCGGAGTGAAGGTCGAGGTCGGCGAGCGCCAGACGGCCATCGACCTCGACCTCGTGGTGGAGTACGGCGTCCCGATCACGGACGTGGCCCGCGACGTGCGGGAGAACGTCATCTCCGCGGTGGAGCGCGTCACCGGCCTGGACGTGGTGGAGGTGAACGTCACCGTCAACGACGTGCACCTGCCGGAGGACGACTCCGAGCCGACGGCGGTGGATTCCCGCGTGGAGTGAGCGATACGGCGGGTGACAGGGACTGACAGCCGTTCAGAGAGAGGAGCAGCCAGTGAGCAGATCGTTCGTCGGGATGGTGGCCGGGATGGCGTTGGCCTTCGCCGGATTCTTCGGCGGGTTCGGGGCGTTCCTGCTCGTGGCCGCACTGGGCGGCCTCGGGTGGGCGGCGGGCCGGTGGTTCGACGACGGGGGCCGGGTCCAGGACCTGCGGGACGGCTACGGGCGGAGCCGTCGATGACCGCGCCCGGCCTGCGGGGAACGACGATCATCTCGGACAAGGCGGTCCGCAGGATCGCCGAACGGGCGGCCACCGAGGCGCTCCCGGGTCCGGGCGCCTCCACCACGAAGGGGTCGGCCACGGTGAGCGGTCGCCGGGCGGACGTCGCCGTCGAGGTGACCCTGCCCTACCCGACGGGCCTGCCCGAGGCCGTCCGCAGCCTCCAGGACCATGTCACCGGCCGTACAAGGCAGTTGACCGGCCTCGACGTCAACAGACCCCGGGTGGGCGTCACCGCCCTCACCCCGCTGCGCGGCGCCGACGCCCCCGTGTCGTCGGCCTACCCCCGCACGGAGACGGTCGCCGCGGTCCGGACGCCGCGGCGGTCGTGGTCGCGGCGACGGCTGCCGATGGCGCTGCTCACCCTGGGCGCGGCCATGGCCTGCGGCGCCCTGGCGGTCGATCTGATCCGGGTGCACGCGGCCCACCGCCCGCCCGCGGCCTGGCGCACCGGCACTCTTCACTGGCTGTCGGGGCACGGCCCCGGTGACCCGGCCGTCCTCGCCGGTGCCTGCGCGGTCGCCCTTCTCGGCCTGCTGTTGTGCACCCTGGCTCTGGCCCCCGGGCACCGCCGACTGCTCGCGGTCACCTCGCCCGCGCCACACCTGCGCGCGGCCGTCGACCGTGCCACGGTCGCCGCCCTCGTCAGGGACGCCGTGGGCGAAACGGACGGCATCGGCCCGGTGAAGGTCCGTGTGCGGCGCCGCCGGGTCACCGTCCGGGCCGGCCTCGCCTTCGGCGACCGCACCACCGCGCTCGACACGGTCCGGAACACGGCCCGCCGGGTGCTGGCAGACTGCGCCCTGCGCCGTACGCCGAGATTGAGCGTCACGGTCCGGCCCGAGACCGCCTGGAATCCCGGGACGGCCGAGGACAGCGGGGGAGCGGGACGTCCCCTGTCCACCGTGGACGGGCAGACGGCCACCGAAGGAGCGAACCAGTGACGCACGGCCTCCGCCCCGGCCTCAACCGGGCCGTCCTGGCGACCGTCGGCCTGGTACTCCTCCTCGGTGGAGTCTGGCTGGCGATCACCCCTGCCTCCTGGGCACCGAGCCTTCCGGGCCGGTGGCCCGACCCGGGCTCGCACACCGCTCTTCTGGACGCGGAGCGCCTCACCGGACTCCGTACGCACGGCTGGTGGACGCCCACGGTCATGGCGGCGTCGATCGCGGCGACCGTACTCTTCGCACTCTGGTGTGCCGGGCAACTGCGCGGCGGATCCCGTCCCCTCGTGCCGCTGTCCGCGCCGGGCAGCGCCCTGCGGACCCGGGCACTGGAGGATGTCGTGACCCAGCAGGCCGCCGCCATCGGTGGCGTCGCCCGCTGCCGCACCCGTGTGCTCGTACGACGAAGGCATCTGTACGTACGCCTGCACGTGTGGCTCCAGCCGAGCGCCACCCCCGCCGCAGTCCTGCCCGACCTCACCGCGCTCGCCGCACAGACGGAGACAGCCATCACGCCCTACCTCGTCCGCACGGAGGTCCGCTTCGCCGTGCGTTCCCACCGCATGCCGCATGTCCGCTGAACCGCGGCCGGCACCCGCGGGCCGCCCCTCCCGAGTGCTCGCCCCGATACGCCGCGGCAACCCCGTGCCCGTCTCATGGGGACCCGCCCTGCGCCGCACTCCGATGTCGATGTGGGACGACGACGTGACCGACTACGCCGCCGCCCTCACCTACTACTCCATCCTCGCCGTACTGCCCTCCCTGCTGGTCACCGTCATCGCGTTCAGCCTGATCAGCCCGGACACGGCCGAGGACTTCATCGCCCACGTCAGCGCCTACGCGCCCGCCCAGTCGGGCGAGGAGTTGCACGACGTGCTGGCCCGGACGCTGCGGGACGGCTCGACCGCCTGGACGCTGCTGTGCGGCGGCATCGTGAGCGCCCTGTGGTCCGCCTGCAGCTACCTCGCCGTCTTCCGCCGTGCCCTGCACCGCATGCACGATGTGGCCGACCGCCGCTCCTCCTTGCGCAAGGTGCCCCGCATCGTGCTCACCGCTCTCGTCCTGCTCGGTCTGCTGCTCGTCTGCGCCCTGGTCCTGCTGCTCACCGGGCCGGTCGCCGAATCGCTCGGCGGTGCTCTCGGGCTCGACGGCATCGCCGCGTGGGGCTGGACCCTCCTGCGCTGGCCGCTGATGCTCTGCCTGGTGGCGCTGCTGGTCGTCGTCGTCTTCCACACCGGCCCGCCGTCGGCCCGGCGACGCGGGCACAGCCTGCCCGGCGGTGCGCTGGCGGCCGCACTGTGGCTCATCGGCTCCGCCGGCTTCGCCCTCTACACCTCCGTACTGAGCACCTACAGCAGGCTCTACGGCTCCCTCGCGGGCGCAGTCGTCTTCCTCATCTGGCTGTGGCTCGCCAACCTCGCCCTGCTCGCCGGCGCCCAGTTCACCGCCGAACTGAACAAGGAGAGCGAATCAGCGGCGGGCCGGCTCCGGACACCTTTGGTGTGACGTACGTCATCGCCGGGCGCGGGAACTCGGCGCCCCGCCCGGCCGACTCCTGGAGCGACAGGGCGTCAACCGCCCTGTTCCGCAGGACGGTTCGACGCGACCAGGAAGGCCGAGCATGGCCGAGTTCGGACAGCCTCCCCGCCTCGTGGGTGTGACTCCGCGCAGGCCGCTGCCGCCGCGCGCGCTCTGCGGGTTCTTGCTGCTTCTCGCACTGTTGTTCTCGGTGTCGTACGCCGTCGGATCGGCCGCCGGACCGGTGGCGCCCGGCATGCACGGCACCGGGAGCACGGGGAGTGGCGAAGGGGGAGACGGCGGCAGCGGTGGCGGGGGCGGCATGGAGGACATGCCGGGGACGCACGGGAGTGGTGAGTGATGACGGCCGAACCGGTGGCGGGCCTGGTGGTGACGGACCTGACGGTCGGCGGCATGACCTGCGCGGCCTGCGTCCGGCGGGTGGAGAAGAAGCTCGCGAAGCTGGACGGGGTCACGGCGACCGTGAACCTGGCGACCGGGCTCGCCCGGGTCAGCCATCCGGAGAGTGTTCTCCCCGAGCACCTCGTCGCGGCCGTCGAACAGGCGGGCTACCAGGGCGCTTTGCCCGTACCGCCCGCCCGCGAAGACGAGCCGACGCCGGCGGACGACCCGGACGGGGCCAGGGCCGCCGCCCGGCAGGAACGCGAGCGGCTCCTCGTCACGGTGCTGCTCGCCTTCCCGGTCCTGGTGCTGTCGATGGTGCCTGATCTCCAGTTCCGCAACTGGCAGTGGTTCTGCTTCATGCTGGCCGCCCCGGTCGCGGTGTGGAGCGCCTGGCCGTTCCACACGCGGGCGGTACGGGGGCTGCGCCACTCCACGGCCACCATGGACACCCTCGTCTCGATGGGCGTGGTCGCGTCCTTCTCCTGGTCGGCCTACGCGCTGTTCCTCGGCGGAGCGGGTGAGCCGGGGATGCGGATGCCGTTCAGTCTGCTGCCGTCCGCGTCGGACGGCCCGGCGCACGTCTATCTCGAAGCCGCGGTGAGCGTGCCGCTGTTCGTGCTGACAGGACGGTTCCTGGAGGCACGGGCGCGGCGCGGGACGGGAGCGGCCCTGCGGGCACTGGCGGAACTGGCCGCCAAGGAGGTGTCGGTCCGCGACGAGCACGGCGAGCGCTCCATCCCCGTCGAACGGCTGCGCGTGGGGCAGGTTTTCGTGGTGCGTCCCGGCGAACGGGCCGCCACCGACGGGCGGGTGACGGAGGGCAGCTCCGCGGTGGACCTCTCCCTGGTCACCGGTGAGAGCGAGCCCATCGAGGTGAGCCCCGGCTCGGCACTGGTCGGCGGGGCCGTCAACGCCGGCGGGCTGCTCCTCGTACGCGCCACCGCGGTCGGAGCGGACACGCAACTCGCGCGCATCACACGGCTGGTGACGGACGCTCAGGCGGGGAAGGCGCGGGCGCAGCGGCTGGCCGACGCGGTGGCCGGGGCGTTCGTCCCCGTAGTGCTGGCCGTCGCGGTGACCGTCCTCGGCTTCTGGCTCGGTGCCGGGGCCGATCCACAGGCCGCGATCACGGCCTGTGTGGCGGTGCTCGTCGTGGCCTGCCCCTGCGCGCTGGGCCTGGCCACCCCGACCGCCCTGCTGGCCGCGACCGGACGCGGGGCACAACTGGGCGTACTGGTGAGCGGCCCCCAGACGCTGGAGGCCCTGCGACACGTGGACACGGTCGTGCTGGACAAGACCGGCACCCTGACCTCCGGCCACATGACCGTCGCCCGGATGACCGCCGTCCCGGACGGGCTCGGGCAGGACACCGTGCTCCGGCTGGCCGGTGCCGTGGAACAGGGCTCCGAGCATCCGCTCGGCCGGGCGATCACCGCCTACGCCCGCCGCGCCGCCGACGCGGAATCCCTGCCCGTCGTACGGGACTTCACCGCGACCCCGGGCCGCGGGGTCCGGGGCCGGGCGGACGGCCGTACGGTCGAGGTACTGGTACCGGACGACGAACTGCCGCCCGTACTGGCGGACGCCCTCACCGCCGCCGAGCGCGCGGCGCACACGCCCGTCCTCGTGCGCGTGGACGGTGTGGCCGAGGCGCTGATCGAGGTCGGCGACATCGTACGGCCCGGCAGTTACCGGGCAGTTGACCGGCTGCGCCGGCTCGGTATCCGTCCGGTGCTGGCCACCGGCGACCGCGAGGCGCCGGCACGGGCCGTGGCAGCCGCCCTCGGCATCGACGAGGTGCACGCGCGCTGCTCCCCCGAGGACAAGGCCGCGCTGGTACGGCGGCTCAGGGAGGAAGGCGGGCGGGTCGCGGTCGTCGGCGACGGGGTGAACGACGCGGCCGCGCTCGCCGGCGCCGACCTGGGCATCGCCATGGGCGGCGGCGCCGACGTGGCCATCGGGGCGGCCGATCTGACCCTGGTGCGCGGGGACATCGAGGCTCTCGGTGACGCCGTCCGGCTAGCCCGGCGCACCCTGGGCACGATCCGCGTCAACCTGGTGTGGGCCTTCGGCTACAACGTCGTCACCGTGCCGCTCGCCATGGTCGGGCTGCTCAACCCCATGGTCGCCGCCGCCGCGATGTCGGCCAGTTCGGTGCTGGTGGTGGCCAACAGCCTGCGGCTGCGCGCCTGGCAGCCCTCGCCCGCCCGCGGCCCCGGGGCACGGTCCGGAGAGGCGGGCGTCCGATGAGGGAGACCCTCGCCCGGCTGTCGTCGCGGATCACCGACCGGCGCCGGCTCACGGACACCGCCCTGGCCGTCCTCGTACCCGTCGCCGCGTGCAGCGTGGCCCTGGCGGGTCTGACCGCCTGGACGAGCACGGGCAGAGCCGGCAGCCCGGCGGACATGCGTGTCACCGACGGGCGCGTCCTGCTCCCGTCCGCCGGAGTCCCGGAGACCGCGGCCTTCTTCCGCATCGCCAACGAAGGCGGCTCCGCCGACCGTCTGATTCGGGTCACCTCGCCCGCCGCACCCGGCGGCGTCGCCCTCGCCCAGCACCGGATGAAGGGGGAGAGCACGGCCTACCGCGCCACGCTCGACTCCGTCCCGGTACCGGCGGGCGACAGCCTCGCGATGTCCCCGGACGGGGTGGACCTGACGGTCTCCGCGCCGGCCCGGAAATGGAGTGCGGGCGACCTCGTGCCGTTCACCCTGGAGTTCCGCCACAGCGGCCGGGTGAAGGTCCTCGCTGTCGTGGTGCGTCCAGGCACGGTCTCGTTCCCGTAGTCGCACCGGCCGGCCGTACGCGATGGGCAGGGGCTCCAAGTCCTTTGGCGCGATGGCAAGTTGACGGAAGCCCGCGGGAACTCGCCCGCCGTCGCGTCCGACTACTGGTGCGACAGCGCGGGTCGGTATCCGCTCGCGGCACCGGTCAGGAGGGGGCTGTATGACACCGGAGATAGAGAACGCCTTCGCGGCGATCAGAGGCGACCACGGCGCGGACTCCGTCAGGCGAGTGGAAAGGATGCTGGAGCCCGGGGGAGGGCGACCACGGCACCCGCTCCAGGCAGGGGCCAAGTGGATCCTGCCGGGACTGTCCCCCACTCCCTGGCACGACCCGAACGCCTACCCCGAACTGGCCCCGGTCGTCCGGGCGCTGGAATCCGCGCACCCGGCCGTCAAGGAGGAGCTCGGTTCCGCCTGGGCGGCCCGGCGGGAAGCCTTCTCGGACTACGAGCACTATCTGACCCGGCAGGAGAACTGGCAGGCGCTCTATCTGTACCGGGGCGGGGCGCCGGTCGAGGAATCGGCCGGCATCGTGCCCACCGCGTACAAGGTGCTCACGGAGTTCGCCGTCGACACCGAGAAGATATGCCCTCTGCTGGAATGCCACTTCTCCACCCTGCTGCCCGGGGCGGCCATCGCACCGCATTGCGACCTGTGGAACTTCAGCATCAATCTGCATCTCGCCGTGGACATTCCCGACGGATGCAGCATCACGGTGGCGGGTGAGACCCGTCCGTGGGAAGAGGGGAAATGCCTGCTCTTCGACTACTCGTTCGAGCATGAGGCGCGCAATGACGGCGACCGTCCGCGGACCTGCCTGCTCGTGGACCTCTGGCACCCGGAAACGACCATTCCGGAGAGGCGCGCGCTGGTCGCGCTCATGACGGAGATCAGGCGGCTCATGGGAGAGAACTGACCAGCTGAAGTCTGTCTCCGACGGGAAACGGTATCCGGCAGTTCCACACTGCCGGAATTCAGGGCTGCCGAAAAATGGAATTCAATACTCTCGGCAAATGTTTTCGAGCGCCCATTCTCAAGCCTTCTCCCGGGTGTTATCGTCACTGGAAATGGTCGACGGGTACGGATATGTATTCCGAATTCGTCGCCCTATTCCGTTCAGGTGTGAGGAAGGGACCCGCCCATGCACGCACGACTGTCCCTTCTCGTTCTGGCCCTGGCCCAGCTGGTCATCGCGCTCGACTTCAACATCGTCTATGTCGCGCTCCCCGAGATAGGCGCCGGCCTCGGTTTCGCCGCGCACGACCTCCAGTGGGTGGTCAGTGCGTACGTCGTGACGACGGGCGGCTTCCTCCTGCTGGGCGGGCGGATCGCCGACCTGCTGGGCAGGCGCCGCACGTTCGTCGCCGCGGCGCTCGTCTACGCCGCCTCGTCCCTGGTGGGCGGGCTCTCCGAGTCCGCGGGAGTCCTCGTCGCCGTCCGCGCGGTCCAGGGCATCGGCGGGTCGCTGCTGTTCCCGGCGACCCTGTCCCTGATCAACACCATCTACGCGGAGGGCCCCGCCCGGAACCGGGCCCTGGCGGTGTGGGGCGCGGCGGGAGCGGGCGGCCTCTGCTTCGGCTCGCTGCTGGGCGGGGTGCTGGTGGAGGCGTTCGGCTGGCCGTCGGTGTTCTACGTCAACGTGCCCGTGGCCGTGGCCATCGCGTGGGCCGGGTGGCGCCTGTTCCCGGCGGACGGTCCCGCCACGGACGTACGGCGGTTCGACGTGACGGGCGCGCTCACGGCGACCGGCGGGATCACGCTCCTGGTGTTCCTGCTGGTGCACGCGCCCGAGGCTGGCTGGACCAGCAGGCCCGCCGTACTCAGCGCCGTACTCTCACTGATCCTGCTGGCGCTCTTCGCCGTCGTCGAGACCCGCTCGCGCCACCCGCTGGTCCCCGCCCGGCTGTTCGCCCACCGGGGCCTGGTCGCCGCGATGGCGGTCACCGCCCTCTACAGCGCCACCTTCAGCTCCCTGCCCTACTTCCTGACGCTCTACTTCCAGACCGTGAGCGGCTACAGCGCGTTCGCTACCGGCCTCGCCTTCCTGGTCCCCGCCGTGGTGACCGCGCTCGGCACCCAGGCCGGCGAACGGGCCGTCGCGGTGGTCGGCGTCGGCCGGATGCTGGTCGGCGGAATGTTCCTGGGCGCGGCCGGGGCCGCCGCACTCGGGCTCGCCCTCACCACGGACGGCTCGTACCCCCCGCTGTTGCCCGGGATCGTGCTGCTGGGCCTCGGCCAGGGCGCCGCCTGGACCGGCATGTGGATCGTCGCCGCCTCCGGGGTGGCTCCCGAGGACCAGGGCGTGGCGTCGGGGATGGCCTCCACCACGCTCCAGGTGGGCGGTGCGGTGGGCCTCGCCCTGCTGGTCGCGCTGGCCGGCGGCACGGGCCAGGGCCCGCCGGACGAGGCGCTGCTGACCGGGATCCGTACCGCCGTGTTCGCGATAGCGGCCGGCCTCGGCTGCGGCGTGCTGCTGACCCTGGCCCTGAGCAGAACCGCGACCGCCCGCTGACCCGCCCCGCGACCACCCGCGCACCCCGCCACCGCCCGCTGACCCGCCCCGCCATCATCCGCGTACGCCCCCCGCTGCCCCCGTCATCTCCCGCACCTCCCCACCTGCCGCCCGCACTTCCCACCCAAGGAGAACGGCCGTGCCCCGCAACGCCCCCAGCCTGCCCGCTCCGGCGGCCGTCCTGTGCGGACCGGCCGGACGGGTGCCGCCCCGCGTGGTCACCAACGACGAACTCGCCGAGCGGCTGGACACCGGCGCCGCGTCCATCCCGCTCGCCCTGGCCGACGCCGCCGCCCGGCGGACGATCCGCTCCGGTGACCGGCTACTGCTCACCGCTTTCGGCGGTGGCCTCACCTGGGGTTCCTGCCTGCTCACCTGGCCCGAACTGCCGCCGACCGCCTGCCCGTACGACCCCTGAGACCGTCCCGGCCCGCACGGCTCCGGCGCTCCCACGAGCACTTCGTCCCGTACGACATCGCCGTACGACATCACCCCTACTGCATCACCCGTACGACATCGCTCGCACGCCTCCGTCCGCACGCCTCCGTTCCGCACGACCGAGGAGAAGACACCCCGTCATGAGCTCCGCCACCACATACGACCAACTGGTCGGGATCCTCGCGAAACTGCACGACGCTCCGGCCGAGCGGTTCACCCCCGAGGTGACCTTCGCCGACCTGGACGTCGACTCGCTGACGATGGTCGAGGTCAGCATCCGCATCGAACGTGATCTCGGCGTCACGGTGCACGACAGCGAACTGCGGCCCACCCTCACCCTCGGCTCCACCGCCGAACTCATCGACGCCAGACAGACGGCCTGAACCAGCTCCCCGACTCCCCACCCGGAAGGCAGCCCCACGTGAGGATCACCGAACAGCCCGGCTCGCTCCTCGGCGCGTCGGTTGAGGACTTCGACCATGTCACCGCCTCCGACGCGGACATCGAGACGCTCAAGCGGACCGTCTACACGAAGAAGATCGCCGTACTGAAGGGCCAGGCGCTCTCCCCGCGGCAGTTTCTCGCCCTGGGCGAGCGCCTGGGCCGCCCGGAGACCTACTACGAGCCCATGTACCACCACCCGGAGTTCAAGGAGATCTTCGTCTCCTCCAACGTCCCCGAGAACGGCAAGCAGATAGGTGTACCGAAGACGGGCAAGTTCTGGCATGCCGACTACCAGTTCATGCCCGACCCCTTCGGTATCACCCTCATCCACCCCCAGGTCATCCCGCGGAAGAACCGCGGCACCTACTTCATCGACATGGGCCGGGCCTACGAGAGGCTGCCCGCCGGGCTGAAGGAGGAGATCGAAGGCACCTACTGCCGGCACTCCGTCCGCAAGTACTTCAAGATCCGCCCGCACGACGTGTACCGCCCGATCTCCGAGATCATCGAGGAGGTCGAGACCAAGACCCCGGCCGTCGTCCAGCCGACCACCTTCACCCACCCCCTCACCGGCGAGACCGTCCTCTACATCAGCGAGGGCTTCACCGTCGGCATCGAGGACGCGCAGGGCGCTCCGCTCGACGAGGAACTGCTCAAGCGGCTCTTCGAGGCCACCGGGCAGCTCGACGAGACCTTCGAGCACGACGGCATCCACCTCCAGAGCTTCGAACAGGGCGACCTGCTGGTCTGGGACAACCGCAGCCTCATCCACCGGGCCCGCCACACCACCACCCCGGAGCCGGCCGTCTCCTACCGGGTCACCGTCCACGACGAGCGCGGGCTGCACGACGGGATCGAAGCGGCATGACGACGGCGGTCGGCCACCGCACGGACGAGGAACTGCTGACCCGTGTCCTGGCCCCCTACAAGGGCCACTGCAAGTACCTGAGGTCCGCCCTCGTCACCGCCGACGCCGGACTCGCCTCCGCACACTGCGAGTTCGCGATCCCGGAATCCTGCTACATCGACGACACCGGCCACCTCAACTCGGTCGAGGTCAACATCGCCTACAACCAGATGATGTATTACCTGGTCGCCAAGTCCGTGAAGGAAGGCCTCCTTTCCGGGTTCGAGGACTGGACCCTGGACGATTTCTGGCGACACCAGCTCCCGGACATCCTCATCGCCCGCTTCGCCGGCACCTTCCGCCGTCCCGTCAACCCCCGTTCCTTCATGGGGGAGATGGAGTTCCGCTCCGTCACCCGGCGCACGCCCGGCGGCACCCCGCTGCTCCACGCGGAGACGGCGTACCGCTACTGGGACGCCGGCGCCGGCCGGTGCGACGGCGAGGCGACCCTCGCGTTCGTCAACGTCCCCTGAGACACCGGCCCCACCCAGCGAAGGGACCGCACATGGAGACCACCACGGTGCCGCAGCCGACGGACGGCAGGCTCCAGCCCTCCGAACCGCACACCCTTGACCTGACCACCCGCTTCCACGCCGACCGCCGGCCCGACACCGCCGCCGTGATCTGCGAGGGCCGCACCCTCACCTACGCGGACCTGCACCGCGAGAGCGACCGCGTCGCCAACGGGCTGCGGGCCGCCGGACTCACCGAGGGCGACCGGGTGGCCTACCTCGGCAAGGAGTCCGAGCACTACTACGAGATCCTCTTCGGCTGCGCCAAGAGCGGAACCGTCCTGGTGCCGGTCAACTGGCGGCTCACCGCACCCGAGGTGAGCCACATCCTCCAGGACTCCGGCACCCGACTCCTGTTCGTGGAGGACGAGTTCACGCCGATCGTCGAGCGCATGCCCACCGCGCCGCCCGAAACGGTCGTACACCTGGGCGCGTTCGAGACGTGGCGGGCCGAACACGCCGTGCCGGATCGGGAGTTCCGGCCCACCCCCGACACCCCGGTCGCCCAGCTCTACACCAGCGGCACCACCGGCCTGCCCAAGGGGGTCGTGCTCGCCCACCGCAGCTTCTTCGCGATCCGCGACGCGCTGGCGAGTGAGGGGCTGGACTGGATCGACTGGCGCCCCGGCGACAGGGCCCTCGTCGGGATACCCGGCTTCCACATCGGCGGCCTGTGGTGGGCCGCCCAGAACTTCAACGCCGGTACGACCGTGGTCGCGATGCGCGCCTTCGAAGCCCGGCAGGCCGTCGACCTGATCCGCGACCTGGGCATCACCACCGCCTGCGTCGTACCGGCCATGCTCCGCATGATGCTCACCGCACCCGGGGTGAGCGCTCAGGACTTCACCACCCTGCGCAAGACGGTCTACGGCGGCTCCCCGATCTCCGAGGCCCTGCTGGAGGAGAGTCTCGCCGTCCTGGACTGCGAGTTCGCCCAGATCTACGGCTTGACCGAGACCGGCAACACCGCTGTCTGCCTGCCCCCGGCCGCCCATGTCCCCGGCGGTTCGCTCATGCAGGCCGCCGGGCACCCCTACCCGGGTGTGCGGGCCAAGGTGATCGACGCGGAGGGCCGTGAACTGCCCCCGGGCGCGGTCGGAGAGGTCTGTCTGCACACCCCGGCCCGCATGGTCGAGTACTGGAATCTGCCCGGCAAGACCGCCGAGACCCTTGTCGACGGCTGGATCCACACCGGGGACGCCGGCTACGTCGACGCGGACGGCTACGTCTTCATCCGCGACCGCATCAAGGACGCCGTCCTCGTCGCCGGGGAGAACGTCTACCCCGCCGAGATCGAGAACGTCCTGGAGCACCACCCCGGGGTCGCCGAGGCCGTCGTCGTGGGCGCCCCCGACGAACGCTGGGGCGAGTACGTCCATGCCTTCGTCGTCCCCGTCGCGGGCCACGAGCCGAGCCCTCGGGACCTGCACACCTTCCTCGTTCCGCAGCTGGCCGCCTTCAAGCTGCCCGCGCGCTACGAGTTCATCGACCAGGTCCCGCGCAACCCCAGCGGCAAGATCCTGCGCCGCGAACTGCGCGACCGCTTCTGGAACGACGCCGCGCGCAAGGTCAACTGAACGCGCCACTGGGAGAGAACCCCATGCCAGACCTCATGCCTGACTCCGTGCCAGACCCCATGCCCCAACCCACGCCCGACCTCATGCCCGAGCCCCTCACCCTGGACGGTTTCCGCGCGGACCTGGCGGAGTGCCTGTTCCTGCGGCCCGACGAAGTCGACCTGGCGGAGAGCCCGTTGGACTCCGGGCTCGACTCCCTGCGCATCGTCACGCTGCTGGAGCGCTGGCAGGCCGCCGGCGCGGACGTGAGTTTCGTCGATCTCGCCGAACGCACCTCCTTCGCCCAGTGGTGGCAACTGCTGGCCGAACGCCGGACGGGAGCGGCACGTGCCGACACCTGACAGCACGACGGGCGGTCCGCGCCATTCGCTGCTGGCCGCCCAGGAGGGCATCTGGACCGGCCAGCAACTGGACGCGGACAGTCCCGCCTACAACACCGCCGAATACGTGGCCATCGACGGCCCGGTGGACACGGCCGTCTTCGACACCGCCCTGCACCAGGTCGTCGCCGAGACCGAAGCCCTCAACGTCACCTTCGTCACCGACGACACAGGCCGCCCCTGGCAGGCCGACACCCCGGCCGGCGACTGGCGCACCCATGTCGCCGACCTCACCGGCGAGCCCGATCCGCGGGCCGCCGCCCTGGCCTGGATGGACCGGGACATGGCCCGTCCCGTCGACCTCACCCGCGGCCCGGTCTTCGGCCACGCGCTGCTGCGGACCGGCGAGGACCACTGTCTCTGGTACCACCGGGTCCACCACATCGCCCTCGACGGCTTCGGTCTCTCCCTGGTGGCCCGGCGCGTGGCCCAGGTCTACACGGCCCTCATGGCCGGTGAGCCCGTCCCCGAGAGCGGCTTCGGCACCCTGGAGTCCGTCCGAGCCGAGGAACTGGCCTACCGTCGGTCCGCCCGGCACACCAAGGACGGCGCCTACTGGACCGACCGGTTCGCCGACCGGCCGCCGGTGGCCAGCCCGGCCGGCCGCTCGGCCCTGCCCGCCCGCACCTTCCACCGCCACGTCACCGACCTCGACGCGGCCAGGTCCGTCACCCTGCGCAGGGTCGCCCGCGACCTGTCGGTGACGTGGTCCGAGATCCTGCTCGCGGTGACGGTCGCCCACCTGCACCGGGTCACCGGCGCCACGGAGATCGTCCTGAGCCTGCCGGCGATGGGCCGCCTCGGCTCGGTCTCCCTGCGCGTGCCCGCCATGGTGCGCAACATCCTGCCCCTGCGCGTGACCGTCACCCCCGAGGACAGCCTGCGCGACCTCGCGGCCCGCGTCTCCCGCGAACTGCGCGCCGGCCTGCCCCGCCAGCGCTACCGCTACGAACAACTGCGCCGCGAACTGAAGCTGGTGGGCGGTCAGCGGCGGCTGTCCGGGCCCGGCGTCAACATCATGCCCTTCGAGTACGACCTGCGGTTCGCCGGTCACCGCAGCACCGTCCACAACGTCTCCGCCGGTCCCGTCGACGACCTGGCCGTCAACGTCTACGACCGCTCCGACGGCACCGGTCTGCGCATCGCCCTGGACGCCAACCCCGACCTGTACACAGTGGGCGAGGTGGCCGCACTGCACGAGGGACTGCTCGCTCTCCTCGACGGCGCGGTCACCACCCCGGACCGGCCGCTGCGCGAACTGGTGGGTACCCCCGTCGCCGTGCCCGCCCAAGTCCTGGACGGCGGCCCGCTGCCGGCCCCCGTCCGCCCGGTGCTGAGCCTGATCGCCGAGCACGCCGCCCGCCGTGGCGAGACCGTCGCCGTGGAGCACGCCGGGGAAACCCGCACGTACGCCCAACTGTTCGGTGCCGCACGCGACACGGCGCGCGCTCTGGCCGCCCGGGGCGTCGACAGGGGAGACGTGGTGGCGATCGCCCTGCCCCGGGGTGCCGACGCCGTCACCGCCATCCTGGGCGTGCTGCTGTCGGGCGCCGCCTACTGCCCACTCGACCCGATGGCCCCCGCCGACCGCACGGCCCGCCTCCTGGCCGACGCGGCTCCCGCGCTCGTCCTGACGACCGCCGACCGCGCGGCCGACTTCCCGGACCACGCCGTACTGCTGCCGGTGCTGCCGGACCTGCCGGACCGGCAGCGCCGACCGGACTCCGGACCCGCCACGACGGCCATGCCCCCGGCACCTGAACTCGCCGATCTGGCATACCTGCTCCACACCTCGGGCTCCACCGGCCGGCCCAAAAGCGTCGAGATCGGCCACGGCGCGCTGGCCCACTTCGTCGCGGCTGCCACGCACCGCTACGGACTCCAACAGGAGGACCGCGTCCTGCAGTTCGCCGCGCCGCACTTCGACGCCAGCGTGGAGGAGCTCTTCCTCACCCTGTGCGCCGGCGGCACGCTGGTGATCCGCGCCGACGACATGACGGAGTCCGTGCCGCGCTTCCTGGACGAGTGCGCAAGGCTGCGCGTGAGCGTCCTTGACCTGCCCACCGCGTACTGGCACGAGCTGGCCTACGCCGTCTCCACCGGCACCGCCGCGCTGCCCGAGTGCGTGCGGACCGTCGTCATCGGCGGCGAAGCGGCCCTGCCCGAACGGGTCGACCGCTGGCGCAAGGCCGTCGGCACCGCTGTCCGGCTGCTCAACACCTACGGGCCGACCGAGGCCACCGTGGTCGCCACTGCCGCCGACCTGCACGACCCCGCGCTCGCCCCCGGCGACGTCCCCATCGGACTGCCGCTGCCCGGTACCCGGGCCGCCGTCGTCGCCGGCGAGCTGTACCTGCTGGGCGACACCCTGGCCGACGGCTACCGGGGCGCCGGGACTCCCGACGCCGCCCGTTTCGCGCCGCTCACCGCGCTCGCCGGCGCGCCCCGCGCCTACCGGACCGGAGACCTGGTGCGCGTCGGCGAGGACGGGCAACTGCGCTTCCTCGGCCGGGCGGACGACGAGTTCAAGATCAGCGGGCACCGCGTGCATCCCACCGAGGTGGAGAACGCCCTCCTCACCCACCCCCGGATCAGGGAGGCCGCCGTGGTGGGACAGACCCTCACCGACGGCACCCGGCGCCTGGTCGCCCACCTCGTCGGGGAATCCCCGGCACCGTCCGCATCCGAGATCAGGGAGCATCTGCGGGCGCGACTCCCCGCCGCGATGATCCCCTCCGCCGTCGAACTCCTCGACCGGCTGCCCCGTACCGGCTCCGGAAAGATCGACCGGGCCGCCCTCAGCGAGCCCTCCGCACCCCGGCCTCCCACCTCCGGCAGCCCTCTGGAAAGGTCCATCACCGGCATCTGGCGGCAGCTCCTCGGCGCCGAAAGCGTGGCCGTGGACGACGACGTGTTCGACCTGGGGGCCCAGTCCCTCCAGGCCATCCAGGCGGCCAACCGGCTCGGCGTCGAACTCGGCCGCGACGTACGGGTCGCCTGGCTGTTCCAGTACCCCACCGCCGCCGGACTGGCCCGTTTCCTCGGCCAGGGCGCACAGCCGTCGTCCGCACCGACCGGACTTCCGCCGGCCCTCCTCGCCGACACGGTCCTCGACCCCGGCGTCCGGCCCGGCGACAGCCGCGCTCCGGGCGACGCCCCCCGGCGCGTCCTGCTCACCGGCGCCACCGGCTTCGTGGGCACCCACCTGCTCGCCGAACTCCTGGCGAACACGGCGGCCGAGATCGTCTGCCCGGTCCGGGCCCGCGACCGGGCCGAGGCCACCGCACGCGTCCAGGAAGCCCTCCACCGCCACGGCATCGCCCTCGACGGGCGGACGCGCCACCGCGTCAGCGCCCTCCCCGCCGACCTCGCCCGCCCCCGACTCGGCCTGCCCCGCGAGACACTCACCGATCTCGAGCGAACCTGCGACGCGGTCTTCCACAACGCCGCGACCGTCAGCATCATGCGCGACTACGCCACCCTCCGCGCCGCCAACACCGAGTCCACCCACCAACTGCTGCGCCTGGCCGCCGTACGCACCACACCCCTCCACTACGTCTCCACCCTGTCGGTGGCTCCGCCCGCGAGCCAGGAACCCGAGGTACCGGAGGCGTTCCTGCCGCCCCACGAGGGACTGCGGTACGGCTACCAGCAGTCCAAGTGGGCCTCCGAACGCCTGCTGGAACAGGCCGCCGAGCGCGGCATGCCGGTCACCGTGCACCGTCTGGGCCGGGTGGTCGGGCCGGCGGACACGGGACACGTCAACGAGCGGGACTTCCTGTGGAGCGTGCTGCGGGCCGGTATCCCGGCCGGGCTCGTCCCGGACCTGTTCGAGGAGGAGGTCTGGACACCGGTGGACTTCGTGGCCCGGTCCCTCGTCCATCTCTGTCTCACCCCCGGCCGGACAGCCGGCCCGGTCTTCAACCACGCGACCCTGCCCCGGGTGCGGCTCGCCGACCTCTACGACTGGGTGGGGGAGTACGGCTATCCCGTACGGCGACTGCCGCTGGCGCCATGGCGGGCGCGGCTGCCCCGCTCGGCCGACGTCGCCGCCACGACCCTCGCCTTCTTCGACTCCGCGGAGCAGGACGCCCCGGCCGAGCTGGGACTCGGTCACGTGCATGCCGGCCAGGTCCGCACCGGTCTGGCAGGCAGCGGCATCGCCTGCCCGCCCGTCGACCGCGACCTGGTCTTCCGCTATCTCGACCACTGTGTCACCGCCGGTGTGCTGCCCGCCCCGGCCGGACGACAGCCCCATCCGGCAACGCCCGCAAAATAACCGGGACTTGCCGGGAACTCACGGCCACCGAGCCCCGACTACTGCAACAGAAGCCCTCAGCCAATGAGTTCATCCCGAATGAGTTCATCCCGTACGCAAGGAGCCCGCATGTCGATGAACCGGCCGGTCGTCACCGCCCTGGCCGCGGCCCTCTGTCTGCTCACGGCGGCATGCGGCGACTCCTCGGACAACGACAGGGCGAGCGACAACACGACCGAGAACGCCGCCGCGAAGACCGGCTACCCGGTGACCCTGGACAACTGCGGCCAGCAGGAGACCTTCGAGAAAGCCCCCGGCCGGGTCGTCGTCATGAACGGCGCCTCCGTCGGCGAGGTCTCCACGCTCCTCGCCCTCGGCGTCCAGGACAAGATCGTCGCCAACCAGCAGAGCTACGGCATGTCCGAGGTCACGGGACGGGCCGCCGCCATCAAGGCCCTGCCAACCGGCGACGTCGAACCCAACGACGCCTTCGACATCCCACGCGAGGCCATGCTCGGCCTGCGCCCCGATCTCGTCCTGTCCACCACCTCGTACGGCTTCGACGAGAAGAACGGCTTCGCCACCCGGGACCAGCTGAAACACGTCGGCGCCAACAGCTACATCTCCCCAGAGGGCTGCGGGCAGGACAACTCGAAGATGACCATCGCCGACAGCTACACGCTGCTGCGCGACATGGGCAGGATCTTCAACGTCGGTGACCAGGCCGAGAAGTTGATCGCCGCCTCCGAGAAGGACATCGCGGCGGTATCGGCCAAGGTCGAGGGCGAGAAGGCGCCGAAGGTCATGGTGCTCTTCTCCAACATGTCCATGGGCGGCAACGACTTCAGCTCGGTCGTCGCCAAGGGCATCTACAACGACATCCTCGCCAAGGCCGGCGGCTCCAACGCCTTCGAGAACGCCTCCAAGACCTCCTTCGCCGACCTGAGCAAGGAGACGGTGGCCGCCACCGACGTCGACGCGCTGGTCGTCGTCGCCTACAACGACCCGAACCCGGCGGCCTACGCCAAGAAGCTGCTCAAGGAGTTCCCCCAGTGGCCGGCCGCCAAGAACAACACGTACGTGACGCTGTCGGACTCGATGTACATCGGCCCGAGCAACGACCTGGCCGTGGAGAAGATCGCCAAGATGCTGCACCCGGACGCCTTCTGAGCGGACCGGACCGGCTGAGAGTCGGCGGACCGGGCCGGCTGCGGGTCGGTGGACCGGGCCGGCTGCGGGTCGCGCTCGCGTTCACCCTGCTGCCCGTCGCGCTGGCCGTCACCATGATCGTGGCGATCAGCATCGGCGCGGTCAACGTCCCGCTCGGGGAGGTGTGGGGGATCGTTCTGCACCACGTCACCGGTGCGGGGCCGGCGCCCACCGATCCCGCGCTCGACCAGATCGTCTGGAACTTCCGGACCCCCCGGGTGGTGCTGGCCGCCCTGGTCGGGGCGGGCCTCGCCGTGTCGGGCGCGGTGCTCCAGACCGTGGTGTCCAACCCGCTCGCCGACCCCATCGTGCTGGGCTTCTCCTACGGCGCCACGCTCGGAGCGGTCCTGGTCATCACCCTGGGCGGCGGCGCCGCGCTCGCCGGACTCGGGGTGTCGGCGGCGGCCTTCATCGGTGCGGTGGCCGCGGGTGCGCTGGTGTTCGCGCTGGGGCAGCGGCGGGGACGGCTGGCCCCCACCCGGCTGGTGCTGGCGGGGGTAGCCGTCGGCTACGTCTTCCTCTCGGCGACCAGCTTCGTCCAGCTCCAGGCGACACCGACCGAACTGCGGACGGTCATGTTCTGGATGCTGGGCAGCGTGGCCGGCGCCCAGTGGGACCAACTCCCCACGGTCACCGTGGTCGTGCTCGTCACCACCACGCTCCTGGCCCTCTTCGGCCGGCGGCTCAACGTCCTGCTGGCCGGAGACGAGTCCGCCACCTCGCTCGGCGTCGACGTCAACCGGCTGCGCGCCGTGCTCCTGGTGCTCAGCGCGCTGCTGACGGGAACCGTCATCGCCGTCGCCGGGAGCATCGGCTTCGTCGGCCTGATGATCCCGCACCTGGTACGCCTGACCACCGGCGCCGACCACCGCCGACTACTGCCCCTGACCGCCCTGTTCGGGGCGGTCTACCTGGTCCTCGTCGACCTGCTCTCCCGCACTCTCACCCGCCCCAACGAACTCCCCCTGGGCATCCTGACCGCCCTGATCGGCGCCCCCTTCTTCCTGTGGCTGCTGCGCCACAACAAGGGCCTGGACTGAACCCATGAAACTCACCGTCGACCGGCTCCGCATCACCCTGGACCGCACCCCGATCCTCAACGACGCGAGCCTTCAGGCCCGCAAGGGCGACATCGTCGGTCTCGTCGGGCCCAACGGCAGCGGCAAGTCGACCCTGCTGCGCGCCGTCTACCGCTCGCTGCGCCCGTCGGACGGTGTGGTCAGCGTCGGCGGCGACGACGTATGGGCCCTGTCCGCCCGCGCCGCGGCCCGCCGCACCGCCGCCGTCCTCCAGGACGACGGCGGCAACACCTCCGGCCTGACCGTCACCGAGATCGTCGCCCTCGGCCGCGCCCCCCACCACGGCCTGTTGGGGCGTGACGGCGCCGAGGACCACCGGGCCGTGGCCGACGCCGTCGACCGCTGCGGTGTACGGCCCTTCGCCGACCGGGACTACGCGTCGCTGTCCGGAGGGGAACGCCAACGCGTCCTGCTGGCCCGTGCGTTGGCCCAAGACCCCCAGCTCCTGGTACTCGACGAACTCACCAACCACCTCGACATACGCGCCCGGTTCGAGCTGCTGGACCTCATCCGCGCCACCGGTGTCACCACGCTCGCGGTCCTGCACGAACTAGACCTGGCCGCCCGGCTCTGCGACCACCTGGTCGTCCTGCACGAAGGGGCCGTGGTCGCGGCGGGACCAGTTCTGGAGGTGCTGACACCGAGGATCCTCGGCGAGGTCTTCGGCGTCCGCGCGAGCACGGAGCGGCACGCCGACGGCGTCATCCGCATCACGTACGCGGCCCAGCCGCTGGCGAACGGAGAAGCCGCGGTTAGCGGAGAAGTCGCGGTGGAGCGGGAAGCCGCAGCGCGGAGAGAAGCCACGGCGGACGGCACCCGGCCCGCCGAGACCGCCGACCGCTGATGATCCGGCGGTGACCCCGTGTCAGGCACCGGAGCCCGCAAGGGACTTCCGGGCCTCGTAGCGCATCCCGGGCACGGGTCAGCTCGTGTGACTCGGCTCCGCCGTAGCGCGCCACCAGGTGCGGCGCCATGTCGGTCCCGGCCGACATCCCGGCGCCGGTGAGGATGTCGCCGTGGTCCACATATCGCCGCCCCGCCCGTACGTCGACCGGGGCCTCGAGCTTCGCGAGCCTGTCGAGACAGCTCCGATAGGTGGTGGCACGGGGGCACCCCTCTCCCGCTCCGGGCCGCCCCCGTGTTCCGCGTGTTCCCGCAACGCAACCGCCCCGGCCGGAAACTCCGGCCGGGGCGGTTGCGTTGCGGACGAAGGGCCGCGGACCGTGCGTCAGACGAGGGTCGCCAGCGTGTCGTTCCAGGTGGCCGACGGGCGCATGATCCTGGCGGCCTTGGCGGGGTCGGGCTGGTAGTAGCCGCCGATGTCGGCGGGGGAGCCCTGGACCGCGTTCAGCTCGTCGACGATCGTCCGCTCCTGCGCGGTGAGCGTCTCGGCGACCGGGCCGAAGACCTTGGCGAGATCCGCGTCGTCGGTCTGCCGGGCCAGCTCCTGCGCCCAGTACAGGGACAGGAAGAAGTGGCTGCCGCGGTTGTCGATGCCGCCGACGCGGCGGGTCGGCGACTTGTCCTCGTTCAGGAACGTCGCCGTCGCACGGTCGAGGGTGTCGGCGAGGACCTGGGCGCGCGCGTTGCCCGTGGTCGTCGCGAGGTGCTCGAAGCTGGACGCCAGCGCGAGGAACTCGCCCAGGCTGTCCCAGCGCAGGTAGTTCTCCTTGACCAGCTGCTGCACATGCTTCGGCGCGGAGCCGCCGGCGCCCGTCTCGAAGAGGCCGCCGCCCGCCATCAGCGGGACGATCGAGAGCATCTTGGCGCTGGTGCCCAGCTCCAGGATCGGGAACAGGTCGGTCAGGTAGTCACGCAGAACGTTGCCGGTGACGGAGATCGTGTTCTCGCCGCGCCGGATGCGCTCCACGGAGAGCTTCGTCGCCTCGACGGGGGACAGGATCCGGATGTCCAGGCCCTCGGTGTCGTGCTCCGGAAGGTACCGCTCGACCTTCTCGATGAGCACGGCGTCGTGCGCGCGGGTCTCGTCCAGCCAGAACACCGTCGGGTCGCCGGTGGCGCGGGCGCGGGTGACGGCCAGCTTCACCCAGTCCTTGATCGGCGCGTCCTTGGTCTGGCAGGCGCGGAAGATGTCGCCGGCCGAGACGGCCTGCTCCAGGACGACGTTCCCGGCCTCGTCGACGAGGCGGACCGTGCCGGTGGTCGCGATCTCGAAGGTCTTGTCGTGGCTGCCGTACTCCTCGGCCTTCTGCGCCATCAGGCCGACGTTCGGGACCGTGCCCATGGTCGCCGGGTCGAAGGCGCCGTTGGCGCGGCAGTCGTCGAGGACGACCTGGTAGACGCCGGAGTAGCTGCTGTCCGGAAGGACCGCGAGGGTGTCCTGCTCCTGGCCGTCGGGGCCCCACATGTGACCGGAGGTGCGGATCATCGCCGGCATGGACGCGTCGACGATCACGTCGGACGGCACGTGCAGGTTGGTGATGCCCTTGTCGGAGTCGACCATCGCCAGCTCCGGGCCGTCGGCGAGCTCGGCGTCGAAGGACGCCTTGATCTCGGCGGCCTCCGGCAGGGATTCCACTCCCTTGAAGATGCCGCCGAGACCGTCGTTCGGGGTCAGGCCGGCGGCGGCGAACGTCTCGCCGTACCGGGCGAAGGTCTTCGGGAAGAAGGCGCGCACGACGTGGCCGAAGATGATCGGGTCGGAGACCTTCATCATCGTGGCCTTGAGGTGCACCGAGAACAGCACGCCCTCGGCCTTGGCTCGGGCGATCTGAGCGGTGAGGAACGCACGCAGCGGCGCGACGTGCAGCACGGACGCGTCCACGACCTCGTCCGCGAGGACGGGTACGGACTCGCGCAGCACCGTGGTGGAGCCGTCGTCACCGGCCAGCTCGATTCGGAGCGAGCCCAGCGCGGAGATCACCGCGGACTTCTCGGTGGAGCGGAAGTCGTCCACGCCCATGGTCGCGACGTTCGTCTTCGAATCCGACGTCCACTTGCCCATGCGGTGCGGGTGGGTCTTCGCGTAGTTCTTGACCGACGCGGGGGCACGGCGGTCGGAGTTGCCCTCGCGCAGCACCGGGTTCACGGCGCTGCCCTTGACCTTGTCGTAACGGGCGCGGATGTCGCGCTCCTCGTCCGACTTCGGGTCCTCCGGGTAGTCCGGAAGCGCGTAGCCCTGTCCCTGCAGCTCGACGACCGCGGCCTTCAGCTGGGGAACCGAGGCCGAAACGTTCGGCAGCTTGATGATGTTCGCCCCGGGCGTCTTCGCCAGCTCACCGAGCTCCGCGAGCGCGTCCGGGATGCGCTGACCCTCCTCCAGGAACTCCGGGAAGAGGGCGATGATGCGCCCGGCCAGCGAGATGTCACGGGTCTCCACAGTGACACCCGCCTGCGAGGCGTACGCCTGGACCACCGGCAGGAACGAATACGTCGCCAGGGCCGGGGCCTCGTCAGTGTGCGTATAGATGATGGTCGAGTCAGTCACCGGGTGCTCCGCTCCACGTCTGCAACATTGCTCGACATCAAGATATCTCCTGGGCGGCCCCCTCTCGACAGGGCCCCGCGTTCACCGGCCACCGCCCGGGTGGGCGGTTCGCCCGGTTCAGCCCCGGGAAGTGTGCGGAGGCTTCGCCGCCGGGGTGCTCTCCTCCCGCTGCTGCGGGATACCGGACACGGTGATCTCCGGGAAGACGGCCGCCTGGATGGCCTCCTCGGAAAGGGCCGCACCGCCCTGCTGCAGCGCGACGGTCCGGGTCGGCGCCGGGATCCTGATGCCTTCCTCCCGGTACCGCTTGTGCAGGCGTTTGATGAACTCGTGCTTGATCCGGTACTGGTCGCTGAACTCACCGACGCCGAGGATCACCGTGAAACTGATGCGGGAGTCGCCGAAGGTGTGGAAGCGGACCGCGGGCTCGTGGTCGGGGACGGCGCCGGTGATCTCCGTCATCACCTCGGTGACGATGTCGGTGGTCACGCGCTCGACGTGGTCGAGGTCGCTGTCGTAGCCGACGCCCACCTGGACCAGGAGCGTCATCTGCTGCTCGGGGCGGTTGAAGTTGGTCATGTTGGTGCTCGCGAGCTCGGCGTTGGGAATGATCACCAGGTTGTTGGAGAGCTGGCGGACCGTGGTGTTGCGCCAGTTGATGTCGACCACGTACCCCTCCTCGCCGCTGCTGAGGAGGATGTAGTCGCCGGGCTGGATCGTCTTCGAGGCGAGGATGTGCACACCCGCGAAGAGGTTGGCGAGGGTGTCCTGGAGTGCCAGCGCGACCGCCAGACCGCCCACGCCCAGGGCGGTGAGCAGCGGCGCTATCGAGATGCCCAGCGTCTGGAGCATGACGAGGAAGCCCATCGCCAGCACCACGACCCGGGTGATGTTGACGAAGATGGTGGCCGACCCGGCGACGCCCGAGCGGGACTGGGCCAGCGACCTGACCAGACCGGCGATGAACCGGGCCGCGGCGACGGTCGCGACCAGGATGAGCAGCACCGTCAGGGTCCGGTTCACGTTGTGCCCGACCGACGGGGTCAGCGGAAGTACCGCGGCCGCCGACGCGATCCCGCCCGCGATCGCCCCCCAGGGGACGAGAGTTCGCAGCGCGGCGACGACCAGGTCGTCGCCGCTCCAGTTGGTGCGCAGCGCGTGCTTGCCGAGCCAGCGCAGCAGCATGCGCGAGAGGAACGCGGTCAGGATGCCCGCGACCACGGCTATCGCGGCGATCATCCAGTCGTCCAGGGTGACGGAGCGGTTCATCGGTCTCCTCCCCGGTGACCGGAGGGAAGGCCCGCGGGCCCGCTGTGAAATGTCGTCACTTGCCACCTGCTCGAATTCGGGAACGCACGATCATCCCCGGACCGACGTCCGTCATCCGGGGCGACCGCTCATCCTGCCGCATCGGCGCCCATGTCCGTGACCTGGTACGGGTGTTGCCGGTCCGGGACCGACACCGCCCCTCGGTGACCGACCGGGGTCCGGCTCAGATCACCTTCAGCCGGACCAGCGCCCCCAGCGTCAGCGCCCCGGGCAGCAACGGCACCCACACCGTGATGATCCGGTACGCCAGCACCACCGCCGTCGCCACGGCCACCGGGCCCCCCGCCGCGACCAGCGCGATGATCAGCGCGGCCTCCACCGAGCCGATGCCGCCCGGTGTGGGCACCAGCGCGACCGCGACCGTCGCCGCGAGATAGGCGACCACGATGTACGCGGGCGGCACCGGCAGCCCCAACGCCATTCCCACCGCGACCAGTCCGGCCGCCTGGAGCGCGGGGAAGGCGAGGGAACCGCCCCACAGGGCCAGCGCGCGAACCGGCCGGGTGTGCACCGAACGTGCCTCGCCGAGCGCGGAGCGCAGGAAGCCGAATACGGCCGTACGCACCCGCCGTACCAGCAGGAGCGCCGCCACCGCGACGCACAGCACCGCGGCGCCGCCGAGCAGCAGGGGCCCGGTCGCCCCGTCAGGAAGAAGACCGCCGAGCCGCAGCGCGCCCGGGAAGGCGATCAGCAGGCCCGCCAGCAGGCTCACCCGGGCTATCGACTCCGCGAGCAGGTACAGCGCGAGCGCGGCCGACGAACGGGCCAGCGGCACCCCGCACACCGTCATGAACCGCAGATTGACCGCGCTCGCGCCCAGGCCGGTCGGGAAGAGGTGGTTGGCGGCGCCCGCCGCGACCTGCGTGGCGAGGAGCCGGCGTACGGGCAGCCGCTCCATGACCGCGCCCTGGCGTGTCACGGCGGCCGCGACCCAGGTCCCGCAGGTCGCGGCGGCAGCGGCCACGAGCCAGGGCCACTGGGCTGTTGCCAGGTGGTGGAAGCCCTCGGTGAGCACGGACCAGTGCCGCACGGCGACCACGATCACGAGAGCGAGCGGGAGTAGGCAGAGGACCGGCCGGACGGACGAGCGGAGAGCCGACCGGAAGGCGGTGCGACTGGGGAACCCCTGGGGGAGTCGTACGGCTGTCACATTGGCAGAGCTTTTCCACTTCGCACCAACGTGGGGTTGCGGGCGCGGAGACGGCGGCTGACGTGCTGGGCAAGGTGCGGGAGACGGCGGGTATCATATCGGGCGAGGCGGCGGAAGTGCGGGGTGGGGCGAGGGCGCGCGAGCTGGGGTGGCGAGTCGTGTGTGGCGAGCGAAGCGCGGGCGCGTCTAAGGAGAAACCGTCAAACGGTTGACCTCAATATTGCTTGAGGTCCTAGCGTCTCTCTCATGAGCATGGAGACCACAGCCTGGACACAGCTGCACAGTGTCATGAACGCGCAGTCCGAACGCCGCCCCTTCGCCCGGGCGACCCTGCGCCGTATCGCCGCCTTCGCCCGGCCGCACCGCCGCCGCATCGGCCAGTTCGTGGTGCTCAGCGTCGCGACCGCGCTGTTCGCCGTCGCGACGCCGGTGCTCGCGGGCCGCGTCGTGGACGTGATCGTGTCCGGCGGCGACGAGGGCACCGTCATCCGCCTCGCCCTGCTGATCGCCGTCCTGGCGTTGGCCGAGGCGGCGTTGGGGCTCCTCGGCCGCTGGCTCTCGTCGACGCTCGGCGAGGGACTGATCCTCGATCTGCGGACCGCGGTGTTCGACCATGTGCAGCGCATGCCGGTCGCGTTCTTCACCCGCACCCGCACGGGCGCCCTCGTCAGCCGCCTCAACAACGACGTCATCGGCGCCCAGCGCGCCTTCAGCAACACCCTGTCGGGCGTGGTCAGCAACGTCGTGACGCTGGTCCTCACACTCGTCGTGATGCTCACCCTGTCCTGGCAGATCACGCTGCTCGCCCTCGCCCTGCTGCCCGTGTTCGTGGTGCCGGCCCGGCGGATGGGCACCCGGATGGCCCGCCTGACGCGGGAGGCCGCGAACCTCAACGCGTCCATGGGCACCCGGATGACCGAGCGGTTCTCCGCCCCCGGCGCCACGCTCATCAAGCTCTTCGGACGCCCCGCGGACGAGTCCGCCGAGTTCGCGGAGCGCGCCCGGCGGGTGCGGGACATCGGCGTCCGTACGGCGATGGCGCAGTCGGCGTTCATCACGGCACTGACCCTCGTGTCCGCGCTCGCCCTCGCGCTCGTCTACGGCCTCGGCGGCTGGTACGCGCTGCGCGGCAGCCTTGAGCCGGGCGCCGTCGTCTCCCTGGCACTGCTGCTGACCCGCCTCTACGCCCCGCTCACCTCGCTCGCGGGGGCGCGCGTCGAGGTAATGAGCGCCCTGGTGAGCTTCGAGCGCGTCTTCGAGGTGCTCGACCTCAAGCCGCTCATCGAGGAGAAGCCGGACGCGCGGAAGGTGCCGGAGGGCCCCGCGGGCGTGGAGTTCGACGGCGTCCGCTTCGGCTACCCGTCCGCCGACAAGGTCTCCCTCGCCTCCCTGGAGGAGGTCGCGTCCCTCGACACCCGCGGCGGCGCCGAAGTCCTGCACGGAGTCTCCTTCCGTGCCGAACCCGGTCAGACCGTCGCGCTCGTCGGCTCGTCCGGCGCCGGGAAGTCGACCATCGCGCAACTGCTGCCTCGGCTGTACGACACCGACGAGGGCGTCATCCGCATCGGCGGCGTCGACGTACGCGACCTGAGCGCGGAGTCGATGCGCGACACCCTCGGCATGGTCACCCAGGACGGGCACCTGTTCCACGAGTCGGTGCGGGCGAACCTGCTGCTGGCCCGCCCGTCGGCGACCGAGGACGAGCTGTGGGACGTACTGCGCCGGGCCCGCCTCGAAGACCTCGTACGTTCCCTGCCCGACGGCCTCGACACCGTGGTCGGCGAACGCGGCTACCGGCTCTCCGGTGGCGAACGCCAGCGCATGACCATCGCCCGGCTGCTCCTGGCCCGTCAGCGCGTCGTCATCCTCGACGAGGCCACCGCCCATCTCGACAACACCTCCGAGGCGGCCGTCCAGGAGGCGCTGACAGAGGCCCTGGCCGGACGGACCGCGGTGGTGATCGCGCACCGGCTGTCCACCGTGCGGGCCGCCGACCTGATCCTCGTCGTCGAGGCCGGACAGATCGTGGAACGGGGCACGCACGGGGAACTGCTTGCGGTGGGCGGACGGTATGCCGAGCTGTACCGGACGCAGTTCAAGAACACCCAGGAGGAGACGGAGATCGCGGCGGCGGACAGTGGCACGGAGACCGTCACGGTGGACGCGGCGTGACGGAGATCGCTCCCTCCAAGGACACAGCGGCGTAGCACGCACGGGCCATCGCGCCCGCCGTACCCTGGCGGGCGTCGGCGCGTACCCCTAGCCGGGACGCGACCTCCGCACCCACAGGAGCGATGGCTCATGCTGCGCACCATGTTCAGGCCCAAGATCTAGCTATTTGGCGTCGCCGCAGGTCAGGGGCATCATGTGCCCCCTTCCTGGATCAGATCCGGCTCCGGCCCGGCATGTGGGTCCCCGGCGGATCGCTCCTGCACCTGCAGTCCTTGCTCACCGGCTACCGGGCAGCGCTCGGTGTGCACGGCATCGAGGAACCTTTCGCCTTCTGGCCCGAGGACGACTTCAACCGCTGGCTCCAAGAGCAACACGGCATCGCTGGCTCCCTCACCTGGGCAGCCGAGATCGAACGCAACACTCCCGCAGGCTCGACGCCGGTCGAGGAGTTCTTCCGCCTCCTGGACGCGTACCGGAGTGAATCCGCCCAGAACTCGGCACCTGGCGCTGCCTCGGCCCGCTTTCCCGGCATCGAGTACATGAACAACACCTTCGTCACCCTTTTCTGGCACCGACGGCTCCTCGCGGAAGCCGAACTGCGGCTCGAGGAGCGCGGCTTCCGCGTCGTCCGCCTCGCCGCGGGCGAATGGGCCTCCGAGCAGGACATGCACAGGGACGTTGCCGCCGCGCTGCAGTTCCCCGACTACTACGGCCACAACCTCGACGCGCTCAACGACTGTCTCGGCGATGTGGCCTGCTACGGCCCGTACGAGGACTCACCAGAAGGTACTGGGCTCGTCCTGTCCATCACCGACCACGACCGTTTCACCGCCGCTTGCCCGCGAGCGGCCCCCCTCCCCTTCCGTCCCCAGAGTTTGGTGCTGGTGTGAGGAGGATGAAGTCGGAGAAGTCGAATCCGGGTGTCACCAGGCAGCTCACCAGGACCTCGCTGTCGCCGGCAGTGTGGGCGCTTTGCCAGTAGCCGGCCGGCACACACACCTCTAGCTCGGTGCCAGGGGAGCGGTGCGGTCCCAGGCGGTACTCGGTGACCGTGGTCGGCGCTGGCCCGGGCGGGCTGACGTACAGAACCAGGGGGCCGCCGGCGCGCCAGAGCCAGATCTCGTCGCTGGCCACCGTGTGCCACTGGGAGCGGTCTTCCGGTGCCAGCAGGTAGTGGATGAGGGTGGCCGACGGCCGGTGCCCGGTGCCGGTCGGATGCGGGACGGTGACGGAGGAGGTGTAGATCCTGCGGTACCAGCCGCCTTCGGGGTGTGGTTGGAGGTTGAGGACGTGGGCGGTCTCGGGACGGGCGGTCATCGGTGACAGCTTCCGGTCGGGACTGTGGTCTTGGGGGTGGCGGGCGGGCCGTAGCGCTCGTAGTAGTCCTGGAGAAGTCCGGATTCCTCCAGGACGGTGTCGGCCCAGGCGGGGTCCAGCCCTGCGGAGGCGGGCTTGGCGGCGACGGCGCAGGCTCCGGTGAGCATGCCCGCGTACACGAGGTCGGAGTGGAGGTTGCTGATGCTGTCGGTCTCGTGGAAGTTCACTGGCCGGCCCCCTGCCAGGACCGTGACGTCCACACCGCCCGGTAGACGGTGGGTGCGCCGGAAGTGGTCGGGCGTGGCCTCGGCCGAGGCATCCAGGGATGTGAGGGCGGGTAGGTCGAACTCGATGTCGCGGCTGCTGACACTGGCGAGGTAGACGGGCCGCTCGAGGGCCTGGAACTCGCGGGTGGACATGCTGGTGCGGCCGGTGGCTCCGAAAATGATGAGGGGTGCGTGCCCGGTGAGGAGCACGCTCAGTTCGCGTGCGGTGGTGTAGCCGCTCTCGTGGGCGTCGATGAGGTTCAGGATGTCGGCGTCGTGGACCGCGACCCGCATGCGCCGCTGCGTCAGAAGAGCCGCGATCTGGGCGCCTACCTGGCCGTAGCCGATGACCAGGGCGGGCTGGCCCTCGATCTTCACCGCGGGCAGCAGCTCCAGGGCTGTCGTGACGGCCTTCTCGGCGATCCAGTACGACTCGATGCGCCCTTTCAGCCGGGACTGGGCAACGGAGAACACCGGGAACGGCAGATCCTGTTCGCGGCCCTGGAGCTTGTAGATCCCGGACATGGTCTGCTCGACCACCCCCGCCCAGAGGCTGGCCGCGCCGTCCGGCCCGCGGCCGGCACGGGACTGGTCCAGCAGCGCGGGTACCACGTATCCGCCGTCGTCCAGCGCCAGGCAGCGCAAGCCCAGTTGGCGGGACCGGGCCGTGTGCCGGGAGACCGCTTCGGGATCCGCCGCGTCGCGGACGCTTACGCCCAGGTCGGCGAGGTGGCCGTGGACGCGGTGTCTCCACTGGTAGGCGTAGTCCTTGCGCAGGACCGTCATGGCCTCCAGCGGAGCGCCCAGTTCTGCGAGGCAGCCGACGAGGTGGACCAGGTCGGTGAGGAAGTGCCCGGTCACCACCAGCGCGAATCCCGTGAGCGGCTTGCCCTCGCGCAGCCGCTCAACGGTGGCACTCATCAGGGGCAGCTCTCCCGCCACCCGCTGCGTTTCCTGTGCGGTGAAGGGCTGGCGGTGCCAGATCTCCGCCCACCGCCCCAGGGATGCGGTCGATAGCGTGCCCGTGGTGGTGGACAGTCGCAGGTTCAGATGCAGCAGGGACGTTTTGGCTTGGTCATGGCGCATCTCGGTGGAGAGGAACATGCGAGCGTGCAGGCCGGGTTCAAGCTGTGCGGTCAGCTCACCTGCGGCCTGGCCGAGGGAAACGCTCCCGCTGGCGGCGTCGCACAGGCGGCGGGCCGCGCGGTGCAGGAGGTGGGGGCCGTCCTCGGGGGAGGCGGTGACATCGACCGCGGTCGATGCGAAGGAGGCAAGGCCGTCCACGGGCGCCGGCTCGGGCTGGTCCGGACGTCGGATGGTCACGTGTTGAATTCTCGATCTGTTCGGCGTTGAATCTCGATCTGTTGTACTCGGATAGAGCCCCCAACCGCAAAACAGATAAGAGTCGGTGGGAAGATTGGATAACCGTATGAAGGTGTCCGTTAAGGGAGATGTCACATGCCCGGCCTCAGTCGTTTGGGGCCGGGTCATGGTGTTTGGCGACATCGCGCAATGGCATCCGCTGATCTCACGCAGCATCCGGGAGAACACGCCCGGGCCCGGAGGCGGTGTGGGGGGGGCCCCCCCCCCCCACCCCCCGGCCCCCCACCCCCCGGGGCGGCTCGCGGGCGCTACCCCAGAACGCCCGCAACCCTAAACCAAATTGTCCAGGCCCGGTGCCCGCACCCACAACA
>NZ_JBITHE010000020.1:0-168405 GCF_044457665.1 Streptomyces sp. NPDC050535
GGGGGGGGGGGGGGGGGGGGGGGGGGGGGGGGGGGGGGGGGGGGGGGGGGGGGGGGGGGGGGGGGGGGGGGGGGGGGGGGGGGGGGGGGGGGGGGCGCCCCCCCCCCGGGGGCCGGTACATCCGCCCGTCGCCGCCGGATCAGACGCCGGTTGAGTGGGGACGGGTCCGGTGACGCGGGCGTACGCGACGGGCATGTGATGTACCGGCCCCCGGCCCCTCCCGCCGGTGGGCATCGACCGGGCTGTGTGGTGGTTTACCGGCCCCGGCGAGAACCGGACCATCGCCTACTGTCCGGCGGGAGCCACGGCCCCTCAGTTGTGAGGAATGGTCACCTCACGTCGACGTAGTCGGCTGTGGAGAGGGCCGGTGCGGTGGTGGAGGTGCCGCCGTAGGACCAGCGGTAGTCGCCGTCGTTGTAGGCGCGGACGGTGGTGGAGAGGGTGCCGTCGGCGGCCGTGGTGACGGTCTTGACGGTGGTGAACTCGTCGCAGCCCTTCTTGCGGAACTGGAGCGCCACGGGCCGGCCGGCATCGGCGGTGGCGTAACTGCCGGTCGCCCAGGCCGCGTTCTGCACGGCGCCCTTGAGGGTGAGGATCTTGCCCCATTTCACCGGCTCGGGGGTGGCGTCGGCGGCGGTGAGCCTGGTGTCGCGCAACACGGCGAAGGTCGCCGCGTCGTCCAGGAATTCGGCGTCGCTGTCGACGGCCACGGCGTAGGCGCTGACGCTCCAGGGGCCGGCCAGTGAGTCGTCGGCGGGTGTGGTGCCCGGGGTGAGGGTGAAGGTAAGGGTGCAGGTGCTGGTGGTGGCGGTCGTCGGCCCGCAGGCGGCTGCCGAGGGCACGGTGGCGTCCTGAGCGCCGTACGCGCCGTGGAACAGGGTGGCGTTGATCTGTTCGAGGCCGGACGGGTCGGTCGCGGTGACCTTCACGGTGACCGTTCTCGCGGCGGTGCCGACCACGACGGAGTTGCCGTCGTTGACGACCACGCTGGTGATGTCGGTGTCGCCGAACTGCTCGTCCGCGTACGCGGCCGGGACGGTGAGGGCGGACAGAGCCACGACGCCGCACGCGGCGGCGGCAGCAGAGTAAAAGCGCATTCGAATTCCCCAAGTTGAATGCCATGGCCTGCCGATTCCCTGTCGGCAGACCCGAATTGGTGTGCAGCGTACTCATCCGGTGGAGATTTAGGAACGTTTTTCGCGCGAAAGTGATCGGGGCCTCCGATTTCCCGGCAAAGGAAGTGCGGCCGAATATCTGTTTCGCCGATTCAATGGAAAACCGCAGGGGAAATTCGACTCGAATTTCAGCGGACCTGGCGACCACCTACGCGTACCGGAGCCCCGGCCTGTCAGGCCCAAGAGGCCTCGCTGGCAAGCGAGTTGAGAGTGTGGCCGGTCGACCCGCACGGTCGACGCACGTTGCCTGTCGGCCGACTGCGTGAACGAGGGGCAACTTTCGCGTGAAGCATGCCGAGGGCCCCCAATTATGGCAATCGTGTTTCACTCCCGCATCACTACTCTGCGTGTGCCGCGTGAACGATGAACCATCGTCGGCCCGCGCGCACTTCCTGATGGCGGGAACACAGGGGTGGGGATGGATGGCAGCAAGACAGGGGGGCGCGGCCGTACCCGGCACGCGCTGTCAGATAGACATCGGGGCAGACGGCAGCTACCTGTGGCGACTTACCGCCACGAACGGGAGGGTGATCGCCGTCGCGGCGATGACGTACCGGAGCTACGGCGAGTGCCGTACCGCGTTCGAGCAACTGTGCGCCGACGTAGCGGAATTACCCGGCGGCGTGCACCACACGTCAGAAGGCAATGGCTGGGTCTGGGGACTGAGGGATCGCAGCGGTGGCGCCGTCGCCGTGTCCTCTCGTGCCTATGAACGGCACTCGACATGTCAGGCCGCCTACGAACGGTTCCGGGCGCTTCTGAGTGATCTCGGGTCCGGCGGGCTGATCCCGTGGGACGACGTCGAGTGAGAACGGGCATCGGGCAAGGGGTGAGTGCGGAGGTGGAGTGAGGGCGGACGTCTGCTGAGTGCGCCGTACCGGCGGCTCGGGGGTTCGCGCGAGAGTTCGTCCCTGGGGCTGGAGGCCCGCCGTATCGCGGTGGGTCCCGGCCCCATTCGTGTTTTCTTGTCGCCGCGTTCACGTCAATCCCGGATGTTGCCTCTCGGGGTCGTCTCGTTCATGTTCGCGTGCGCGGGTGTCCACTACGCCTCAGGAGCGTCGACCCATGTGACGACGCGAACATATGAGAGACCTGTGGCATCGGCGGACGACCCCCCGAGACGCCTGCACGCCGATCAGGGCGTGCCCGACCGCGTGTTCAGGGGAGTCCTGCGCGGCGGCGGCGGTCTGGTGCTCGCGATCATGCTGCTCGTCGGCGGTTTTCTGACGTACCGGGCCTGGCAGGCGCTGACGGACGCGAGGTGGGACTTCGTCACCACCGAGGCCTGGGAGCCCGACGCCCACAACTTCGGCATCGCGGCGGTACTCGTCGGCACGATCCTCATCGCCATGGTCGCCATCGTGTTCGCGGTGCCGCTGGCACTGGGCACGGCGCTCTACATCTCCGAGTACGCGCCGCCGCGGCTGCGCCAGACCCTCATCAGCGTCGTCGACCTGATGGCCGCCGTGCCGTCGGTGGTCTACGGCCTGTGGGGGCTGTTCTTCTTCCAGGGCCACGTCGTCACGCTCTCGCGCTGGATCTCGACGTACTTCGGATGGATACCGCTGTTCGCGGTCGACGGCGCCGAACCGGACGACCCGCTCGCCACCGCGACGGTCTACACCTCCTCCACCTTCATCGCGGGCATGGTCGTGTCCCTGATGGTCGCGCCGATCATCTGCTCGGTGATGCGGGAGGTGTTCTCGCAGGCCCCGGTCGGCGAGCGGGAAGGGGCGTACGCGCTCGGCGCGAACCGCTGGGGCATGATCCGCAGCGTCGTCCTGCCCTTCGGCAAGGGCGGCATGATCGGCGGCACCATGCTGGGCCTGGGCCGGGCACTCGGCGAGACCATCGCGGTCTACCTGATCATCTCGCCGATCTTCGTGATCCAGCCGCACATCCTCCAGAACGGCACGAGCTCGGTCTCCTCGCTGATCGCCCTGCGCTACGGCGAGGCGAGCGACCTCGGCATGTCGGCGCTGATGGCCGCCGGCCTCGCGCTCTTCCTGATGACCCTCGTCGTCAACTTCGCCGCATCGTCGATCGTCGCCCGCAGCCGTTCCGGCGCGACGAGCGACTCCTGAGGAGACCGAGCCCCGATGACCGTCACCACCGCACAGAGCCCGCCCGGCGACCGGGAACCACGGGAGCAGCCGCGCCCCGCGGGTCCGGCGGAATCGCCGGTGCCCGGCGGCACCAGCCTGCCCGGGCGCCGGACCGGGGGAGCCGCGGCGCCCGGGGAGTCCCGCCGCAACCTGGCCACGCTGCGCGCCACCGACGTGTACGCCATGCTGGGCGCCGGCGCCGCGTCCCTCGCCGTCACCTGGCTGACGTTCGACCGGATGCTGCCCTTCAACGGAGCACTGGGCTTCGTCGTCATCGCCTACGTGCTCTTCATCGGCCTGTACGCGCTGCTGGTCTCCTTCGACGAGGACGGTCCCGCGGTGCGCGACCGGGTGGCCGCCGCCGTCATCCAGAGCCTCGGCATCGTGATGCTGGCCGTGCTCGCCTTCGTCGTCGTCTACACGCTCTACGAGGGCCGCGAGGCGCTGCCGCACCTGAACTTCTACACCGAGTCGATGGCCGACGCGGGTCCGCTCGAACCGCTCGGCGTCGGCGGCATCCTGCACGCGATCGTCGGCACGCTCTGGCAGATCGGCATCGCCCTGGCGATCTGCATTCCGACCGGGCTGGTGTGCGCGGTCTTCCTCAACGAGGTCCCGGGCGCCTTCAGCCGGTTCGTCCGCACCATCGTCGAGGCGATGACCGCGCTGCCGTCCATCGTGGCCGGCCTGTTCATCTACGCGACCTTCATACTGGCGCTGGGCTTCGACAGCTCCGGCCTCGCCGCCGCGCTCGCGATCTCCGTGATGATGCTGCCGATCATCATCCGCGCGTCGGACGTGGTGATCCGGCTGGTCCCCGGCACCCTGCGCGAGGCGTCGTACGCGCTCGGCACCTCGCGGTGGCGGACGGTGTGGCACGTGGTGCTCCCCACCTCCCGGTCCGGGCTGACCACCGCGGTCATCCTGGGCACGGCACGCGGGGTGGGCGAGACCTCGCCGGTCCTGCTGACCGCCGGCTTCACCGCGGAGCTCAACACCAACCCCCTTGAGGGGCCGATGGTGTCGCTGCCGCTGGCGGCCTTCGAACTCGTCAAGTCCCCCGAACCCACCTACATCGCCCGCGGCTTCGGCACCGCCGCGGTGCTTCTGGTGCTGGTGCTCGTCCTGTTCGTCGTCGCCCGTGTCATCGGCGGCCGTGGACCGGGCCGGTTGACCCGCCGTCAGGAACACCGCCGGGTCAAGGCGTCCCGCCGTGACGCGCGCCGTTTCACGGCGCGCACAGCCGCTGACCAGCCGTCAGCCACTTCCGCCGGTTCGGCCGGTTCCGCATCGACGAGGAGCACCCCGTGATATCCGCACCTGTCCGACGTCCGCGCGCTACGCGCGTGTACCAGGCACTGGCGCTGTTCGTCGCCGTGGTCTGCGCGCTGCTGGCCGTCAACCCGCCGGACGCCTTCGCGGCCGACTACACGAAGATCAGCGGATCGGGCTCGACCTGGAGCGCCAACGCCATCGAACAGTGGCGCCGCAACGTCCGCCAGCAGGGCATGACCGTGAACTACTCGGCGGTCGGTTCGTCTGTGGGCCGTCAGCAGTTCAAGAACGGCACCTCCGACTTCGGCGTGTCGGAGATCCCGTACGGCCTCAGCGACCTCGGCACGCAGGACCCTCCGCCCACCCGCAAGTACGCCTACATGCCCATCGTGGCCGGCGGTACATCGTTCATGTACAACCTGAAGATCGGCGGCAAGCAGGTCACCAACCTGCGGCTGTCCGGTGCCGTCCTCACCAAGATCTTCACGGGGAAGATCACCCAGTGGAACGCGGCGGAGATCAGGGCGGACAACCCCAAGCTGACCCTTCCGGCCCGCCGTATCGTGCCGGTCGTCCGCTCCGACGGCTCAGGTACGACGGCGCAGTTCACCCTCTGGATGTCCAAGCAGCACGGCTCCCTCTGGAACGACTACTGCCGCCGGGCGGGCAAGTCCACGCCCTGCGGGCTGACCTCGTACTTCCCGGTGATCCCCGGCTCCGGCTTCGTCGCCCAGTCCAGCTCGCTCGGCGTCGCGGGCTACACCAGGCAGTCCCAGGCCGACGGCGCCATCACCTACGTCGAGTACTCGTACGCCAAGAACGCCGGCTTCCCGGTGGCCAAGGTCCTCAACAGGTCCGGCTACTACGTCGAACCGACCGCCTCCAGCGTGGCCGTCGCCCTGACCAAGGCCCGGATCAACAACGATCCGCGCTCCGCGAACTACCTGACCCAGAACCTCGACGGGGTCTACACGTACGGCGACCGGCGCACCTACCCCCTCTCCTCCTACAGCTACATGATCATCCCGACCAAGGAGGAGATGGGCTTCACCAAGGCCAAGGGCAGGACGCTGAGCGCGTTCAACAACTACTTCCTGTGCGAGGGCCAGCAACAGGCCGACCGGCTCGGCTACTCGCCGCTGCCCGTCAACCTCGTGGAAGCGGCCATGGAACAGGTGCGCAGGATCCCCGGCGCCGTGGTGGAGAACATCAGCATCAAGAACTGCAACAACCCGACGTTCTCCTCCGACGGGAAGAACCTCCTGGCCACGAAGGCACCGTTCCCGAAGGCGTGCGACAGGCGGGGTTCGGACCAGTGCGCGGACGGCACCGGTGGCAACAGGACGCCCACGACGATCACCGGCGGCGGCTCGACCGGCGGCGGCTCCGGCTCGGGCGGCTCCGGTTCGTCCGGTGGCTCCGGCACGACGGGCGGCGCCGGCTCGACGGGCGGTGCGGGAACGACGGGATCCACCGGTGGAGCCGGCGGCACGGGTGACACGGGTGACACGGGCGGCAGCGGTACGGCGGGCAGCACCGGCGGGACCACGGAGGGGGCCGTCGTCGACCCCGACACCGGCGAGGTGCTCAGCGGTGACCAGGGCGCCGGCGACTCCTCCGTCGTCGCCAATCCGATCGCTCTCGGCTCCGGCGAGGCCCTCGGTCTGCGTACGGCGCTGATGGCGTTGTCGGCCGCGCTGCTCGTCGGCGTCGTCATCGGACCACCCGTCATCGCCCGCGTGATGTCCAACCGGTCGCGCCGCAGGGGAGGTTCGGCATGACGGCCGCACCGACGCGGCCCCGGCCGCGCGTCCTCGTCGCGGTGGGCTCGCTGCTCGCCGCGCTCGTACTGGCCCTGCTGCCGCTGCCGCCCGCCACGACCGCCGCCGCGGCGGCGGAAGGCGGAGCGGAGGACTCCGCTGTGACGGAGACGGGGAAGAAGGGCAGGTACGACGACTTCTCCGGTCTGAAGGTGACCGTCCACCAGACCGAGGGGCTGCGCTCCCAGGGGGTGCGGGTCAGCTGGGAGGGCGGGGCGCCGACCAAGCCGTCGGTCAAGTTCAACGTCAACTACCTGCAGATCATGCAGTGCTGGGGGGACGGCGCCGCCGGGCCCGACCGGGAGCAGTGTGCCTTCGGAGCGGGTACCACGGAAGGCGCCGGAGCCGGTCGGAGCGTCGAGGCCACCAAGGATCCGGAGGAGAAGGAGTACACGGGCCAGAACGCCTTCGTCCCGTTCCGCCCCGCCAACGGCGAACCGGCCACCACCTCCCTGTACGACTTCACCTACTTCGGCCCGCTCGACACGAACGAGCAGAAGGCCGTCCGAACGTTCGACAACGGCACGGGCGAAGTCGAATTCGAGGTGCAGGACGGAAGCCAGGCGAACCACCTCGGCTGCGGTGAGAACACGGCGGCGGCCGGCAGTACCCCGAAGCCGCGCCACTGCTGGCTGGTCGTCGTACCGCGCGGCCTCCACGAGGCAAGCGGTACGGAGATCACCAACCCCACCAGCGACCAGCTCGGAACCTCGCCGCTGTCCGCGACGAACTGGGCCCAGCGGATGGTCTTCCGCCTGGACTTCCTGCCGGTCGACCAGTTCTGCCCGGAGGGGCAGCCGGAGCGGGCCATCCCCGGCTCCGAACTGGCGGACGACGCCGTGGCGTCGTGGGGACCGAAGCTGTGCTCGTCCACGGGAAGCACGTTCGTCTACAACCGGGCGTCCGAGGAGAGTGCCAGGAACGAGGTGATGGGCGCCACGGAGGAACTGCCCGCCATGGGCGTCACCGTCGACCCGGTCGTCCAGCCGGAAGGCGGACCCGGCGTCGTGCACGCCCCGGTGGCGGTGACCGGACTGGCGGTCGCTTTCTTCGTAGAAGGTCCGTCCGGCGTGGTACAGGAAATAAAACTGACTCCGCGGCTCGTCGCCAAAATGCTCACGCATTCCTATGTGCGTGACGTGCCGTTGGTCGTACCCGCTCCGGAGCAGGTGAAAGGCAATCCGGACTTCTTCACCAGCGATCCGGAATTCAGGGAACTGAACCCGCAGTTTCCCGAACTGGTGGACGAGCCCAGAAGTCTCATGGTCCCGCTGCTGAATTCCGACACCACGCGGATGGTCTGGAACTGGCTCCAGTCGGACAAGGATGCCCGGGAATTCCTCGGCGGGAAGGAGGACCCCTGGGGGATGCGAGTCAATTCCTACTTCGACGACCTGGACCTGGCGGAGAACGCCGCGCTGTCCGACTTCCCCAAGGCGGACCCGACGACGGCGCTCCTCGGCGGCCTCGCGCCTCCGGACGCCACCTACTCGATAACCGATCTGGACCCGTACACGGCCGACCTGCACGACGGGGCGGTGAAAACCCGCCGGGGCAACAACGGCCGCACCATCCAATGGGATGTCGGCGCCACGCCGCCCAGACTCACGAACGACGCCCCCCTGCCCGGCCGGCACGCCGTGATGGCGATCGTCGACGCCGCGTCGGCGGTCCGCTACGGGTTGCAGACAGCCGCCCTGCGCAACGCGGACGGGAAATTCGTGAAGCCCTCGGCCGACACGTTCCAGACGGCCGTCAGCGCCATGCGGGCGTGGCCGGACCAGCCCGACGTACTGAAGGCCGATCCGGCGCGAGCCAAGGGCCAGGCGTACCCGCTGACCGCGGTGGCCTACGCGGCGGCCTCGGTGAACCAGGGCGCGGCGGACCGCAAGGCGTACGCGGACTTCATCAGGTTCGCCGCGGGTCCTGGCCAGACCTCGGGTCTGTCGGCCGGTGAACTGCCCCCCGGCTACGCGCCGCTGACCGCGAAGCTGCGCGCGCAGGCAGAGACCGCCGCCGACGACCTGGAGCGAGGCGTGGCGCAGGGCGGCCCTTCGCCCGGTACCGACCCGGACCCGGACGACCCGGGCGGAGTCACCTCCGGAGCCGACACCGGAGGAACCTCTTCCGGTACGGCCGGCGGCGGAGCGTCCGCGGGAGGAGCGGGCGATGACGGGACCAGCCCGTCGGCGTCGGAATCCGCCGCCCTGAACGGCTCCGCGCCACCCTCGTCAGGACCCCAGCAGAATGTCGCGGAAGCCGGACAGGGATACACCCCCGGCGAAATCCTGGGAATTATCCGCTGGGTCCTTCTCGGCGTCCTCTTTCTGGGCGGAGCGGCAGGACTCGCGGGTCCGATAATGCTTCGCCTCTCGCAACGGCGGACTCCCTAGGAGACGCCTAGGAAGCCTTCCCGTAACCTTTCCCTCGTTGGGAATTTGTTGGTCACCGCGCGAAAACCCTGGAATTGTATGCGGTGGCCGACCGACGGGTCGGCAGCAAGAAAATCCGGATTCAGCTTGAACGTCCAGTCTTCGAAAACCAGAAAGCAAGGGGTTCAGAAGTGAACGTCAAGTCTTACGCCAAGGTCGGTGCTGCTTTCGGCGCCGCGGCTCTCGGTCTCGGCATCCTGGCTGCCCCCGCCTCGGCGGACCCGGCGACGGCGACCGACTACCGCATCCTGTCGGCTGTCGGTTCGGACACCACGCAGTACGTCATGAACGGCCTCGCCAACGGCACCGCTGTCGTGAACTCCGGCGGCGCCAAGATCATCTCTTCGTGGGACGCGGTCAAGCCGGCCACCGGCGCCGACCCCTTCGTCACCAAGCCGGGCTGCTCCTACACCCGCGCCGAGGCGAACGGCTCCACGAACGGCATCAACCGGCTGTCCGACGACATCAGCAACGGGGGGAGCACCTGCGTCGACATCGCCCGCTCCTCGCGTACGCCGAAGACCACCGTGCCCGGCACCGACCTCACCTTCGTCCCCTACGCGAGGGACGCCGTCACCTACGCCACCGACCTCGGTAGCACCGTGCCGACGAACCTGACGATCGCCCAGCTGGCCTCCATCTACAAGACGTGTGCCTACACGGACGCCGGGGGTGTCTCGCGCACGGTGCAGCCGCTGCTGCCGCAGGCCGGCTCCGGCACCCGTTCGTACTTCCTGACCTCCATCGGGGTCACCGAGGCGCAGATCACCACGGCGAAGGCCACCTGTGGTCTCCAGGACAACGTCCAGGAGCACGACGGCACGGCGATCGCCAACGCCAGCCAGCTCGTGCCGTACTCGGTCGCCCAGTGGATCGCCCAGGGCAAGGGCCTGGCGGACGTCCCGAACCGCAAGGGCGAGTCGCGCCTGCGCAGCATCGAGGGTTCGCTGCCCACCACGGGCTCGGGCACCTCGCTCGCGCTCAACCCGAGCTTCGTCTTCTCCCGTGACGTCTTCAACGTCGTCCAGACGTCCCGGCTGGGCGAGGCCGCCATCTCGGAAGCGCTGACGGACATCTGCGCGGCGTCCGCCACCATCCAGAACTACGGCTTCGGCGCCATCTCCAACTGCGGTGACACGACCACCCCCGCCCTCAAGGGCGGCCTGTACTCGTGATCGTCGTCTGATCCTCGCGTGACGGCCGGGCACCCACCAGGTGCCCGGCCCCACGTGCCGTTCCCGAACCCATCCGTCGACCGTCCCCCGGGGGAACGCAATGACAGTGCTACGACCATTCCGAAGAGCGGCAGCGATCGTGGCCGCCTGCGCCGTGCTTGCCCTGGGCGTAGTGGCCCTGGTCGCGTCCCAGTCCCAGCCCGCCTGGGCGGCGTCCGTCGGCGAGTTCGGCATGACGCCCGGCAGCGGAAAGCTGAGCGACGCACAGCCCATCGCCGGCTCCGTCGAACTCCCGGGCAAATGCCCCGACTTCACGCTCGAAGGCATCAACTGGAACAACTTCCTCAACCTCTACGTGGTCAAGGCGGACGGCACCGAGTCGTCGGCGCTGAGGGGGATCGGCAACGGGGCGCCCTACGACCGGGCGGCTTCGACGGTCTCGCTGGCCGCGGCGGACAACCCGGGTATGACGGTGGCCGACCTGACGGATGTCGTCACGGGCGACGGCACCTACGAGTTGCGCGTCTACTGCGTCGACAGCGAGAGCCTGGACAAGCCCACCGAGGAGTGGGTACCGGGCAACCCGTACTGGTCCCAGAAGATCACCGTCACCGGCGACAACTGGGTGGTGGGCGAGGGAGCGACGGCCACCAGCGTCTCGCTGAGCAGCAGCAGCCTGACGCCCGAGCCCGGCCAGGAGACCACGTTCACCGCGTCGGTCGCCCCGGCGCAGGCGGCGGGCAAGGTGACCTTCGAGGAGGGCGGGACGACGCTGGGCGAGGCGACGGCCGCCGACGGGAAGGCCGAGTTCAGGACGTCGACGCTGTCCGAGGGCGTGCACCGGATCACCGCCCGGTTCGCTCCGGCGAACCCCGCCGAGTGGGGCGCCTCGGAGTCCACACCGCTGGCCGTGACCGTGCAACTGCCGAGGTTCGAGATGCTCGACGCCGCGGGGGAGCGGCTGGCCGACAATCCGGCGCTGGACCGCGGTCAGACCGTGAAGGTCGTTGTGCGCGGATGCGAGCCCGGCGCGAAGTTCACCATGGCCATGGACCGGAACGACACCGAGTTCCCCGACGCCACGGCCGACGCGAGCGGCGTGCTGACCTGGCCGGCCCTCACCGTTCCCACGGACGCGGTCGAAGGCCAGAGCGCCTGGAACTTCAGCCCCAACTGCTTCTCGACCGCCGTTGCCTTCACGGTGCCCGCCCCGGCGTCCGAGTCCCCGGGCGACGACCCGTCGGCCTCGGACGACCCCACCGACGACCCGACGGACGAGCCCACCGATGAGCCCACCGATGAGCCGACCGGCGACACGTCCGGCACCACGTCCGGCTCCACCGGCGGCGGCACGTCCGGTACCACCGGCGGCGACTCCACCACCGGCGGCACCTCGCCGCAGGGCGGCCTCGCCTCCACCGGCAGCCAGATCGCGCTGTTCTCCGGTATCGGCGCCGTCGTCCTGGTCGCGGCCGGCTTCGTCTTCGTACGGTTCGGCCGCCGCAACGGGCTGCTGAGCTTCGGCGAACCGCGCCCGTAACGGCGCACGGAGTACGGGCGGCGGGTCCTCACCCCGCCGCCCGCTCCGCCGTTTCTCCACCACACACCTCTCCACAGGAGCGCTCCCCGTGACCGTGCTGTCCCCGCCCCCGCCGGCCGTGGCGCCGCCGGCGTCGGCGCCTTCGCCCCGGCCCGCCGCCGGGCCGCCCCGGGCCGAACGCGCCGGCTTCGCGTTCACCGGGGCCGCGCTGTGCGTGCTCGCCGCCCTGCTGCTCGGCTTCGCCGCCAACCTCACGATCGTGGGCCACCTCCAGCACAGCCGCGATCAGCAGACGGCGTACGACGAGCTGCGCCGTCAACTCGCCCTCGGTATCGCCCCGGTGGGCCAGCAGACGTACGACGGCAAGCTGCTGGTGCCGGGCGCTCCCGTCGCGCTGCTGCGGATCCCGGACCTGGGTGTGAAGGAGGTCGTCGGGGAGAGCACCACCTCCGGTGTGCTGATGTCCGGCCCCGGCCACCGGCGGGACACCCCGCTGCCGGGACAGGCGGGCACCAGCGTGATCATGGGCCGCCAGTGGGGGTACGGCAGCCCGTTCAACGACCTGCACCGGCTGCCCCCGGGCACCGAGATCCGGGTGACGACCGGTCAGGGCACCGCCACCTACCAGGTCTCGGCGATCCGCCGCGAGGGCGACCCGCTGCCGCCCGCCCTCAAGGAGGGCGAGGGCCGGCTCACGCTCATCACCGCCGACGGCGGGGCATACACCCCGTCCGGCACGATCCGCGTCGACGCGACGCTGACCAGCGACGTACAGCCCAGCCCGCCGCGTCCACTGGCCACCGGCTGGATCGACGGGTCCGAACAGGCCCTGGGCACCGAGAGCGCCGCCTGGCTCTCGGTCTTCCTCTGGTCGCAGGCCCTGCTGGGCGCTGCCCTGCTCACCATGGCCGCCTACCGCGCCTGGGGCCGCTGGCAGACCTGGATCGTCGGCGTACCCGTACTGGCCGCCCTCGGTCTCGCCGTCTCCGGCGCCGCCGCCCGCCTGCTGCCCAACCTGCTCTGACCGACGAGGAGTTCAACCATCATGTCCGACACCACCGAGACGACCAGCCCACTCGTCGACGAGATCATGGACCCGACGAGGAAGATGACGGCCGTCAGGACCGGCAGGCTCGGCGCGGCCACCGCGGAGGGCGATCCCGCCACTCTCGAGGCAGACGCCATCTCGGCCTGGTTCGGCGACCACAAGGTCCTCGAGCGGGTCTCGCTCACCATGCCCGCCCGCAGGGTCACCGCGCTCATCGGCCCGTCCGGCTGCGGCAAGTCCACGTTCCTGCGGATCCTCAACCGCATGCACGAACTGGTCGGCTCCGCCTCCCTCGCGGGCCGGGTGCTCCTCGACGGCGAGGACATCTACGACCGCGGCCGGCGCATCACGCACGCCCGCCGCCAGATCGGCATGGTCTTCCAGAAGCCCAACCCCTTCCCGGCGATGTCGATCTACGACAACGTCACCGCCGGCCTCAAGCTGGGCGGCCTCAAGGCCGGCCGCGACGACCGGGACCGGCTCGTCGAGGAGTGCCTCACGAAGGCGGGCCTGTGGAAGGAGGTCCGCGACCGCCTCCGCCAGCCCGGCGGCGCGCTCTCCGGCGGTCAGCAGCAGCGCCTGTGCATCGCGCGTTCGCTGGCGGTACGCCCCCGGGTCCTCCTCATGGACGAGCCGTGCTCGGCCCTGGACCCGACGTCGACGCGACGTATCGAGGAGACGATCCACGAACTCTCCGAAGAGGTCACCATCGTGATCGTCACCCACAACATGCAGCAGGCCGCCCGCGTCTCCGACCAGTGCGCCTTCTTCCTCGCCGAACAGGGCACCCCCGGCCTCATCGTCGAACACGGCACCACGGAAGCGATGTTCGACAACCCCCAGGACCCACGCACCACGGACTACGTGAACGGCCGCTTCGGATGATCCGGATCCGGAGAGGGGGAGAGGCCCGGAGCAGGGGGAGTTCGCCGATGCCCGTCAACTCGCGCTCCGAGCTTCAGCTGTCTCATGCGGGTGTGAACCGACACGGGGTTCAGTTGCCCGGGGGGCGCGCTGAACCCCGTGCCCGTCCTTTGCCCGGCGTCCCGCTCTTCTGGTGAAAGGGGGCACGGGACACCCGGTGCGCGGATGCGTCCAAAGGGGGGTGAGGACGTGTCCGCACTCCCTTCAAGCGTGGGGCGCGGGGGAGCGGAAGAGGCGGCCGAGGGGCATGCGACAGCCCAACTCCCCGTGAATCAGCTGCCACTGGCCACATCAGAGCCATCGGGGGGTCCGGCACGGCCGGCCCCCGTCAGGCAGACGTACGGGTCGACGGGTCAGATGCCGGCGGCGGCCGAGAGATCCCGCTTGACGGCGGCCAGCAGCCCGGCCGCCTTCGTCCGCGCCGCGGCGAGCTCCCCGTGCCCGGCGACCGGCACGACGACCTCCAGATAGCACTTCAGCTTCGGCTCCGTGCCGCTCGGGCGGACGATCACCCGCGCGCCCTCCAGCGTGTAACGCAGCCCGTCCGTCGGCGGGAGCCGGTCGGTGCCCTTCGCCAGGTCCTCGGCGTTGGTGATCGTCAGGCCGGCGAGCTTCGTGGGCGGCTGCTCGCGCAGGCGCCGCATGGCGTTCGCGATCAGGGAGAGGTCCTCGACGCGGACGGAGAGCTGGTCGGTGGCGTGCAGGCCGTACTCGACGGCCATGTCGTCCAGCAGGTCCAGGAGAGTGCGGCCCCGCTCCTTGAGCTCCGAGGCCAGCTCCGTGATGAGGAGGGCGGCCGTGATCCCGTCCTTGTCGCGTACGCCGTCGGGGTCGACGCAGTAGCCGAGCGCCTCCTCGTACCCGTACCGCAGACCGTCCACCCGGGCGATCCACTTGAAGCCGGTGAGGGTCTCCTCGTACGGCAGCCCCGCCTTCCCGGCGATCCGGCCCAGGAGCGAGGACGAGACGATCGACTCGGCGAACGTGCCCCGCGCGCCGCGCCGCACCAGGTGCTGGGCGAGCAGCGCGCCGACCTCGTCGCCGCGCAGCATCCGCCAGCCGGCGTCGCCCTTGACGGCCACGGCGCAGCGGTCCGCGTCCGGGTCGTTCGCGATGATCAGGTCCGGGTCGGTCTCGCGGGCCTTCGCGAAGGCGAGGTCCATCGCGCCGGGCTCTTCCGGGTTCGGGAACGCGACCGTCGGGAAGTCCGGGTCCGGCTCCGCCTGCTCGGCGACGAGCACCGGCTCCGGGAAGCCCGCCCGCGCGAACGCCGCGAGGAGGGTGTCCTTGCCGACGCCGTGCAGCGCGGTGTAGACGGTACGGGCCGTGCGCGGGGAGCCCTCGGCGAGCACGGCGTCCGTACGGGCCAGGTAGGCGTCCAGGACGCTGTTGCCGAGGGTTTCCCAGCCGCCGTCCGGGCGCGGGACGTCGGCGAGCGCGCGGACCGCGTCGATCTCGGCGGCGATCTCCGCGTCGGCCGGCGGGACGATCTGCGAACCGTCGCCCAGATACACCTTGTAGCCGTTGTCGCGGGGCGGGTTGTGGCTGGCGGTGACCTCCACGCCCGCCAGCGCGCCGAGGTGCCGTATGGCGTACGCGAGGACGGGGGTGGGGAGCGGGTACGGCAGTACGGCGGCGTGCAGACCGGCGCCGGTCATGACCGCGGCGGTGTCCCGGGCGAAGTCGGCGGACTTGTGGCGGGCGTCGTAGCCGATGACGACGAGGCCGTCGGTCTCGCCCCTGCCCTTGAGGTACGCGGCGAGGCCGGCGGCCGCGCGGATGACCACGGCGCGGTTCATCCGCATCGGGCCCGCGCCGAGTTCGCCGCGGAGGCCGGCTGTGCCGAACTGGAGGGTGCCGCTGAAGCGTGCGGTCAGCTCCGCCGTGTCGCCGGCCTCGATGAGCCCGGCGAGCTCCTCGCGGGTCTCCGCGTCCGGATCCTCCGCCAGCCATGCCTCGGCCCGCGCGATCAGTTCGTCCTGCACGTCGGATGCGCCTCTCTGTTCGTTCGTACGTTCCCTGCCCGGCCCATGTTTCTCGCCCCCTCCGCCCCTTCCCGTTCCCGTCCCTCGAGGGCTCCGCCCCCAGACCCCCGCTCCGCAAACGCCGGAGGGGCTGATTCTCAGCCCGTCCGGCGTTTGAGGACGAGCGCGTCAGCGCGATGCGGGAACGGGACGGGAAGGGGCGGCGGGGGCGAGAAACCTACAGCCGGTCCAGCACCTGCGTGAGAAGCGCGCCCATCCGCGTGGCCGAGTCGCGCCCCGCCTGGAGGACCTCCTCGTGGTTCAACGGCTCGCCGGTCATACCGGCGGCGAGATTGGTGACCAGGGAGATACCCAGCACCTCCGCACCGGCCTCCCGCGCCGCGATCGCCTCCAGCGTCGTCGACATGCCCACCAGATCCGCCCCGATCACCCGGGCCATCCGGATCTCGGCCGGCGTCTCGTAGTGCGGCCCGGGGAACTGCGCGTACACGCCCTCCTCCAGGCTGGAGTCGATCTCCTTGCACAGGGCCCGCAGCCGAGGCGAGTACAGATCGGTGAGGTCGACGAAGTTCGCGCCGATGATCGGCGAGGTGGCCGTCAGGTTGATGTGGTCGCTGATCAGGACCGGCTGTCCGGGGCGCATGCCCTCGCGCAGCCCGCCGCAGCCGTTGGTGAGCACGATGGTCTTGCAGCCGGCCGCGACGGCGGTACGGACACCGTGCGCGACGGCGGCGACACCGCGGCCCTCGTAGTAGTGGGTGCGGCCCAGGAAGACCAGGGCCCGCTTGTCACCGATCGCGTACGAGCGGATCGTGCCGCCGTGGCCCTCGACCGCCGGCGGGGGGAACCCGGGCAGCTCGGTGACCGGGAACTCGGCCTCGGGTGAGCCGAGCGCGTCCACGGCCGGCGCCCAGCCGGAGCCCATCACGAGGGCGACGTCGTGGGTCTCGGCGCCCGTGAGCTCACGCAGGCGCGTGGCGGCGGCGTCGGCGGCCGCATGGGGGTCGCCCTGGATGTCGTCCGGAAGAAGAGATGCGTTCACGCGCATGAGGGTAGCTGGTCCAGGCCTACGCGCGTAGATGACGGAGCTCCGGTCTCGCGATCGTTGTCTTGTCGTTTCCAACAACCGTCGCGGGCGCGGTTTCCACGAACGGGCGGGCAAAGGCCGGCAAAAGGGGTCACGGGCGAGCCGCGGAACCCAGGCCCGTCCCTCAGCAGGGCCGCTTACGCAGCTCCATCACGTAGTCGTGGGGCGCCCCGGCCGTCTCGGCCGCGTCGGCGAGCTCTCCCAGATACCGCGCCGAGGGGAGTCCACCCTCGTACCCGTTCAGTACGTACACCCATGCGGCCTCCTCGCCGTCCAGCGTGTGCACGCGCACCCGCATCCGGCGGTAGATGTCGAGGCCCACGCCCTCCCACCGGTCCATGGAGTCCTCGTCCAGGGGCGCGATGTCGTACAGCGTCACGAAGACCTGGGAACGCGGTGCCTCGACGATGGTCGCCAGCGCGCCCTCCCAGCCCATGTGCTCGCCCCCGAACGTCAGCCGCCAGTCGTTCAGCCAGCCGGTGGCGCGCAGCGGCGAGTGCGGTGCGCGGCGCGTCATGAGCCGCGGGTCGAGATTGCCGGCGTACGCGGCGTAGAGCGACATGGGATCGAGAGTACGGCAGCAATCACTCCCGTCTCTCGCGTAGCCATCCGGCCACTCGCGTAACAGAAGGAGCTCGAATGACGCAGAGCCGGGGCCCCGGGGCGGAAGCATGTCGGGGCGTGCGGGACAATGGAGTACGTGACTCGGATCGTGATCATCGGTGGCGGACCCGGCGGATACGAGGCGGCCCTCGTAGCCGCCCAGCTCGGCGCGGAGGTGACCGTCGTGGACTGCGACGGTCTGGGCGGGGCGTCGGTGCTCACCGACTGTGTCCCGTCGAAGACCCTCATCGCGACGGCCGAGGTGATGACCACCTTCGACTCGTCGTACGAGGAACTCGGCATCATCGTCGCCGACGACACCCCACACATCGACACGCCCGCGCGGGTGGTCGGCGTCGACCTGGGCAAGGTCAACCGCCGGGTCAAGCGCCTGGCGCTCGCGCAGTCGCACGACATCACCGCCTCGGTGACCAGGGCCGGCGCCCGGGTCCTGCGCGGTCGCGGCCGTCTTGAGGGCATGCAGTCCCTGGACGGCTCGCGCAAGGTGGTCGTGCGGTCCGCGGACGGCACCGAGGAGACCCTCACCGCCGACGCCGTGCTCATCGCCACCGGCGGGAAGCCGCGTGAGCTGGCCGACGCGCAGCCCGACGGCGAGCGGATCCTGAACTGGACCCAGGTGTACGACCTCGACGAGCTGCCGGAGGAGCTCATCGTGGTCGGCTCCGGTGTCACCGGCGCCGAGTTCGCCGGCGCCTACCAGGCACTGGGCTCGCGCGTCACGCTGGTGTCCAGCCGCGACCGCGTGCTGCCGGGCGAGGACCCGGACGCCGCCGCCGTGCTGGAGGACGTCTTCCGCCGCCGCGGGATGAACGTCATGGCCCGCTCCCGCGCCGAGTCCGCCAAGCGGGTCGGCGACCGGGTCGAGGTCACCCTCTCCGACGGCCGGGTCATCACCGGCTCGCACTGCCTGATGGCGGTCGGCGCCGTCCCCAACAGCAGCGGGATGGGCCTGGAGGAGGCCGGCGTCAGGGTCCGGGACTCCGGGCACATCTGGACCGACAAGGTCTCGCGCACCTCGGCTCCCGGGGTGTACGCCGCCGGTGACGTGACCGGCGTCTTCGCCCTCGCGTCCGTCGCCGCCATGCAGGGCCGCATCGCCATGTACCACTTCCTGGGCGACGCGGTGGCCCCGCTGAACCTGAAGGCCGTCTCCTCGAACGTCTTCACCGACCCGGAGATCGCCACCGTCGGCTACTCGCAGGCCGACGTCGACGGCGGCAAGATCGACGCCCGCTTCGTCAAGCTGCCCCTGCTGCGCAACCCGCGCGCCAAGATGCAGGGCATCCGCGACGGCTTCGTGAAGCTCTTCTGCCGCCCCGGCACCGGGATCGTGGTGGGCGGTGTGGTCGTGGCGCCGGGCGCCTCGGAGCTGATCCATCCGATCTCGATCGCGGTCGACAACAATCTGACGGTCGAACAGATCGCGAACGCGTTCACCGTGTATCCGTCCCTGTCGGGCTCGATCGCCGAGGTGGCACGGCAGTTGCACACGCGGAAGGTCGAGGGCGAGAGCTGATCCCGGGGCGACTCTTCGCTGGTCACGGGGAGTTGCCGCCCCTTCTCGTGGCATAGGCGGCGCGAGTAGGCACGTATACCACTTCGCACCCTGCCATGCGAACAACTTCTGTTATTCGGCGCAAACTGCTGAAAGCAGACGGTCGTTGGGGTTACTGTCAGTTTCGTGTTCGCTGCAGAACGTCGCCAATTGATCCTCGAAATGGTGCGAGCGAACGGGGCCGTATCGCTCCGTGAGCTCGCCCGCGTCGTCCAGACCTCCGAAGTGACCGTACGGCGGGACGTGCGCGCACTGGAGGCCGAAGGACTCCTCGACCGCCGGCATGGCGGTGCGGTATTGCCGGGCGGGTTCACGCGAGAATCCGGCTTTCCGCAGAAATCGCATCTCGCGACCGCCGAGAAGACTGCCATCGCCGATCTCGCCGCGGGTCTTGTCGAAGAGGGCGAGGCCATCGTGGTGGGCGCGGGGACCACCACGCAGGAGCTGGCCCGCCGGCTCGCGCGGGTACCCGGGCTGACCGTCGTCACCAACTCACTGCTGGTGGCTCAGGCGCTGGCCCATGCCAACCGGGTGGAAGTCGTGATGACCGGCGGCACCCTGCGCGGTTCCAACTACGCCCTGGTCGGATCGGGAGCCGAGCAGTCCCTCCAGGGGCTGCGGGTCTCCCGGGCCTTCCTCTCCGGAAGCGGGCTGACCGCCGAGCGCGGCCTGTCCACGTCCAACATGCTGTCGGCCTCGGTCGACCGGGCGCTCGTCCAGGCCGCCGCGGAGGTCGTCGTCCTCGCCGACCACACCAAGCTCGGTACGGACACGATGTTCCAGACGGTCCCCACCGACCTGATCACCCGCCTGGTCACGGACGAGCCCCCGGCTCATGACGACCGTGCCCTCACCGAGCTCCAGGCCCTGGCAGACCAGGGCGTGCAGATCGCGGTCGCGGGGTCATCGGCGGGGGGTGGCGCGGGCGGCGATCCTGTCCCGGCGGGGCGCCCGCCACGCCGGGACATGCCACTGCCGGGCCCGCGCCGCGGCCAGGTCCCCGGCTCCGCACCCCAGTTGCGCTCGGCCGCGGTCCTGGGCGAGCAGCCCGCCGGGGAGCGGGCGAGGGTGGCGGACCTGCGCCGCCGCTGACCACGCCGGACCGCACGTCTGGACCGACCATCTCCGGCCGCACGTCCGGGCTGACCACCTCCGGTCGCACGACTGGAGGGGAACGCCGAAGCGCCCGGCGGACTGAAAGCTCCAGTCCGACAGGCGCTTCGGGATGTCGTACGACCGTCTCGTACGGGTGGGACGTACGGGCCGTCAGTCCTTGATCTCGCAGATCGCCGCGCCCGCGGTGAGGGAGGCGCCGACCTCCGCGCTGAGGCCCTTGACGGTGCCGGAGCGGTGGGCGTTCAGGGGCTGTTCCATCTTCATGGCCTCGAGGACGACGATGAGGTCGCCCTCCTTGACCTCCTGGCCCTCCTCGACGGCCACCTTGACGATGGTGCCCTGCATCGGGGAGGCGAGGGTGTCGCCGGAGGCCGCGGGCCCGGACTTCTTGGCCGCCCGGCGCTTCGGCTTGGCCCCCGCCGCCAGACCGGTGCGGGCCAGCGACATGCCCAGCGAGTAGGGCAGGGAGACCTCCAGGCGCTTGCCGCCGACCTCGACGACGACGGTCTCGCGACCGGGCTCCTCGTCGGTGTCGGTGTCCGCGGGAGCGTTGAACGCGGGGATCTCGTTGACGAACTCCGTCTCGATCCACCGGGTGTGCACTGTGAACGGGGCGTCGGAGCCCGTCAGTTCGGGGGCGAACGCCGGGTCCTTGACGACCGCGCGGTGGAAGGGGATGGCGGTGGCCATGCCCTCCACGGTGAACTCCCCGAGGGCACGGGCGGCACGCTGGAGCGCCTGCTCGCGGGTGGCGCCGGTGACGATCAGCTTGGCCAGCAGGGAGTCCCAGGCGGGGCCGATGACACTGCCGGACTCGACGCCCGCGTCCACGCGGACGCCCGGGCCCGACGGCTGGTCGAAGAGGGTGACCGTGCCGGGGGCAGGCAGGAAGCCCCGCCCCGGGTCCTCGCCGTTGATGCGGAACTCGATGGAGTGGCCGCGCAGTTCGGGGTCGCCGTAGCCCAGTTCCTCGCCGTCGGCGATGCGGAACATCTCGCGCACCAGGTCGATGCCGGAGACCTCCTCGGTCACCGGGTGCTCGACCTGGAGACGGGTGTTGACCTCCAGGAAGGAGATCGTGCCGTCCGTGCCGACCAGGAACTCGACCGTGCCCGCGCCGACATAGCCGGCTTCCTTCAGGATCGCCTTGGAGGAGGAGTACAACTGCTCGACCTGGGCGTCGGAGAGGAAGGGCGCGGGAGCCTCCTCGACCAGCTTCTGGTGCCGGCGCTGGAGCGAGCAGTCACGCGTGGACACGACGACCACGTTGCCGTGGGAGTCGGCCAGGCACTGCGTCTCCACATGCCGGGGCTTGTCGAGGTAGCGCTCCACGAAGCACTCGCCGCGCCCGAAGGCCGCGACGGCCTCACGTACGGCGGAGTCGTACAGCTCCGGGACCTCCTCCAGCGTGCGGGCGACCTTCAGACCGCGCCCGCCACCACCGAAGGCGGCCTTGATGGCGATCGGCAGCCCGTGCTGCTCGGCGAACGCGACGACCTCGTCGGCACCGGACACCGGGTCGGGGGTGCCGGCCACCAGCGGCGCACCGGCGCGCTGCGCGATGTGACGGGCGGCCACCTTGTCACCGAGATCGCGGATCGCCTGCGGCGGCGGGCCGATCCACACCAGGCCGGCGTCCAGCACCGCCTGCGCGAACTCCGCGTTCTCGGAAAGAAATCCGTAACCGGGGTGGATGGCCTCCGCCCCCGAATCCGCGGCGGCCTGGAGCACTTTGGCGATGTCCAGATAACTGGTGGCCGGAGTGTCACCGCCCAATGCGAACGCCTCGTCCGCCGCACGGACATGCGAAGCGTCCCGGTCCGGTTCCGCGTAGACGGCAACGCTCGCGATGCCGGCATCCCGGCACGCCCGGGCCACGCGGACAGCGATTTCGCCACGGTTGGCGATGAGCACCTTGCGCACGATGGCTCCCTCCTTGAAACAAGCCGAGTTTAGGGACTGCCGACACGACCTTTCGACCCGTCCCCAATGGTGAGCTTGCCCACACGGAGCGTGATTCGAGGCGCGCTCGACCCGCGAAATCCCTTGTCGCGCCACGGCACACGGGATCCCCTCCCTGAACCCTAGCCCTCCTGTGTGGTCAAGGTCTCTGTGAGTCAGTGCTGCGTGCCACAGGGTTTCTTTGTCGAGTCCCTACGAATGGCCCAATGATTCTTTGCCCGCGGTAGAACCCTTGTCCCGAGGTTTACCCGTGAGTAGCGTTCAGGCTGTAGTCGAACGTACTAGGGGTAACAGCACACGGAAGCGGGTGGGGACCGGTGGTGCGCAGACCGGTGGCGTGGGTGGCGGCGATCGTGCTCTTCGTGGAGGCGATCGGCATCGCGATGCTGAACTGGTTGCTCGGCACGGTCGTCGACAACCAGGACATGTCTCTAGCGGGTCTCGACCCGGACCTGATGTCCGTCTCCTCGAAGGCCGGGGGAGTCGTCTTCGGTCTCTACTTCGCGCTGTGCGGTCTCACCGCGCTGCTCGCCGCCGTCCGCGACCGGGCCCCGGGGCTCTTCGGACGCATCCTGCTCATCAGCGCCGCGGTGGTGCACGGTCTGCTGGGCGCGCTCACGGTGGGCCTGGTGGGCTGGAACGCCTTCGCCTTCATGATGGTGGGGCTCGCGCTGATCGTGTTCACGCTCTTCGCGTTCGACCGCCCGCGGCGCCCGGCCGACACCGCGCCCGAGGACGGCGACAGCGGCGACAGCGGAGGAGCTCCCGTCGCGGGCGGCTCCGCGGCCCCTGCGGTCCCCTCGACCTCCTGATCCCCTCCGTCTCCTGATCGCCCTCTCCCGTCGGTCACTTATCCCGCGGCGTCCACAACTGCGTGATGCCGACGCCCAGTTCGGCCAGCAGGCGGCGCACCAGCGGCAGCGAGATCCCGATCACGTTGCCGTGGTCGCCGTCGATGCCGTCGATGAACGGTGCCGAGCGGCCGTCGAGGGTGAACGCCCCGGCGACGTGGAGGGGTTCACCCGAGGCGACGTACGCGGCGATCTCGGCGTCACTCGGTTCGCCGAAGCGGACCACGGTGGACGCGGTCGCCGAGGCGTAGCGCTTGGCCGCCGTGTCGTAGACGCAGTGGCCCGTCTGGAGGGTCCCGGCGCGCCCGCGCATCGACTTCCAGCGGGCGGCGGCCTCCTCGGCGTCGGCGGGCTTGCCGAACGCCTGGCCGTCCAGGTCGAGGACCGAGTCGCAGCCGATCACCAGGGCGCCCTGCGCCTCGGGCCGCGCCGCCACGACGGAGGTCTTCGCCTCGGCCAGCGCGAGCGCCAGTTCGGCGGGGGTCGGCGCGCTGACGGAGTCCTCGTCGAACCCGCTCACGATCACCTCGGGATCGAGTCCCGCCTGCCGCAGCAGGTTGAGCCGGGCGGGGGACTGCGAGGCGAGGACGAGGCGGCGAGGCGGCTGATCAGTCATGCGATCAGGGTATCGGCGCGTCTCACATGACGCCGAGCACCACCATCGCGACCACCATCGCCAGTGCCACGAGCACGCCCAGGCGCCGCAACATGTCCTGAGTGTCGCGGAGTTCCTCGGGCGGCTCGTTCTCGGGGTCGGACCACAACATGTCTTCGATCGTGCGACGGCTCGGGTCCCGGCGCCTGAGTACGCGTACTCAACTTGCGCGCGAGTCGCGTAAACGGGTCTGGGGTTTCTTTAGTGGGTCACTGCCTGGTACGGTCATGGCCGTCACTAAAGGAACTCTAGTCCCCTTAATGGAGGCAGCTGCCGTGTTCACCACCGCCTGGACCGCATCGCCCCAGCTCCCCGCGGAGGGCTTCACCCCCAACTGGTCGCGGGAGGGTTTCTGGCGCCAGTCGCTGCGCCAGGCCGTACGGCTGAGTGCCGCGGGCGACCGGATCCGTGTCCGGCTGTCCAACGCGTACGGCACCTCGCCGCTGCGGATCGCGGGCGCCACCGTGGCCCGCGCGAGCGCCGGGGCCTCCGTCGAGCCCGGCTCGGTACGGCGGCTCACCTTCGACGGCGCCGCCTCCGCCGAGATCCCCCCGCGCGGCCTCGCCGCCAGTGACCCGGCCGAACTCGCCCTGGACGCAATGGAGTCGGTGACCGTCACCCTCCACCTCGACGCCGTCACCGGCCCCGCGACCTTCCACGCGCAGGCCTTCGCGACCAGTTACCGGGCGGCCGGCGACCGCCTGGAGGACGTGCGGGGCGAGGCCTTCGACGCGTCCTCGGAGTCCTGGTACTTCCTGTCGGCGGTCGAGGTCGACACCGGCCGCCGGGACGCCGTGGCGCTCTTCGGGGACTCCATCACGGACGGCTTCGGCTCGACCCCGGGCGCGAACCGCCGCTGGTCCGACGCGCTCGCCGAACGCACCGGACGGCCCGTCCTCAACGCGGGCATCGGCGGGAACCTGCTGCTCAACGACTCGGCCTGGTACGGCGAGAAGGGCGTCCACCGGCTGCGGCGCGACGTCCTCGACCACCCGGGCGTGGACACGCTGGTGGTGCTCCAGGGGCTCAACGACATCGGCTTCAGTGAGACCGCCGAACAGCCCACGTACCAGCCCGCACCGGTCGTCGAGGTGCATGAACTCATCGACGGTTACCGGCAGTTGATCAGGCAGGCGCGCGCGAGGGGCCTACGCGTGATCGGCTCCACGCTGCTCCCCTTCGGTGGCTCCGACCACTGGGGCGAGCACGCGGCGAAGGTGAGCCGCGAGGTGAACGAGTGGATCCGCGGCGCGGGCGAGTGGGACGCGGTGCTGGACCTGAACCGCGCACTGGCCGATCCGGGCGCCCCGGACCGGCTGCACCCGGCGTACGACTTCGGCGACCACCTGCACCCCGACGACAAGGGGTACGCGGTGATGGCCGAAGCCCTCGCCGAACTCCTCCAGCGGAACCGTCTCCCCGCCGATGCCTAGCCGGGCCAGTACGTGCGGCCCCACGCCGTCGGCCCCGGCTGGGGCAGCCGGCGGGCGGCGACGCGGGCCGGGTCGGCCCACGCGTCCCTGGTGCCGGGCGCGCCGGACGGGGCGGAGGCCGCCGCCGCGGCGCGCACCCGGACCACCGCGAGTGCGGCGGCCAGCTCCTCCGGGGTCGGATTGCCCCGTACCACCTTGATCGTCATAACCGCTCCCAGGCGTCTTGCGGACTGGAGGTGACTTCGGATGACTTCGGATGCCCAGATCGGATGCCTAGAGGGGGATGTTGCCGTGCTTCTTCGGAGGCAGCGACTCCCGCTTCGTACGGAGCTGGCGCAGCCCCCGTACGACATGGGCGCGGGTGTCGGACGGCATGATCACGCCGTCGATGTAGCCGCGCTCGGCCGCCGTGTAGGGGTTGAGGAGAGTGTCCTCGTACTCCTGGATCAGGCGGGCCCGGGTCGCCTCTGCCTCGTCGGGGTCCGTGACGGCCGCGATGGTGCGCTTGTGCAGGATGTTGACCGCGCCCTGCGCGCCCATCACCGCCACCTGGGCCGTGGGCCAGGCGAGGTTGAGGTCGGCGCCCAGGTGCTTGGAGCCCATGACGTCGTACGCGCCGCCGAAGGCCTTGCGGGTGATGACCGTGATGAGCGGGACGGTCGCCTCGGCGTAGGCGTAGATCAGCTTGGCGCCGCGCCGGATGATGCCGGTGTGCTCCTGGCCGACGCCCGGGAGGAAGCCGGGCACGTCCACGAAGGTGATGACGGGGACGTTGAAGGCGTCGCACGTCCGGACGAAACGTGCGGCCTTCTCGCTCGCGTCGATGTCCAGGCAGCCCGCGAACTGCATCGGCTGGTTGGCGACGACGCCGACGGGCCGGCCCTCCACCCGCCCGAAGCCGGTGAGGATGTTCGGCGCGAACAACGGCTGCGTCTCGAAGAACTCGGCGTCGTCCAGGATGTGTTCGATCACCGTGTGCATGTCGTACGGCTGGTTCGCGCTGTCCGGCACGATCACGTCCAGCTCGCGGTCCTCGTCGGTGACGGTGAGGTCCGCCTCCTCCGGGAAGGCCGGGGGCTCGCTGAGGTTGTTGGACGGCAGGTACGACAGCAGCTGCTTGACGTACTCGATGGCGTCCTTCTCGTCGCCCGCCATGTGATGGGCCACGCCGGACACCGCGTTGTGGGTCCGGGCACCGCCGAGTTCCTCGAAGCCGACGTCCTCGCCCGTCACCGTCTTGATGACGTCGGGTCCGGTGATGAACATGTGCGAGGTCTGGTCGACCATCACCGTGAAGTCGGTGATGGCGGGGGAGTAGACCGCGCCGCCCGCGCAGGGGCCGACGACCAGCGAGATCTGCGGGATGACGCCGGAGGCATGGGTGTTGCGGCGGAAGATCTCGCCGTACATGCCGAGGGCGGAGACACCCTCCTGGATCCGGGCGCCGCCCGAGTCGTTGATGCCGATGACCGGGCAGCCGGTCTTCAGCGCGAAGTCCATCACCTTCATGATCTTCTGGCCGTAGACCTCGCCCAGGGCACCGCCGAAGACGGTGAAGTCCTGCGAGAACACGGTGACGGGGCGGCCGTCGACCGTGCCGTACCCGGTGACGACACCGTCGCCGTAAGGGCGGTTGTCCTCCAGGCCGAAGTCCGTCGACCGATGCTGCGCGAACTCGTCGAACTCGACGAAGGAGGTCGCGTCGAGGAGCAGCTCGATCCGCTCACGGGCCGTCAACTTGCCCTTGGCGTGCTGCTTTTCGACGGCGCGTGCCGAGCCGGCGTGCGTCGCCTCCTCGATGCGGCGTTGAAGATCCGCGATCTTGCCGGCGGTGGTGTGGATGTCGTGGTGCTGCGGGTCTTCCGGCTCGGACATCGGGATGCGGCTCCCTGCCTGCTCAGTGGGGACGTGAGAGTGACGTGCTCGAGAGTGCTGCTCAGTGCTTCGCTCAAGCATGCTGCTCAGGGGATTGCTACTGACTCGTAGGGTAGTGGCGGCGATACGGTTCGGCAGTGCGGCGTTTACCACACCTAGGGTGGGTTGCATGACGCCGCGAGATGCATCAGACGCCGACGACAACCGGTGGTCCGATCTGGACCGTCCGCCGCTCAACGCCACTACCCTGCGCAAGGGGCTGGTGCGGGACGGGAGTCTCTGGTCCGGGATCGAGGTGGTCACCCGCACCGGGTCGACCAACTCCGACCTGGTCGTACTCGCCGCCGAGGGCAGGTCCGCCGAGGGCGCGGTGCTCGTCGCCGAGGAGCAGGACGCCGGGCGCGGACGACTGGACCGGCAGTGGACGGCACCGGCCCGCTCCGGTCTCTTCTTCTCCGTCCTGCTGAAGCCCGCCGGGGTCCCCGTCGAACGCTGGGGATGGCTGCCGCTGCTCACCGGCGTCGCGGTGGCGACGGCACTGTCGAGGGCCGCCGGCGTCGACACGGCACTCAAGTGGCCCAACGACCTCCTGGTGACCGTGGACGGCACGGAGCGGAAGGCCGGCGGCATCCTCGCCGAGCGGGCCGGCCCGGACGCGGTCGTGGTCGGCATCGGCATCAACGTCACCCTGCGCGAGGACGAGCTGCCCGTGCCCGGCGCCGGCTCCCTCGCCCTCGCGGGCGCCGTCAGCACCGACCGGGACACCGTGCTGCGGGCCGTCCTGCGGTCCCTGGAGCAGTGGTACGGGCGCTGGCGCGACGCGGCCGGTGACCCCGTCGCGTCCGGCCTCCAGGAGGCCTACGCCGCCGGGTGCGCGACGCTCGGGCGGGTGGTGCGGGCGGAGCTGCCCGGGGGGCGGTCGATCAGCGGTGAGGCGGTGGCCGTCGACGGTGACGGGCGGCTGGTGCTGGCCACCGAGGACGGGATGCAGGAGCCGGTGGGGGCGGGGGACATCGTGCATCTGCGGGGCGTTTGAGCGGCTTTTTCGCCCCCTCCGCCCCTACCCGTCCCTTGTTCCCGGGGCTCCGCCCCGGACCCCGCTCCTCAAACGCCGGAGGGGCTATTTCCAGCCCGTCCGGCGTTTGAGGACGAGCGCGAAGCGCGAAAGGGGGGCCTGGGGGCGCAGCCCCCGGATACGGGACGGGAAGGGGCGGAGGGGGCGAAACAACCCTGGGCCGGTCTCGCGGAGCCGTACGAGTCAGGAGTGAGCCAGCCCACACCTGCCGTAGAGTTGAGCGCGGTCGATACCTGACCGCGGCAGATCGGAAGGGCAGCAGGCGTGACCGACGACGACACCGGTTCCGGCACGGGTGCAGACCCCGCCCCCGACGCCGAGCCGGACCGTACCGCCGGGTCGGTCAACCACACCTCGTCCCCCCGGGTGGACGCACCCGAGGACCAGGACTCCGGCCAGGATCCGCTCGCACTCCGCCTGGAGCAGCTGATCCTGGGCGCCGAGCGCCGGTACACCCCCTTCCAGGCGGCCCGCAGCGCCGGCGTCTCCATGGAACTGGCCTCCCGCTTCTGGCGGGCCATGGGCTTCGCCGACATCGGCCAGGCCAAGGCGCTCACCGAAGCCGACGTACTCGCCCTGCGCCGCCTCGCGGGCCTCGTCGAGGCGGGCCTGCTGAGCGAGGCGATGGCGGTTCAGGTGGCCCGCTCCACCGGCCAGACCACGGCCCGTCTCGCCGAATGGCAGATCGACTCGTTCCTGGAGGGCCTGACCGAGCCCCCGGAACCGGGAATGACCCGCACCGAGGTGACGTACCCCCTGATGGAGCTGCTCCTGCCCGAGCTGGAGGAGTTCCTCGTCTACGTCTGGCGCCGGCAGCTCGCCGCCGCGACCGGCCGCGTCGTACAGGCCGGGGACGACGAGGAGATGGTCGACCGCCGTCTCGCCGTCGGCTTCGCGGACCTCGTCGGGTTCACCCGGCTCACCCGCCGCATGGAGGAGGAGGAACTCGGCGAACTGGTCGAGGCCTTCGAGACCACGGCCGCGGACCTGGTCGCCGCGCACGGAGGCCGGCTCATCAAGACGCTGGGCGACGAGGTCCTGTACGCGGCCGACGACGCCGCGGTCGCCGCCGAGATCTCTCTGCGCCTCATCGAGACGATGGCGAACGACGAGACGATGCCGGAGCTGCGGGTCGGCATCGCCTTCGGCACGGTGACGACCCGCATGGGCGACGTGTTCGGCACGACCGTGAACCTCGCGAGCCGCCTCACCTCGATAGCGCCACGGGACTCCGTCCTGGTGGACGGCGCCTTCGCGGTGGAACTGATCCGCAGCGGCGAGGCGCCCGCCTCCGAGGCGGAGGCCGCCGAGGCCGCCGCCGCGGCGGAGAAGGAGGGCGAGGAACCGCCCTCCTACCGCTTCGCCCTCCAGCCGATGTGGCAGCGCCCGGTCCGCGGCCTCGGAGTCGTCGAGCCCTGGCTCCTCGCCCGCCGCGACACCGGGTCCTAGTCCCGGCCCCGGTCCTGGACGGCGGGTTCAACGGGGTCCGCCCAGATGCTTCGCCGGACCGTCCACGCAGAGCCCGATGACCGGCACACACAGGCCGGGCGGCCTGGGTTTCGGGTCCGCGGTGGCCGTGGCCGTGGTCGCGCTCGGGGCGGGCGCGGCGGTGGTCGCGGCCGGTGTCCGCGATGTCGTGGGAGCGGGGGCCGCGGCGGGGATGCCGGTCGCGTCCGGCGTGCCGCTGACGGGGACGCGGACCGGCGTCGAGGGGGCCGCCACGAACCGTGTCGGCGTCGGCGCCGTGACGGGCGCGAGACTCACGCCCGGCGTCGGCAGCACGTTCTCGCCGCCCATCACGGCGGGCGTGGTGGCGGACACCGGACGCCCCGACGGAACCGCCTCGACGGTGGTGGCGGCATTGCCCGCCGTGTCCGCGACGGTCCCCGCCGTCGGCTCGGCGTCCGGGCTCCCCATGCCCCCGACCACCGACTCCGGTGCCATCCGCACCACGCCCAACGCCCCCGCGGCCAGGGCCAGTCCACTCACGGCGAAGAGCATCCGCCGCGGGCGTGGCCTGCGATGCCGCCCACGTGTCGTCTCCCGGTCCGTCATGGTCGTACCTCCCCAAGGTGCCCGCGCTCCCCGGTGCGCCACGGCGGTGCGCACGCTATGCGGCGGGTGGGAGCGGGGACCGGGAGTCGGGCCGGGTGTCACTCGAACGGGGAGGCACGGGCGAGGGGGTGGCTTCCGGTGCGCGGCGGCTGCTGCGATGATCGGAGGGTCGGTAGTTAACCCGCGTTAACCGGGAGGGTGTCATGGCGGAGCTGGAGCAGGGGAACGAGCGCCGGTTCGGGGAGTTCGTCGTCGTACGGCGGCACGGCTACGTCGCCGAACTCGTCCTCGACCGGCCGAAGGCCATGAACGCGGTGTCCACGGACATGGCCCGCTCCATCGCCGGTGCCTGCGAGGTGCTCGCCGCCGACCTGGACGTCCGGGTGACCGTGCTGACCTCGACCCATGAGCGGGCCTTCTGCGTCGGCGCCGACCTGAAGGAGCGGAACTCCCTCACCGACGCCGAGCTGGTCCGCCAGCGCCCCGTCGCGCGGGCCGCCTACACCGGGGTCCTGGAACTGCCGATGCCGACCGTCGCCGCCGTGCACGGGTTCGCGCTGGGCGGCGGCTTCGAGCTGGCGCTGTCCTGCGACCTGATCGTGGCCGACCGTACGGCGGTCGTCGGGCTGCCCGAGGTGTCGGTCGGAGTCATTCCCGGCGGGGGCGGTACGCAGCTGCTGCCGCGCCGGGTCGGGGCCGCCCGCGCTGCCGAGCTGATCTTCTCGGCTCGGCGTGTCGAGGCGGCGGAGGCCCGGGAGCTGGGGCTCCTCGACGTGCTCGTGGACGCGGGGCGGGACCGGGAGGAGGCGCTCGCCCTGGCCGGCGGGATCGCCGGGAACTCTCCTGTCGGCCTGCGCGCGGCCAAGCGGGCGCTTCGGGTCGGCCACGGTCTCGACCTTCGGGCCGGGCTCGAGGTCGAGGACGCCGCCTGGCGGTCGGTCGCCTTCTCGGGGGACCGGGCGGAGGGCGTCGCCGCGTTCAACGAGAAGCGCACGCCGGAGTGGCCCGGGGTGTAGCCGTTCCTCGCCCCCGCCGCCCCTTCCGTCCCGTACCTGGGGGCTGCGCCCCCAGACCCCCCCTTTCGCGCTGCGTGCTCGTCCTCAAACGCCGGAGGGCTGAAGATCTTCAGCCCTCCGGAGGCGAAGAACTCCCGTTGGAACCGCCGTCTCGGACCCCTGTTCGCCAGCTAAACATCCCGAAATGCGACGGTTCTGCTTAGCCTGGAGTGATGGGCGAGGACAGACGGCTGAGGGCCGTGGTGGAGCTGGCGCAGGGCATGGCGGCGGCGCCCACCCCGCGCGATTCCTGGCGGGCGGCAGCGCTCGGCGTCTGCCACGCGCTCTCCGGAAGCTTCGCGGCACTCTCGGTGTGGGAGCGGGAACTCGGCCGGCTCCGGGTCCTGGCGAACGTGGGCGAGCGCGCGGAGGGCGAGGAGGAGTTCCCGGACGAGGAGGCCTACCCGGTCCATCAGTTCCCGGAGATCACCGAGTTCCTGCACGAGCGGTGGGCCGGCGGCGGCGAGCCCGACGCCTGGGTGGAGACCGCGGAGGGACCGGCGGGTGGCCCCGCCGGGTACTGCCATCAGCGCGTCGCCGCCCTGCGCAGGCGCGGCCGCGGCTGCTGCGTGGTCGCCCCGATCGTTCTGCACGGCCGCGCCTGGGGCGAGCTGTACGTGGCCCGCCCGGCGGGCGCCCCGGTCTTCGGCCGGGCCGACGCCGACTTCGCGACGGTGCTGGCCTCGGTCGTCGCGGCCGGGATCGCGCAGACCGAGCGGCTGGAGGAGGCCAGGCGGCTGGCGTTCACGGACGCCCTCACCGGCCTCGCCAACCGCCGCGCCGTCGACGCGCGGCTCGACGAGGCCATCGACCGGCACAGGGAGGACGAGAGCGTCGTGGTCAGCCTCGTCGTCTGCGATCTCAACGGGCTCAAGCGGGTCAACGACACCCGGGGGCACGCGGTCGGCGACCGGCTCCTCGAACGGTTCGGGTCCGTGCTCTCGTTGTGCGGCGCGATGCTCCCGGGCACCCTCACGGCGCGGCTCGGCGGTGACGAGTTCTGCCTGCTGGCGGTCGGTCCGGCCGCCGACGAGGTCGTCCGGGTCGCCGACGAACTCTGCCGCCGCGCCGCCGAGTTGGAGCTCGGCGAGGGCGTGGCCTGCGGGGTCGCCTCGACCGCCGATCCGATCGGTCCGGTGCGCTCGGCCCGGCGGCTGTTCCGGCTGGCCGACGCCGCCCAGTACCGCGCGAAGGCCGTACGGGCCGCGAAGCCCGTGGTCGCCGGGCGCGAGGGCCCCGACGACCCGGTCGTACGCCTCGCCGACGCGCCGCCCAGGGAGGGAGCGGGCGAGCGCCGTCGCTTCCGCGGCCGGCCCGGACCCGGCGTCCCCGGGCGCCCCCGGTGACGTATCTCCGGGTAAGGGGTCAACCTGCCACCCACTAGTGACATCATCGAATTCACTGCGTACGCTCCTGAATATGGATATGCACACTGTGGTGGTGGGGACGTCCGGGGTGACCGCGTCCGACGTTCTCGCCGTGGCGCGCGCCGGCGCCCGGATCGAGCTCTCCGGCGAGGCGGTGGCGGCCCTCGCCGCGGCCCGCGAGATCGTGGACGCGCTGGCCGCCAAGCCGGAGCCCGTCTACGGCGTCTCCACCGGGTTCGGCGCCCTCGCGAGCCGGCACATCAGCCCGGAACTCCGCGCCCAGCTACAGCGCAACATCGTCCGCTCGCACGCCGCCGGGATGGGCCCGCACGTCGAACGCGAGGTCGTCCGGGCGCTGATGTTCCTGCGGCTCAAGACCGTCTGCTCGGGGCACACCGGCGTGCGGCCCGAGGTCGCGCAGACCATGGCCGACATCCTGAACGCCGGAATCACCCCGGTCGTCCACGAGTACGGCTCGCTCGGCTGCTCCGGCGACCTCGCCCCGCTGTCCCACTGCGCCCTGACCCTCATGGGCGAGGGCGACGCGGAGGGCCCGGACGGTGCCGTACGGCCCGCGGGCGAGCTGCTCGCCGAGGCCGGCATCGTCCCCGTCGAGCTGCGCGAGAAGGAGGGCCTCGCCCTCCTGAACGGCACCGACGGCATGCTCGGCATGCTGGTCATGGCCCTCGCCGACCTGGAGACCCTCTACAAGTCGGCCGACGTGACGGCCGCCCTGTCGCTGGAGGCACTCCTTGGCACCGACAAGGTCCTCGCCCCCGAGCTGCACGCCATCCGCCCGCACCCCGGGCAGAGCGCCGCCGCCGCCAACATGCTGGCCGTGCTGAAGGGTTCGGAGCTCACCGGGCACCACCAGGACGGCGCCCCGCGCGTCCAGGACGCCTACTCCGTGCGCTGTGCCCCGCAGGTCGCCGGCGCCGGACGCGACACCCTCGCCCACGCCCGCACGGTCGCCGAACGCGAACTGGCCGCCGCCGTCGACAACCCCGTCGTGCTCCCCGACGGGCGCGTGGAGTCGAACGGCAACTTCCACGGCGCCCCGGTCGCCTACGTCCTCGACTTCCTCGCCATCGCCGCCGCCGACCTCGGCTCCATCGCCGAGCGCCGCACCGACCGGCTCCTGGACAAGAACCGCTCGCACGGCCTGCCGCCGTTCCTCGCGGACGACGCCGGCGTCGACTCGGGCCTGATGATCGCCCAGTACACGCAGGCGGCGCTGGTGAGCGAGATGAAGCGGCTCGCCGTACCGGCCTCCGCGGACTCCATCCCGTCCTCCGCGATGCAGGAGGACCACGTGTCGATGGGATGGTCCGCCGCCCGCAAGCTGCGCACCGCCGTGGACAACCTCACCCGCATCGTCGCGATCGAGCTGTACGCCGCCACCCGCGCCATCGAGCTCCGCGAGGGCCTCGTCCCGGCCCCGGCGTCCCAGGCGGTCATCGAGGCCGTCCGGGCGGCCGGTGTCCAGGGCCCGGGCCCCGACCGCTTCCTCGCCCCGGACCTGGCGGCGGCGGACGCGTTCGTGCGCGGCGGACAGGTGGTCGCGGCGGTGGAGCCGGTGACCGGTCCGCTGGCATAGGTCCCGGCGCGGCGGCCGGTCGTACGTGATGAGGGCCGTCGTCGGTTGTACGGTGGTCCTCGTCACGTTCGGGCCTTTCGGGGGACGGGCGTGATCAGAGGTGTGCTACTGTCACATTGATACGTTTTTGGTACCCATTTACTTTGTGCGCCTGATCGGAATCTTCCGCAGGCGCGTTTTGTTTTACCGGCATCTCCGGCTTTTCCCGGTGCATCTCCGGAATTGGGGCCCCTACCTATTCAGGAGAGAAACATGGCTACAGGCACCGTGAAGTGGTTCAACGCGGAAAAGGGCTTCGGCTTCATCGAGCAGGACGGCGGCGGCCCCGACGTCTTCGCTCACTACTCCAACATCGCCAGCTCCGGCTTCCGTGAGCTGCTGGAGGGCCAGAAGGTCTCGTTCGACGTCGCGCAGGGCCAGAAGGGCCTTCAGGCGGAGAACATCGTCCCCGCCTAAACCGGGGTAGCGCTTTTCCAGAGCCGGGGCCCCGCATCTTCGGGTGCGGGCCCCGGCTCGCGCTGTGCGCGTGTGCTGTCCGTGTGGCCCAGGAAGGAAATCCAGATCCAGCATGACTCGATCCGAACGTCCCGTCCGTAAGAGGCCGGCGAACGCACGCGGTACCCAGCCCCAGACTGGTACCGCCTCCGCGAGGAACACCGGCCGGGGCACCGGCGGCAACAAGGGCGGGGCCCGTAAGGTCGCGCAGCCCCAGGAGTTCTCCCTGCCCGAGAGCATCACGCCCGCGCTCCCGGCCGTCGAGTCCTTCGACGCGCTGGACATGCCGGCCGCGCTGACGAAGACCCTGGCGGCCCAGGGCGTCACCGAGCCCTTCCCGATCCAGGGCGCCACGCTGCCCAACTCCCTCGCCGGGCGCGACGTGCTCGGCCGGGGGCGCACCGGCTCCGGCAAGACGCTCGCCTTCGGCCTCGCCCTGCTGGCGCGCACCGCGGGCCGCCGGGCCGAGAGCAAGGCGCCCCTCGCGCTGGTGCTCGTCCCCACCCGTGAGCTCGCGCAGCAGGTCGACGACGCGCTGACGCCGTACGCGACCGCCGTGAACCTCCGGGTCGTCACCGCCGTCGGCGGGATGTCGATCGGCCGCCAGGCCGGGACGCTGCGGCGCGGTGCCGAGGTGCTCGTGGCCACCCCCGGGCGGCTCAAGGACCTCATCGAGCGCGGCGAGTGCACGCTCGGCCAGGTCGCCATCACCGTCCTCGACGAGGCCGACCAGATGGCCGACATGGGCTTCATGCCGCAGGTCACCGCGCTGCTCAAGCAGGTCGAGCCGGGCGGCCAGCGGCTGCTCTTCTCGGCGACGCTCGACAAGAACATCGACCGGCTGGTCAAGATGTTCCTCACCGACCCCGTCGTCCACTCCGTGGACCCCTCGGCGGGTGCGGTGACCACCATGGAGCACCACGTGCTGCATGTCGCCGACGAGACCGACAAGAAGGCCGTCGCGTTGCGGATCGCGGCGCGTGACGGCCGGGTCCTCCTCTTCGTGGACACCAAGCGCGGTGCCGACCGGTTCACCAAGCGGCTGCTCGCCAACGGTGTCCGGGCGTCCGCGCTGCACGGCGGGCGCAGCCAGCCGCAGCGCAACCGCACGCTCGACCAGTTCAAGAACGGTCAGGTCACCGTGCTGGTGGCGACCAACGTGGCCGCCCGCGGCATCCACGTCGACGACCTCGACCTGGTGGTCAACGTCGACCCGCCGGCCGACCACAAGGACTACCTCCACCGCGGCGGGCGCACCGCCCGTGCCGGTGAGTCCGGCAGTGTCGTCACCCTCGTACTCCCGGAGCAGAAGCGGGAGATGACCCGGCTGATGTCCGACGCCGGCATCACCCCGCGCATCGCCCGGGTCACCTCGAGCGACGCGGAGCTGGCCCGGATCACCGGGGCCCGTGAGCCCTCCGGTGTCCCCGTGGTCATCGAGGTGCCCCAGGTCGCCGAACAGCCCAAGCGGCCCAAGTCCCGCCCCCGGGTGGGCGGCGGAGCACGTCGCCCGCAGGGCACGGGCACGGGCGGGCGCGCCCAGGGCACCGGAGCGCGGGCCCAGGGCAGCGGTACGCGGGCTCAGGGCAGCGGCTCGGGTACGCGTGCGCAGAACGCGGGTTCGGGTGCCGGTGGTGAGTCGCAGGGCCGTCAGCCCCAGCGCTCCGGCGGTCGGCGCACCGAAGGCGGTGGCGCCGCGGGCGCGAGCCGTGCCGGTGGCCGTGGCAGGGCCCCGCAGCGCCGCACCGAGGGCGGCGGCCAGGGCGGCGGCGGACGCCGGGCCGCGTAGCGACAGGCGTACGAGGCGAGGGGGGCCGGGCGGCGGGTGGTGGCCGAGAGGTCGCGGCGGGCGTCGGCGGACCAGAGGAACGGGAGGACGGAGAGGCCCTGGGTGCCGGTCAGCGGGCCGGACTCGCCTCGCCAGCCGGGCCAGCGCAGGGTGTCGTAGAACTGCTCCATGCCGCCGGTCAGCAGCCAGTTCAGCCAGGCCGCGTGGCCCACTTCGAGGGACTCCCAGCGCAGCGAGTCCGGTGCGAAGTAGATCATCTCGCCGGGCCGGCCGGGGCGGCCGTCGGCCTCGGGGCTCGGGCCGTTGAGGACGAAGACGCCGCCCAGGACGTCATGGCCGATGACGAGCCCGCCCTCCGGCCGCCAGGTGGGATCGAAGCGGGCGGGGAACTCGTTGACCTCGGCGAGGGCGGGCGGGCCCGCCGGTGTCCGGTCGCCCGGGCTGCCGTAGATGCGCAGCCATCCGCTGTCCAGGACCAGCCCGCCCGAGTTGAGCGTGAGCGCGCCCAGCCAGGACCGGGCGGTGACCTGGAGCTGGAGCAGGGTCCCGCGGCCCTGCGCGGGGTCCACCGGGAGCACTTCCAGGGACACCGCGCTCGTGTTGGAGAGCTGCTCGGAGAGGAGCGGCCACGCGGGCTCCTCGACGTCGGTCAGCTCGGTCAGGTCTCGCATGGATTCCCCGATGGGTCCGGGCGCCGCAGCACCGCGCTCAGTAGGCCGCTGTGCGCTCCCGGCGCACCGAGTAGGTCACGAACCCGGCGCCCAGGCCGAGGAAGAGGGTGCCGCCGATGACGTACGGCGTCGTGTCGATGCTTCCGGTGTCGGCGAGCTGGGTCCGGTCGCCGCCCGGGTCCGCTGCCGGCTCGGCGGGGGTCCCGTCCTCGGTGGCCGTCGTCGTGGGAGCGGCCGACGGGTCGGCCGGCGCACTGGCCGGCGTCGAGACCTGCCCGACGGGTTCGTCCTGGGACGCTTTGGCGGACGGGACGAACCACAGGGCTCCCAGGAGGGTCCCCGCGGCGGTGGCGGTCAGCAACGATCGACGTGCGGCGGACACGAAATATCGATCCCCTTGTGGCGCTGGCGAATTGGCCGTGTGGACCGATGCTAATGAAAGGCGCGGGTCGTGGGAAAGTCGCGGAACCTGTGGGTCGTACGCTCCGTTCCATGAGTACACCTGAGACAGCCCAGTTTGTGCGGATTCGTGTCGAACTGGTGCTTGAAGTCGACGACGCCGACGCCGTCGCCAAGGCCGCCCTGCGGCGGATCGCCGAGGACACCGGTCTGCCCGCCGACGAGCGGAGGCACGCCGAGAACGCAGTGACGGAAGACACTGCCGAAGCCCTCGCTCACCTCGTCGATCCGTTTGACCTGGTCAGCGAGGTGCCCGGGGTCGAGCTCGCCCAGGCTTCCTGGAGCAGCGAGCCCATCGACTACGACCCCGATTCGCCGGATTGGGACCTCGACGAGGATGATGACGCCGAGGATGACGAGGAAGTCGGAGTGGGCTGAAGCTTCTTGGGGAAATCGTGACCCCGGGCGGCAACCGCCGTCCGGGGTTTTCTCGTCTCAGGAGATCGCGGGAGGTGCACCGACCACCTTCGTGCCACCCGCCTCGAACGTGGTGTGCCCCACACATCCGCCGGATGTGGAACGGGACGAACCGGTCGTAGCGTTGAAAGTTCTTACGGGGCTCTCACGGTTTTTTGGGTATTCGGCAACGATGGAGAAGCGTGTGATGACGGACAGTAAGCGACGCAGGGGCCTGATGGTCGCGTCCACACTGCTCGGCGGGGTGCTGGTGCTCTCTGCGTGCAGCGGAGGCGACGACAAGGCCACGGGCGGCGACGGCGGGAACACCGGCAGTGCGCAGGCCAACGCCGACGAGGCCGCCGCGAAGAAGACCTCCGAGGCGTCGATCACGATCACGCCCAAGGACGGCTCCGCCAACGCCTCCATCAACAACGCGGCCAAGGTCACCGTGAGCAAGGGCACGCTCACCAAGGTCACCATGACGACCGCGGACGGCACCGCCGTCGCCGGCGAGATATCCGCGGACAAGGCGAGCTGGGCCCCCACCGGCCAGCTCGAGCGCTCCACCGCCTACAAGATCACGGCCACGGCCGCCGACTCCGAGGGCCGCGTCGCCCACGAGAACGGGTCGTTCACCACGGTCTCCCCGGCCAACAGCTTCATCGGCAACTTCACGCCGGAGGACGGCTCCACCGTCGGCGTCGGCATGCCGGTCTCGATCAACTTCGACAAGGCGATCACGAACAAGTCCGCCGTGCAGAAGGGGATCACCGTCTCCTCCAGCACCGGCCAGGAGGTCGTGGGTCACTGGTTCAGCGCCAACCGCCTGGACTTCCGCCCCGAGGACTACTGGACCGGCGGCTCCACCGTCACCCTCAAGCTGAAGCTCGACGGAGTCGAGGGCGCGAGCGGTGTGTACGGCGTGCAGCAGAAGACGGTCACCTTCAAGATCGGCCGTAACCAGGTCTCGATCGTCGACGCCAAGTCGAAGACCATGAAGGTCACGCAGGACGGCAAGACCATCAAGACCATCCCGATCTCCGCCGGTTCGCCCGAGAACAAGACGTACCAGGGCGTCATGGTGATGTCGGAGAAGTTCAAGGAGACGCGCATGAACGGCGCGACCGTGGGCTTCACGGACGACGACGGCAAGGGCGAGTACGACATCAAGGACGTGCCGCACGCCATCCGCCTGTCCGCCTCCGGCACCTTCATCCACGGCAACTACTGGGGCGCCAAGTCCGTCTTCGGCAGCGAGAACACCAGCCACGGCTGTGTGGGCCTGTCGGACACCAAGGGCGCCAACGACCCGAACACCACCGCCGCGTGGTTCTACAACCACTCGATGGTCGGCGACGTGGTGGTCGTGAAGAACACCGGCGACAAGACCATCGCCCCGGACAACGGCCTCAACGGCTGGAACCTGAGCTGGGCGGACTGGACGGCCGGCTCGGCCGCCTGAGTACACCCCGCGTCACCCCTCGGCGGGGGGGGGGGGGGGGGGGGGGGGGGGGGGGGGGGGGGGGGGGGGGGCGGGCGCGGCCGCCGCGGCCCCCCCCCCCCCCCCCCCCCCCCCCCGGGGGGGCCCCCCCCCCCCGCCCCCCCCCCCGCCGAGGCGTTTCCACAGCGTTCCAGGGTTGCGCACAGGTGAACTCCCGCTCCTGCACAGCCTTCTCATCATTCTCTTATGTCGGCCTTATCTCTTCATCACGCGCTGTACCTACTTTGCGGCCATGTTCTTCACCTACCTGAGGCGCGAACTGCGCCGCCGCAGAAAGGCGGCCCTCGTCGTCGCCTCCGGGCTCGCCCTGGGCATCGCCCTTGTCATCGTGGTCAGTTCCGTGTCCTCGGGCATGGAGAAGGCCCAGGGCAAGGTCCTCCAGTCGCTGTACGGACTGGGCACGGACATGACGGTCACCAAGGCCGCCGCGGCTCAGACGGACACCAGCGAGCGTCCGCGCTTCAACTTCGACGCGAACGACGGCGACGCCGAGCAGAGCAGCGACCGAGTGATGGTCCAGGGCTTCCAGACCCTGGCCTCCAGCACGGTCACCAAGGTCGACTCGCAGGCGGGCGTCGCGGACTCCGTCGGCGGGCTGAGCCTCCAGGTCATCAAGGTCAACGGCCAGTTCCGGCAGGGCCAGTTCCAGCAGGACGAGGGCGCGACCGCCGCACCCGGTGGCGGTGGCGGTGGTGGTGCCGGCGGCAACGGCGGCGGCACCGGCCAGCCGCAGGGCCGGGTCGAGGGCGGCGGCGCCGAGTTCGACGTCAACAACTACTCCGTCTACGGCACCGACGTCACCAAGCCGGACCTCGGCCCGCTGACCTCCTCCAAGATCACCAGCGGCCGTACGTTCACGACCTCCGAGACCGACTCCAAGGTCGTCGTCGTCGACAGTTCGTACGCCAAGGAGAAGAAGCTCGCGCTCAACGGCACCGTCACCATCAAGAGCGTCAAGTACAAGGTCATCGGCATAGCGACGCCGGAGAGCGGTGACGCGGCCGCCAATCTCTACATCCCGCTCAAGCAGGCGCAGACGCTCAGCGACTCCAAGGACAAGGTCACCACGATCTACGTCAAGGCGTCGGACTCGCAGCAGATCGATAGCGTCAAGAGCACCATCCAGAAGAACATCTCGGGGACCACGGTGACCACCTCCGCCGACCTCGCGAGCACCGTCTCCGGTTCCCTGTCGACCGCCTCCGACCTCGCCTCGAACGTGGGCAAGTGGCTGTCCATCGCGGTGCTCGTCGCCGCGTTCCTGGTCGCCGGTCTGCTCACCTCCTCGGCCGTTTCCCGGCGTGTCCGTGAGTTCGGCACCCTGAAGGCGCTCGGCTGGAAGTCGGGCCGGGTGACCCGCCAGGTCGTCGGCGAGGCCATCGTCAACGGTCTGGTCGGCGGCGCCCTCGGTATCGCGCTCGGTCTAGCGGGCGCCTTCGTCGTGACCGAGATCAGCCCCACCCTCCAGGCGGAGGTGGGGAGTTCGGGCGGCGGTGCGGCGGCCGGCCCCGGCGGTGGCGGACCCGGTGGCGGTGGCGGCTTCGGTGCCGCCCGCGAGGCCGCGTCCTCGACCCTCGACGTCGCGCTCAGCGCTCCCGTCAGCGTCAACACGATCGTCGTGGCCGTCGGCCTCGCCGTCGCCGGCGGCCTGATCGCCGGTGCCTTCGGCGGCTGGCGCGCCTCCCGGCTGCGTCCCGCGGACGCCCTGCGCCGCGTCGAGTAGTCCGGCCCCGCACGGCTCACGCGGCCAACCCCCTCAGCAGATACCAGGAGTTGTTCCATGTACGAACTCAGAGGCGTCACCAAGCGCTATGCGCGGGGCAAGGACACCGTCGACGCGCTCGCCGGTGTCGACCTGACCATCGCGGACGGCGACCGGCTGGTCATCCAGGGCCCCACCGGTGGCGGAAAGTCCACCCTTCTCCAGATGCTCGGCGGTCTCGACCGGCCCACCGCGGGCAGTGTCGAACTCGACGGCACCGATATGGCGAAACTGTCCGAGGCGCGGCTCACGAAAGTGCGCGCCGAGAAGATCGGTTTCGTTTTCCAGAGCTTCAACCTGATTCCGACGCTCACCGCCCAGGAGAACGTGGAGACCGCTCTCGTGCCCCTCGGTGTGAAGGCGAAGGACCGGCGGCAACGGGCCGCCGACGCACTGGAGTCGGTGGGCCTCGCGGAGCGGCTCGGGCATCTGCCCGCCGAGCTCTCCGGCGGTCAGCAGCAGCGCGTCGCGATCGCCCGCGCGCTGGTCAAGCAGCCGAAGGTGCTCCTCGCCGACGAGCCGACCGGCAACCTCGACGAATCGATGCGCGACGAGATCATGGACGTACTGGAAACCATGTGGAAGGAGTACGGGCTCACTTTCATCATGGTCACGCACGACTCCTCCCTCGCGAAGAAGGCCCCGCGGGTCGCGACGATCCGCAAGGGAAAAATCACCGTCAAGGAGAACGCGGGAGCGTAGCGGAGCGCGTGAGAGGGGAGCGGGATCGCGCCGAAACGAGTCCTGCAACTCCTGGCCGACCCCTCTCTATTGAGAAGCCGATCACCCCCCGGGCATAATTGCGTATTCCGGGGGGTGCACGCACGTGCGTGCGGATCGTCCCCCGACCGGATGAATGGGGATTCGTCCGGATCTCATCCCAGGGGGAGTTTTGCGCAGACAAGTGAAAAGAGCGTGCCTCGCGACGGTCGCCACGGCGGCCGCGGTGGCGCTGGCGGCGGGAATGACCAGCCCGGCGTCGGCGGAGCACGCGAGCGCGGCGTCCGTCGCCGGGCAGGCGAAGCCGACCGGACTCACGGCCGAGCGGCACCTCACGCTGATCACCGGTGACCGGGTCACCCTCGACGCCAAGGGCCGGGTCGTCGGCGTCCAGCGCGCCGAGGGCCGCGAGCAGATACCCGTCAAGATCCGCAGGTCCGGCGGCCACACCCTCGTGGTGCCGGCCGACGCGCAGCGGCTGATAGCCACCGGCAAGCTCGACCAGCGGCTCTTCGACGTCACCGAGCTGAACACGGCGGCCAGCCGCAAGTCGCAGAAGCAGGGCCTGAAGGTCATCGTCGGCTACCAGGGCGCGGCGACCGCGGCCAAGGACGACGTCCGTGACGCGGGCACCCTCCGCAGGACCCTCAAGTCGCTGAACGCGGACGCCGTTCTGACGCCCAAGCAGGACGCGGCCGAGCTGTGGGACGCGGTCACCGAGGACGGCACCACCGCCTCCGGGGTCGCGCACGTCTGGCTGGACGGCGTACGCACGGCGAGCCTCGACAAGTCCGTACCGCAGATCGGTGTCCCCAAGGCGTGGGCCGCCGGTTACGACGGCACCGGCGTCAGGATCGCCGTCCTGGACACCGGGGTCGACACGACCCACCCGGACCTCAGCGGCCAGGTGGCCGAGTCCAAGAACTTCTCCACCGCGCCCGACGCGACCGACAAGTACGGCCACGGCACGCATGTCGCGTCCATCGCGGCGGGCACCGGTGCCAAGTCGAACGGCAAGTACAAGGGGGTCGCGCCCGGCGCGAAGATCCTCAACGGCAAGGTCCTCAACAACGAGGGGTCCGGCGACGACTCCGGCATCCTCGCGGGCATGGAGTGGGCGGCCGAGCAGGGCGCCGACATCATCAACCTCAGCCTGGGCGGCTCGGACTCCCCCGAGATCGACCCGCTGGAGGCCGAGGTCAACAAGCTGTCCGAGGAGAAGGGCATCCTCTTCGCGATCGCCGCGGGCAACGAGGGCCCCGGCGAGCAGACCGTCGGCTCTCCGGGCAGCGCGGCCGACGCGCTCACCGTCGGAGCGGTCGACGGAAGCGACAAGCTGGCGGCCTTCTCCAGCCGCGGCCCCGGCCTCGACGGTGCCGCCAAGCCGGACGTCACCGCGCCCGGCGTGGACATCACGGCGGCCTCGGCCGCGGGCAGCGTCATCGCCGAAGAGGTCGGCGAGAGCCCGGCCGGTTACGTCACCATCTCCGGTACGTCGATGGCCACCCCGCATGTCGCGGGCGCGGCGGCGATCCTCAAGCAGCAGCACCCGGACTGGACGTACGCCGAGCTCAAGAGCGTGCTGACCGGTTCCGCCAAGGGCGGCGCGTACACGGCGTTCCAGCAGGGCGCGGGCCGGATCCAGGTCGACAAGGCCATCCAGCAGACCGTGTTCGCCAAGACGTCCTCGCTGAGCTTCGGCATCCAGCAGTGGCCGCACTCCGACGACACCCCGGTCACCAAGCAGATCACCTACCGCAACCTCGGCACGGCCGACGTCACCCTGAGCCTCACGGCGACGGCCACCGACCCCAAGGGCCAGGCGGCTCCCGCCGGCTTCTTCACGCTGGGCGCGACCTCGGTCACCGTCCCGGCGGGCGGCGAGGCCTCCGTCGGCCTGACGGTCGACTCGAAGCTGGGCGGCACCACGGACGGCGCGTACTCCTCGTACGTGACCGCGACGGGCGGCGGCCAGAGCGTGCGCACGGCGGCGGCGGTACAGCGCGAGGTGGAGTCCTACGACCTCACGGTGAAGTACCTCACGCGGCCCGGTGAGCAGCCCATCCACCTCACCGACCTGTGGGCCTACTCCGGTCTGGCCAACGGGCGGGACTTCTTCAGGCAGGGCACCGGCGCCACCGACACCATCCGGGTGCCCAAGGGCACGTACGTCCTGGACGCCCTCCTGGTGAAGGACCTCGAAACCGTCGAGGGCGGCGCGGACTGGCTGGTCCAGCCCAAGCTGAGCATCACCAAGAACACCACGGTGACGATCGACCAGCGCACCGCCAAGGGCGCCGACATCACGGTGCCGGACGCGGCGGCGAAGCAGATCCAGGGAGTCGTCTCCTACACCTACGACCCCGCGGGCGTCGGCGTCGGCCTCGGTCTCGGCTCCTTCAAGGACCTGCGCGTGGCGCACGTCGGGCCGGCGATCACCTCGGGCCTCCACCAGAGCTGGTCGGGCACCTGGGCCAAGGGCGCCGCCACCGAGTACGACATTTTCACCGGCGGCAAGGTCACCAAGCTGCAGGGCGCCAAGGTCAAGCACTACAAGGCGAGCGAACTCTCCACGGTGAAGGTGAACCTGGGGGCCTCGGCCACGGGGAAGTCGGGTGCGGTCCTCGCCTACGGTGAGCTGGCGGACGACTTCTCCTCCAGCGTCGAGGTCGGGCAGAAGCTGCCCGGCACCCGGACGCTCCACCTGTCCACAGGCGACCAGGTGAAGTGGGGTCTCGTCTTCATTCAGTACGGGCCCACGTCCCCGGAGGGCTTCCCGACCGGCGAGATCTTCTACACCCTGGACGACTCGCTGACCTTCGCGGCGGGCAGGACGTACACGAAGACCTTCAACACCGGGGTCTTCGGCCCGAAGCTCAGCAGTCTGTACGGCGTCTACCGCAGCGACGACTACCTGTACGGCTACCTGCCGCTGTTCGCCGACGGCGCCGGGCACGGCGGGGACTCGCTCTACACGTCGGTGAAGACGACCCTGTACCGCAACGGCAGCAAGATCGCCGAGGCGGCCGATCCGCTCAGCGGCGGCGGCCAGTTCAAGGTGCCGGCAGGCGACGCGCTGTACAAGCTGTCCACGTCGGTCTCGCGTTCCTCGAAGGTGGCCTCGGCCTCCACGAAGGTCAACGCGAGCTGGGAGTTCCGCTCCAAGAAGGTCGCCGACGCGAAGCTGCCGATCTCCACGGCGCGCTTCGGCTCCACCGTCTCCCTCGACACCCGGGTCACGGCGGGCAGGACGGCGACCGTCCCGGTCACCGTCCAGGGCGCGGCGGCGGGCTCCAACCTCAAGTCCCTTGCCGTGTACGTGAGTTACGACTCCGGCAAGAAGTGGACCAAGACGACCGTCAAGAACGGCAAGATCACCGTCAAGAACCCGGCGAAGGGCAAGAGCATCTCCTTCAGCGCCAGGATCGCCGACAAGAAGGGCAACAAGTCGACGGTGTCGATCTTCAACGCGTACTACGGCAAGTGAGCCCGTACGCGAAGTGAGCCCAGAGCGAACGGCCCGTCGGAGGGAGAGCCTCCGGCGGGCCGTCCGTGTTTGTGTGGGGCCATGACTGTTCAGACCGTCGAGTACATCCGATACCACATCCCCCAGGAGCAGTCGGCGCAGTTCCTCGCCGCCTACACCCGTGCCGCCGTCCAGCTCGCGGCGGCGCCGCAGTGTGTCAGTTACGAACTCGCGCGCAGCGAGGAGGACTTCGAGAACTTCATCCTGCGCATCATCTGGACGTCGACCGAGGACCACCTCGAAGGGTTCCGCGAGTCGGAACTGTTCCCCGACTTCCTCGCCGAGATCCGCCCCTACATCCCCAGCATCGAGGAGATGCGCCACTACAAGCCGACGGCGGTACGGGGGCAGGGCGCGGCCGTTCCCACGCTGTACGCCTGGGCGGGCGGCGCCGAGGCCTTCACCCGCCTCACCGAGGTCTTCTACGACAAGGTCCTCAAGGACGACGTCCTGGCACCGGTGTTCGCCGGCCTGGCCCCCGAACACGCCGAGCATGTCGCACTCTGGCTCGGCGAGGTGTTCGGCGGCCCCGCCGCCTACTCCGAGACGCAGGGCGGGCACGGACACATGGTCGCCAAGCACCTCGGCAAGGGCATCACCGAGGTCCAGCGCCGCCGCTGGGTCAACCTCCTCCAGGACGCAGCCGACGAGGCCGACCTGCCGACCGACGCCGAGTTCCGCTCGGCGTTCGTCGCGTACGCGGAGTGGGGGACACGGCTGGCCGTGCACTTCTCCGGCCCCGACGCGACCACTCCGGGCGAGCAGCCGGTGCCGCGCTGGACCTGGGGAGCGGCACCGCCGTATCAGGGCTGACAGCGGGCCGGGCGGGGGCGCCGGGGCGGGGAGTACGGCGGGCGGGGCGCCGGGGGCGGGGACTACGGCGGTGTCGCCGCCCCCGCGCGGCTCGCGTCCCGGCCCCAGCTGCCCAGCAGGCGGAGCGCCTCGGCGGAGGGGGACCCCGGCTCCGCGTGATAGGTGACCAGGATCTGGTCGCTGTCGCCGGTCAGCTGGAAGGACTCGAACTGGAGGGAGAGGTCGCCGACGAGGGGGTGCCGTAGGCGCTTCACGCCGTAGTTCTTCTCCTTCACGTCGTGGGTGGCCCACAGCCGCCGGAAGTCCTCGCTCTTCACGGAGAGTTCGCCGACCAGGGCGGACAGCCGCGGATCGTCGGGGTAGCAGCCCGCCTCCATGCGCAGCATGCAGACGATGTCGATCGCCTTTTGCTCCCACTCCACGAACAGCTCCTGGTACCCGGGCTTGAGGAACACCATCCGCGCCCAGTTCCGCTCCTGCGCCGGCATCTCCGACCAGTCGCCGAACAGGGCCGCGGCCATCCGGTTCCACACCAGGACGTCGGTCCGCCGCCCCGTGATGTACGCGGGCACCCCGTCCAGCGTGTCGATGAGCTGCCGCAGGGCGCCGCGCACCTGCTGCGGCCGGGCCCCCTGCTTCTTCTTGTGCTGCTTGGGCTTGGCGAGGTGGGTGAGATGCGCGTGCTCGGCGTCCGAGAGCCGCAGGGCGCGGGAGATCGCGCCGAGTACCTCCGCGGACACGTTCTGTCCGTTGCCCTGCTCAAGGCGGGTGTAGTACGCCACCGACACCCCGGCCAGCTGCGCCAGCTCCTCGCGGCGCAGCCCCGGCACCCTGCGGTGCCGCCCGAAGTCCGGCATCCCCACGTCCTCGGGCTTCAGCCGGGCCCGGCGCGTGCGCAGGAACTCGCTGAGCTCGGCGCGCCGGTCCAGCGGGGGCCCCGCCTCGCCGGCGGGCTGCTGAGAAGCGTGAGGGTCCATGCCTCCAGTATTCACGGTATCCACGGTCGTACGCCGCTGAGCCTGACCCGGCCAGTAGTAGGACCAGTGAACGTACGCAGAGCCGTGACCTGGGTGAACGTCGCGAGACCTGGCACGCTGGATGGCGTACCCGGTCAAAGGCCGGAAGGCAGCCGGGTACACGACCACTCCTGAGGAGAACCCCGGCATGACCACTGTTGCTGCGTACGCCGCTCCCGCGTCCAAGGCGCCGCTGGAGCGCACCACCATCGAACGGCGCGAGGTCGGTGAGTTCGACGTTCTCATCGACATCAAGTTCGCCGGTATCTGTCACTCGGACATCCACCAGGCCCGCGAGGGCTGGGGTGAGGCCATCTTCCCGATGGTTCCGGGTCACGAGATCGCCGGCATCGTCACCGAGGTCGGCTCCGGCGTCACCAGGTTCCAGGTCGGCGACCGGGCGGGCGTCGGCTGCATGGTCGACTCCTGCCGCGAGTGCGACAACTGCAAGGCGGGCCTCGAGCAGTACTGCGTCAAGGGCAACGTCCCGACGTACAACGGCATCGGCGTGGACGGCACGCCCACCTACGGCGGCTACTCCACGCACGTCGTCGTCGACGAGAACTACACCGTCCGCATCCCCGAGGGACTCTCCCTCGACGTGGCCGCGCCGCTGCTCTGCGCCGGCATCACCACGTACTCCCCGCTCAAGCACTGGAACGCCGGTCCCGGCAAGAAGGTCGCCGTCCTCGGCATGGGCGGCCTCGGTCACATGGGCGTCAAGATCGCGCACGCTCTCGGCGCCGAGGTGACCGTCCTGTCCCAGTCGCTCCGCAAGAAGGACGACGGTCTGAAGCTGGGCGCCGACCACTACTACGCGACCAGTGACCCGAAGACCTTCGAGGAGCTGGCGGGCACCTTCGACATCATCCTGTCGACGGTCTCGGCCCCGCTGGACTTCGGCGCGTTCCTCGCCCTGCTGAAGACGGACGGCGCCCTGGTGAACGTCGGCGCCCCGGAGGAGCCCGTCTCGCTGAACCTGTTCTCCCTGCTCAGCGGCCGTAAGACCCTCGCGGGCTCCGGCATCGGGGGCATCCAGGAGACCCAGGAGATGCTCGACTTCTGCGCCGAGCACGGTCTGGGCGCCGAGATCGAGCTGATCACCGCCTCCGAGATCAACGACGCCTACGAGCGGGTCCTCGCGAGCGACGTCCGCTACCGGTTCGTGATCGACACCGCCACGATCTAGGTCTTTGGCGTCGGTCTGTGGCGTCGCTCTGTGGCGTCGGGGGCGCCGACGGGTCGCACGCCGACCCGTCGGGGTCCTCGGCGTCCTCGGCGTTTCCCGTCGTACGACTCGGGGATCCGCGCCCCGCACCCGGGTCAGCGTCCGTATCCGCGCCCGGGTCAGCGTCCGCCCGAACGCCCCAGCAGCCACAGCAGATACGGACCTCCGACCAGGGACGTGAGCGCCCCCACCGGGATCTCCAGCGGTGGCAGCAGCGTTCGGGCCGCCAGGTCCGCGGCGACCACGATGACCGCCCCCGTCAACCCGGAGGCGACGAGCGGCAGTTGCGGGGTCCGCGTGACACGGCGGGCGAGCTGCGGCCCGGTGAGGGCGACGAATCCGATCGGGCCTGCCGCGCCCGTCGCGGTCGCGGCGAGCACCACGCCCAGGAAGGTCAGGCCGAGTTGGGCGCGGTGCACGCGCACACCGAGCGCGGCGGCCGTCTCCGGGTCCAGGCCGAGCGGCCGCAGCGCCCGGTTCGCCCACACCAGGGCGGGCAGCGAGAGGAGCAGCACCCAGCCGAGCGGCCCGGCCTGCTCCCAGCCGCGCCCGTTGAGGCTGCCGGTCAGCCACAGCTTCAGCGTCTCGGCCTCGGCGAGTTCGCTATCGGTCAGATACAGCTGTACGACCGCCGAGAGCGCCACCCCGATCCCGACTCCCGTCAGCACGAACCGACTTGGCTGCATCCCGTGCCGCCACGCCAGCACGTACACCAGCGCGGCGGCCAGCAGCCCGCCGGTGACGGCGACGGCGGGGAGCGCGCCGGGTGAGGCGACCGTGCCGGTGGCGAGCGCCAGGACGGTCGCGGCGGCGGCGCCGTGCCCGACCCCGATGACGTCCGGGCTGGCGAGCGGGTTCCGCGTAACCGTCTGCACGAGCGCCCCGGACAGCCCGAGCGCGGCGCCGACCATCGCGCCGAGCACGATCCGCGGCACCCGCAGCTCACCGACGACCAGGTCGTACGGGCCGCCCTGACCGCGCAGGATCCGCCAGACCTCGCCCGGCGGGACGTACGTCTGCCCGGCACACGCCGACAGCAGCATCACGCCCGCGAGGAGCAGGACGAGCGCGCCGACGACGGCTGCCGAGCGCCGGTGCAGGAGGAGGGAGAGGCGCCGGTGGCGGAGCACGGAGACTCCGGCCGAGGGCGCGGACGGGCCGGGTTGTGCCGAGGCCGGTCCCGTGCGGGGGTACGCGGGTGCGTTCGTCCTGCTCACGCGCCCACCGACTTCCGGCGTACGAGCACGATCAGTACGGGCACGCCGACGAGCGCCGTCATCACGCCGGCCGGGACCTCGGCGGGGGAGCGGACCACCCGCCCGGCGACGTCCGCCGCGAGCAGCAGGGCGGCGCCCAGGAGGGCGGAGAGCGGCAGGGTCCAGCGGTGGCCGCCGGAGACGAGCCGCTGGGCGAGGTGCGGTACGGCCAGGCCGATGAAGGCGATGGGCCCCGCGGCGGCGACCGCGGCAGCCGTGAGCACGGTCGCACCGAGCGCCGCGCACCCCCGTACGAGAGCGACCCGGTGGCCCAGCGCCCGCGCCGTGTCGTCGCCGAGCGCGAGCGCGTCCAGGCCGCGGGCGCAGGCCAGCACCAGCAGCGCGCCGGCGGCCAGGAAGGGCAGCATCCGACCGACGGTGCCGGCGTCGCGCCCGCTGAGCGCGCCCACCTGCCAGAACCGGAACTGGTCGAGCGTCGCCGAACTCGACGTCAGGACAACGGTGGTGGCCCCGGCCGTCATCGCGGACAGCGCGGTCCCGGCGAGCGCCAGCTTCACCGGCGAGGCGCCGCCGCGCCCGCGCGAGGCGATGGCGTACACGACGCACGCGGCGACGACGGCGCCGGCGAAGGCGTACCAGACGTAGCCGGAGAAGCCGTTCGCCCACCCGAGCGCGATCGCGAGGACGACACCCGCCGCCGCTCCCTGGCTCAGTCCGAGGATCCCCGGATCGGCGAGCGGATTGCGGGTGACCGCCTGCAACGCCGCCCCCGCGAGCCCCAGCGCGGCCCCCGCCGTCAGCCCGATCTCGGTCCGCGGCACCCGCAGCGACCGTACGACCAGCGCGTCCGGTGAACTCCCGCCGTGCACAAGGGCGTCGAGAACGGCCGACAGGGGGACGGGCCGGGTGCCGACGGCGAGGCTGAGCGCGACGGCGGTGGCGGTGAGGAGGAGGGCGGCGACGAGCCAGGCGGTGCGCCTGGCTGCCGTCGCGCGTCGTGTCACCGGACGCGGTGGACCTGCCTGTTCCACTCGGCCGGTCCGAACTGTCCGACGTACCTGACCCGTCTGACTCACTTGCCGATGGTGTCCGTGAGCTGCTTGATGACGAGCCGTGCGGCGGTGGGACCGGCGTTGAGGTACCAGGGGTCGTCGTCGACCTTCACCGCCCGGCCCGCCCCGACGGCCTTCATCGACTTCCAGAGCGGCCCGGCGAGCACGCTGCCCGCGTCGGTCTTGGACGCGTCGCCCTGCACCGAGTAGAAGATCCAGTCGCCGTCCGCGGTGTCGATGCTCTCGGCGCCGATGTCCTGCGAAATAGCGTTGAACTGCTGCGACTTGGGCCGGCCGAGCCCCATGTCGACGGCGATCGATCCGGTGAAGGAGGACACCCCGAACATCCGCGTGCGGTCCGGCGTGAACCGCAGCATCGACACGGCCGGGTCGCCGAGGCTCCTGCCACTGTCGGCGGCGTCGGCCGCGATGTCGTCGAGCATCTTCCGCGCCTGCTCGCCCTTGCCGACCGCGTCGCCGACGAGCAGCAGGTCCCGCTTCCAGTTGATGCCGTTGCCCGCCGTGACGACGGTCGGCGCGATCTTCGACAGCTTCGGGTAGAGGTCGCCGAGCGAGTCGTTGAGCAGGATCAGATCGGGCTTGGCGGCGGCCAGTGTCTCCAGGTTCGGCGCCTGGCGGGTGCCCGCGTCGGTCATCGCCGCGAGCCGCTTCTTGTCCGCGGGGAAGGCGTCCGCGAGGTAGTCGGGCACGAGTCCGGCGTTGTCGGCGCGGGTCGTGACCGTCGGGACGATGCCCAGGGCCAGCAGGTCGTCCAGCTGTCCGGTGCTGAGCACGGCGATCTTCCGGGGCTCGGTCTTGATCTCCGTCGTGCCCTGGAAGTGCCCGACGGTCCGGGGGAACTCCCCGTCCTCGGCACTTCCGGCGCCCATGCCGTCCTCGACGGCGCTCGGGGCCACCGAGGGTCCCTCGGAGGCGCCGGCCACGAGATTGCGGTCCGAGTCGGAGGAGGCGTTCGCACCCTGCGTGGAGGAGGCTCCGTCGCCGGACGAGCATCCGGCCAACAACCCGCCGACGACGGCAACGGCCAGAACGGCCTTGGATCCCCAGGTACGCACAACGACTCCGATCAGTGAATAAGGTAAGCCTTACCTTAACCTTGGTCAGTGCGGTGGCGAGGACGGGGGTGGGTTGGTGAGGACCGGGGGGAGGGGCGCTGGACGACGATGTCACTCCGTCACTCCGATGGTGTGGCTACTCCTGAGCTGGCGGGGTCTATCGCTCGGACCGTCGGCGGACCGCTGAAAGCAGCCGCCGTACGCCGATGGCGTGCCCGCCCGTTCCGATGGTGAGACGTCGGTACAGGCGGCCCGCCCGGCCCGGGAAGTCGGCCCGGGTCTGGGCGCTGAGCCGTGTACGGCCGGGGCCTGCGTGGTCGAGCCGGAAGGCCAGCGCGTAGACCGAGAAACGGTGGCTCCCCTCGAGGACCAGCTCCCGCCCCGGCACCGCGGTGACCACCCGGAACCCGGGGAGAGTCGCCCCGTCGCCGAGGGGCCGCGGCCCGGACGCCGTACGGTCGGCACATCCCACCAGCCGCGCGTAGCCGGCCGCGCGTGGACGCGAGAAGGAACCGTCCAGCGTCTCGCTCAGGCTCCGCCAGACGACGTCGGCCTCCGCCGCGACGACCGTGACGTGCTCATCGACGTACGGCAACGAAGCGTTCCCCACGAGGCCTCCTGAGCCTTTCGATATGGGTACGGGTACCGGGGCGATAGGGATGCCGCCCGATACGGATACCGATTCGATACGGAATCGGCCGGATACGGATACCGGCCGGATACGGATACCGGCTCGACCGAGTCTCCATGGTTGACCGGAACGGAGGCTGAACGCCCAATTGCCGCGCCCTGGGATCCGGGGGTGGTCCGGGCGATCCTGCTACTTGGCGGATCGTGGTGAGGTCCGGGGGGGGGAGGAGGGGGGAGGCCACGGCGGATTGACCGCCGGCGTGCTCCGCAGTCCCTGGTCGAGTCGTCACACCTCTGGTGATACTCCTGACCGTCCGCGGCTCGTTCTTACAGCCCCGTCCGTCGGCACGCTTCTGGGCACGACGGACGGTCAGGCCGCGGCCACGCAGCTCGTCGGCGTCGACGCTCCCGGGGTACCGCAAGTTCCAGACGGCAACTGGCTCACCGGCGTCTTCTCCGCCGAGGGCGTCCCATGTACATCCGCACCGACGCCGCCTGGAAGTCGCTCGCGGCAATGCTCGTGAGATCCCTTCGGTCCTAGACTCGGCCCATGGACAGGACAGACCGAAGGGCGGACCGGGCCGGCCGGGTGATCGCGGCACCACCAGCGACTGTCTACGGTGCTCTTCTGGACCGGGATTCCCTTGAGGCCTGGCTGCCGCCGGACGGTATGCGCGGGCGGGTCGAGCGGTGGGATCCCCGCCCCGGCGGCGGGTTCAGGATGGTCCTCACCTACCTCGACGCCACCGACAGCCCCGGCAAGACGTCGGACGCGACCGACGTCGTCGACATCGAGTTCGCCGACCTGGTGCCATCGGAACGCGTGGTGCAGCGGGCGGTGTTCGAGGCCGACGACCCGTCTTTCGCCGGCACCATGACGATGACCTGGCACCTCGCCCCCGCCGGCGACGGCACCGAGGTGACCGTCACCGCCACGGACGTGCCGCCCGGCATCGACCAGGCGGACCACGAGGCCGGCATCGCCTCCTCCCTGGCCAACCTGGCGTCGTACGTGGAGGCTGCCGGCTGACTCGGAGTCGGGTCCGCCGCGAACCGGGCTTCGTCAAAGGCCGGCCGCGTTTCCGGGGAGCCAGCCGGGGTGGCGACGCCGCAGTCGGTCGCGCTCCCCGGAGACAGTCAGGATGACGTCCGCTCCGCCGTCGTAGGGGTGGTAGACGCGGCTCAGGCCGGTGTCGGTGATGATCACTCCGCTGAGTACGTCGCGCGCGTCGATGTACGCGGAACACAGTTCATGCCCGACGGGCGACCCTTTCGAGGTCGTCGGTCATCGGCCGGCCGGTCTGTGCGGCTGCTGCTGTCGCCGCCGCTGCCATGCGGCCCGGTGCTGCGGTCCGTCGCCGGGGGAGTGCCGGGTCATGGACGTAGGTGGGCCAGCAGATCGTCCGCGGCGGGGTAGGTGCGCTCCGGGGGCAGCAGCCGGGCGGCGGAGTCCAGGTCGCCGACGCTGACCATCGCGTGAATCTCGTGGGCGAGCGGGGTCACGTCGCGGACGGCGACCGTCCAGTCGTCCGCGTAGCGCCGTACGGCCTCACCGGACAGGCCGAGTTGCAACGACCGGTACGGCAGAGGACTGAGGCGCAGGTCCCGTTCCGGATCCCACTGGACCCGAGCGGGCGCCCTCTTCAACTCCCTTTGCCAGGCGGCCAGATCGGGGTGCGCCCCACGCACGTAACTCGACAGACACGCGTGCCGCAACGCCCACTCGAACCCGTCACGCGCGATCTCAACAGCCAGAACCGTCTCCTGGCCTTCCTTCCCGCCCCAGCCGCAGCGGTACATCATCCACAGGAACGACGGCTTGATCCATGTCATCCGGTCCCGCTTCCACGGGCTGACGAAACGGCCCTCGCGGGCGGCGGGCAGGCCGATTTCGGGAGAGTACGCCTGGTAGACGGTGACCGTGGATTCCGTGTGGAGCGCGCGGATCCCGCGTTGGGGTTGTTCCATGGCGTACAGCCTGCGACGGACCGGTTCGGACGGCTACTGATTTTCGACCGGTCGCCGTGAGGCGCTCTGGCTTGTGCGCGTCGGCCCGTCGGCCCGTACCGCGATCGATTTCAAGCACCCGGAGACGGAAGGGCACGGCGGGAACTCCGGCCGGGGACCACGACTTGAAGGGACATGCCGCCACAGACCTCGCTCGCCTGGGCTTCGTACGGGACACAGCCAGACTGGAACGCTTCTGCCGCCGGGCCGACCAGAACGCCCTTGCCGTCATGCTGACCAACGACGCGGCCCTGATCCGGCCGCTGCCCGCTGTTTCCCGCCTTCTTTCCTGATCTTCACGTGCCGGAGTCGCGGGAGTCTTGGCGGTTGTCTGGGATGGGTCGTGCGCGCGGCCGCACCACACCCGCACCGTCCCGCCCGGCCGGCATCGCGCTCCAGCCGTGAGGAAGCCATGGACCACAACGCCCTCGACGAAGCCGTGGACGACAAGGGCCTCGGCAGATCCGCCCGAGGTACCGCGCGCGTCCGCGCGGGCCTCGGCGTCGCCGCCGTACTCGCCGTCGCCGTTCCCTCCCTGATGCCGACCGTCGCGCAGGCCGACCCCGCGAGCCGCGCGGCGACCACGTGGTCGACCGAGACCCTCGCACCTGGCCTGGAGGTACGTACCGGAACCATTCGGCACGCCGACGTCACACACACCTGGACGGTCACGGTCCAGTCCCCGGCCGTCAGCCGGCTGACCGGCGCCGCCACCTGGTCCGAGGTCGGCACCCGGAGCTGGGCCGACGCCACGGCACGGCAACTACGTGACGCGGACCTCCAGCCGCGCGTCGAGAGCGTCCGGTGGCCCGCCTACTCGGACACCCCGCACGGAACGATGGGGCTGCGGGTACGGATCGGCTCCTTCTCCACCCAGGCCGCCGCCCAGTCCGCGGCGGCGGCGATCACCTCGGCCGGATTCCACACCGCGGTCGCCTGGACCGGCTACGACATCCAGCAGCCGGCCGACCGGGAGAACGTGCATGTCGCCGTGATCGACCCGCGCGTCTTCAACGGCAGCATCGAGGGCACCCACGACGGCAATGTCGCGCAGCGGGAGACCACGTCGTCGGTCGCCGCCCGGCTGCGGTCGCTGGTCGCCGTCAACGGGGGCTTCTTCGTGACCTCGAACGCCGACGGCGTCCAGGGCACCATGTCCGGACTGGGCGCCTACGACGGTCAGTTGGGGTCGATGGCCGTGGGCTCGCGGGCCGCGCTGATCCTCGGCGACGGCGGCCGCCACATCCGTGTGGCCGATCTGACGACCACCGTCACCGCCCGGGCCGGCCACTCCTCGTACCGGATCCAGGGCATCAACCGGGTGCCGGGACTGGTGCGCGACTGCGGCCGTCCGGGCGCCTCGCCCAGCGACCTGCCCTGGCAGGACGTCACCTGCCGATCGACCGACGACCTGGTCCAGTTCACTACCGGGTTCGGCGCCGAACTGCCCACCGGACCCGGTGTCCAAGCGGTGCTGGACGCGTCGGGCCGGGTGATCTCGGTCGGAGCGCGCGGTGGGCGGGTGCCGGCGGGCGGCCGCGTTCTTCAGGGCATCGGCGGCGCCGCCGACTGGCTGACCGCGAACGCCGAGGTCGGCAGCCGCGTCCGGGTCGACGAGGTCATCCGCGACACCAGCGGCCGACGCGTCGAACTCGACGGCGACGACTCCGTCGTGAGTGCCGCCCCCACCCTGGTGAAGAACGGCCGCGTCGACATCGACGCGGCCGCCGAGGGCGTGGTCGACCCCCAGGACCTGTCCTTCGGATACGCCTGGGCCAACACCCGCCAGCCGCGCACCATGGCGGGCGTCGACAGGAAAGGCCGGCTGATCCTGGCCACGGTCGACGGGCGGCAGACCGGCGGCAGTGAGGGCTTCACCCTCCAGGAGGCAGCCCAGTTCATGCGCTCGCTCGGTGCCGTACAGGCCCTCAACCTCGACGGCGGCGGCTCCACCGCGATGGCCGTCCGCGGCACCCTGGTCAACAACCCCTCCGACGCGACGGGCGAACGCGCGGTCGGGGACACCGTGCAGGTGCTTCCGGACGCGGACTGACGGCGGCCCAGAGCGCGGCGCTGCACTCCTCGCCGCGGCCGGCCGCGGGGCAGGTTGGGCGGGTACGGAATCGCTCGGAACCCTCGCGCGTTGAGGGGAGTGGATGTGGGATGCGGGCGGTGTGCGCGCCGGGCAGCCCGAGTGACCGAGCTGACAGACAGCTGATGGATGGCTGACAGATATTGGAGGGACCGCAATGGCTGCGCAGACGCAGAGGGCCGTGCTGGCGGGCGGATGCTTCTGGGGGATGCAGGACCTGATCCGCCGGCTCCCGGGCGTGACGGGGACGCGGGTCGGATACACCGGAGGTGACGTGCCGAACGCGACGTACCGTAACCACGGCACGCACGCGGAGGCCATCGAGATCCTTTTCGACCCCGAGAAGACCGACTTCCGTGCTCTCCTGGAGTTCTTCTTCCAGATCCACGACCCGAGCACCAAGAACCGTCAGGGCAACGACATCGGCCTCAGCTACCGCTCGGCCATCTACTACGTGGACGACGAGCAGAAGCGGACCGCCGAGGACACGATCGCGGATGTGGACGCCTCCGGACTGTGGCCGGACAAGGTCGTCACCGAGGTCGAGCCCGTCGGCCCCTTCTGGGAGGCCGAGCCCGAGCACCAGGACTACCTGGAGCGTTACCCGGACGGTTACACCTGCCACTTCCCGCGCCCCGGATGGCGGCTGCCCGTCCGCGCGGAGAGCTGACCGTACGAGGCGGCCCGGCGGAGCGCGAATGCCGACCGGGCCGAGGCCCCACAGCGGGGCCGGGCCGGGCTTGCGAGTCGCACCTCTGCCCGGGCGAGTCCGAGAACCACCCCGTACGCAAATGGCGCGCCCCGACCGCCCAGGTCAGGGCGCGCACTGCTGAACCCACCCGTCTCAGCCCTCCGCCGTGGCAACACCGATCGGGCAGGACACACCCGTCCCCCCGATCCCGCAGTACCCCGCCGGATTCTTGTCCAGGTACTGCTGGTGGTATCCCTCGGCCGGATAGAAGACGCGGCCCTCCGCCGGCAGTAGCTCCGTGGTGATCGTGCCGTAGCCCGAGCGGGTGAGGAGCTTCTGGTAGGCCTCGCGGGAGGCGGCGGCGGTGGTGGCCTGGGCGGGGGTGTGGGGGTAGAGGGCGGAGCGGTACTGGGTGCCGGAGTCGTTGCCCTGGCGGAAGCCCTGGGTCGGGTTGTGGGACTCCCAGAAGACCTGGAGGAGGCGTTCGTACGAGATGAGGGAGGGGTCGTAGACCACGCGGACCGCCTCCGTGTGGCCGGTCAGGCCCGAGCAGACCTCCTCGTACGTGGGGTGCTCGGTGAAGCCGCCCTGGTAGCCCACCAGGGTGGTGTGGACGCCCGTCGGGAGCTGCCAGAACTTGCGCTCGGCGCCCCAGAAACAGCCCATGGCGAAGTCCGCGATCTCCAGGCCCTCCGGGTAGGAGCCGAGGAGCGGGGTGCCGAGGACCGTGTGCCGGTCGGGGACCGTGAAGATCGGGTCGGGGCGGCCGGTGAGGGCCTGCTCGGGGGTGGGCAGGACAGGCGTACGGCCGAACAGCATCACGCGAACTCCTTCGTATCCTCGCCGGTTCAGGGCCCAGTGCGGTACAGCACGTGGGGAACGCCCTCGTACCGTCTCGCATTCCGGGTGCCGGGCGGGGAGGCCGCCTCAGCGCGCGAGGGTCGCCGGGCTGCCCCCGTTCGCCTCGTACCCCGCCACCGCCAGAGCCCGGTACAGCGCGTAGTCCGCCGCCGGGTCGGGCGTGAGGGTCCAGGGCAGCGCGCCCACGTGGCCGTCGACGTGCACCAGCTGGTGCATGGCCTCCGCCCAGCGCTCGCCGCGGACCAGGAAGAAGACCAGGAGGTGGCGGACGTGCGCGAGCATCGGGTCGTCGGAGCGGGCCGCGTGCACCGCGTAGAGGGCGCCGTGGACGGCCTTCGTCACGACCTCGCTCTGGTAGAAGCTGCGGACCAGGTTCACCTCGGGGAGGTGCTCGAAGACCGCGAAGAGCGGCATGGCGGCCAGCAGAGACCCTTGCGGGGCCCGCGCCGCCGCGGCTTCCGCGAACGAGTACGCCACCTCCCGCGAGCCGTGCCACTTCTCGCACCAGTAGTGCAGGGCCGCGAGGTGCGCTCCCATGTGGGCCGGCGCGCGGTCCAGGATCTTCAGCCAGAGCTTCTCGAACTCCGCCTGGGGGTAGGCGAGTCCGCGGGCCACCGAGAGCTCGATGATGTACGGGATCGGGTCACCGGGGGACAGCAGCGCCGCGTCACCGCACGCCGACCTCGCCTCCTCCATGATGATCCGGAACTCGTCCGTCCCCGGCGTCGACGTACGCCACGCCTGCTGGACCAGGAACTCGGCGTGCACCGCCGCGCCGCCCGCGTCCTTGGGCTGCTCGGCCCGCCACACCCGCAGCCACTGCCCGCCGGGCGTCTCGCTGACCCCGCCGGGGTGCTGCCGCAGCTCCAGCGACGCGGCGCCCGCGAAGGCCTGCACCCGCTGCCAGCGCCGCTCGCCCGCTGTCTCCGTGCCCGCGAGCAGCTGCGAGGCGGAGCGGTAGTCCTGCGTGCGCTGCACCAGGTCCAGCACGTCCAGCAGATCCTGGTCGGCCCCCGGCATGCGGATGTCCAGCTCCTCCTGCAGCAGGAACCCGTAGTTCGCCGGGTCCGCCGCGTCCGGGTCGCCGGGCGAGACCAGCTGTATACCGGCACGCCTGCGCCTGAGAACCGGCAGCAGGACCAGGCTGAACATGGCCAGCGCCATCAGGACCCAGAGAATCTCCATGCCACAAGCGAACCAGACGGGTCCGACAATTGGCGAACCCGGTCGGCTCCGCCCAGAACCGATGCCCAAAGCCGATACCGCGACCGGCGCCCGCGACCGACGTCCGCAACCCGCTCCCGCGCCGCAATCCGCGCCCGCGATCACCGAACAGCTCCGCTCCACCGGGGCGCGACGTCATCAGGTCCGCGAGCGCACTACCCTCGGGACGCATGAGCGACAGGCACATCAGTCAGCACTTCGAGACCCTCGCGATCCACGCGGGCAACACCGCCGATCCCCTCACGGGTGCGGTCGTCCCGCCGATCTACCAGGTCTCGACCTATAAGCAGGACGGCGTGGGCGGGCTCCGCGGCGGCTACGAGTACAGCCGCAGCGCCAACCCGACCAGGACCGCCCTGGAAGAGAACCTCGCCGCCCTTGAGGGCGGTCGCCGCGGCCTCGCGTTCGCGTCCGGACTGGCGGCCGAGGACTGCCTGTTGCGTACGCTGCTCAGCCCCGGCGATCACGTGGTCATCCCCAACGACGCGTACGGCGGCACCTTCCGCCTGTTCGCGAAGGTCGTCTCCAAGTGGGGGGTGGAATGGTCGGTCGCCGACACCAGCGATCCCGCGTCCGTACGGGCCGCCCTCACCCCCAGGACCAAGGCCATCTGGGTGGAGACCCCCTCCAACCCCCTCCTCGGGATCACGGACATCGCCGTCGTCGCGCAGATCGCGCGTGACGCGGGCGCCAGGCTGGTCGTGGACAACACCTTCGCGACCCCCTACCTCCAGCAGCCGCTGGCGCTCGGCGCGGACGTCGTCGTGCACTCGCTGACCAAGTACATGGGCGGGCACTCGGACGTCGTCGGCGGCGCCCTGGTCACCGGGGACCAGGAACTCGGCGAGGAGCTGGCGTACCACCAGAACGCGATGGGCGCGGTCGCCGGGCCCTTCGACTCGTGGCTGGTGCTGCGCGGCGCCAAGACGCTTGCCGTCCGCATGGACCGGCACAGCGAGAACGCCACCAGGGTGGCCGAGATGCTCACCCGGCACGCGCGCGTGACGCGCGTTCTGTACCCGGGTCTCCCGGAGCACCCCGGTCACGAGATCGCCGCCAAGCAGATGAAGGCGTTCGGCGGCATGATCTCCTTCCAGGTCGAGGGCGGCGAGGAGGCGGCCGTCGAGGTCTGCAACCGCGCCAAGGTGTTCACGCTCGGCGAGTCCCTGGGCGGCGTCGAGTCCCTGATCGAGCACCCGGGGCGTATGACGCACGCGTCCGTCGTCGGCTCCGCCCTCGAGGTCCCCGCCGACCTCGTGCGCCTCTCCGTGGGCATCGAGAACGTCGACGACCTGCTTCAGGACCTCCAGCAGGCGCTCGGCTAGAGGAAGCACCGGGTCACCGGCCTGTGGCGAAGGGCCGGGTCACCAGCCCGTCAGCGGTGGAGTCGTCTCCGACGGCGGCTCCACCCAGGGGTGCACCGTCATCGCCCAGACGACGAAGGCGACGGTCGCGGCGAGCAGCAGCAGCCACATCAGGCGGCGGCCCGCCCTCCTGCGGCGCAGAATGCGGGTCCCGCGGCGTACGACGTTCGCGTGCAGGTCGGGCGGTACCTGGGCCGGCGTCTGCTCCAGCATCCGCCGTACGGCCGTCTCCCGCTCGCGCATGCTCATGACCCCACCGCTTTCGCCAGGGCCGGCGCGGGTCCGCGCGGCGGGTGCAGCAGTGTCGCCATCGCGCGGGCGTATATCGCCCGTATCCGCTCCGTGGGGAGCCCGAGCAGGGCAGCCGTCTGCTGTTCGGCGACCCCCTCGTACAGTCTGAGGACCAGGATCAGCCGCTCCTGGGGCGTCAGACGCGCCAGAACGCTGTCCGGTGCCGGGCGGGCCCGGCCGAGCCTGCCGTGCTGGTGCCAGGCGCCGCGCGCGAAGTGGACGGCCAACTGCTGGCGGGCGTGGTCGTACGGGTCCTCGCCGCGCAGCCGGTCCCAGCAGGCGTACGTACGGGCGAGGGACAACGTCAGCAGGCGCCGCGCGCGTGGGTTGGCGCGCGGGGACTCCGCCGTGAGCAGCGTGGCGGCATGCAGCAGCCGCCCTGCCGCGCCCGCGACGAACGCCTCGAACTCCCGGGCCCGGCGGGCGCCTTGGGACGCCTGCCGTTCTCGCACCGCGCCTCCTGCCCGAGGGCGACCCTGACTGGAACGGGACCCCGGCCGCGTACGACAGGTCGCACCACGTACGACAAGGACCCGGTCTCATATGAGGCCAGACGCGGCCTTCCGGTCAAGAGCCCGGCGCACATGCACGCGCGCGTGCCCGGAGCGAACCCGCGGGTAACCGGGTAACGAGGGGGCGGAACGGTCCACGCGCGCGTGGAAGGGGGCTCAGGGCCTGGCTCGACCGCACCGGGGGAGCGATGCCGGAACCTGGGCTCAGCCGTACCAGGGGAGCGACGCCGGCACCGGCTCACGCCTGGCCGGCGACGCCGGACCCGGTCGGGACGGTCAGGAAGCGGGCGACTCGCCCACCGGCACGCCCTGGGCGGCCTGGCGGGCCGAGAGCGCGCTGTTGAAGCGCGTCAGGAGCGTGCAGAACGCCTCGCGCTCCTCCGGTGCCCAGTCGTGGGTCAGCTCGGCCATCAACTGACGCCTGGAGGAGCGCACTTCGTCGAGGCGGGACTGCCCGCGCGGCGACAGCTGAAGCACCACGGCACGCCCGTCCTCGGGGTGCGAGGTGCGCTTGACGAGACCGGTGTCGACCAGCGGGGCAACCTGCCGGGTGACGGTCGAGGAGTCGATCCCCATGCTCGCGGCGAGCGCCTTGACGCCCATCGGGCCTTCCTTGTCCAGGCGGTTGAGCAGCAGGTAGGCGGCGCGGTCCATGGAATTGCGCACCTGCCCCACTCCGCCGAGCCGGGTCTGTTCGGCACGACGCGCGAATACCGCCACCTCGTGCTGAAGCGTGTCGAGTAGACCGGTGTCACCGACAGTCGTCATGTCCATCGACATCTCTGGTGTTGTGGGCATGGCCGGGGGCTCAATTCATGCGTGGGAGCTGGGTTGGGGGACAGGGTACGCGGCCGGGACGCGGGCCGTACCGACGCTGCGTAAACCGGTCTCGGAGGGTGGTCACACCGCGAGCGGACCCGTGTGAACTGCGAGACTGGTGGTCATGAGCTACGGCACGGCTGACTCCTTGCACAGGGTGACTCTCGACGACGTACGCGGCGCGCAGAAGATGCTCACGGGTGTGGCGCGGATGACCGCGATGGAGGGCAGCAGGTACCTGTCCCAGCTGGTGGGAGCGCCGGTGCACCTCAAGTGCGAGAACCTCCAGCGGACCGGTTCCTTCAAGCTGCGCGGCGCGTACGTGCGGATCGCGGGCCTGCTTCCGGAGGAGCGTGCCGCGGGTGTCGTCGCCGCGAGCGCCGGCAACCACGCGCAGGGAGTCGCGCTGGCCTCCGCGCTCCTCGGTGTGCGTTCCACGGTCTTCATGCCCACCGGGGCGCCGCTGCCGAAGGTCGCGGCCACCCGCGACTACGGCGCCGAAGTGAGGCTGCACGGCCAGGTGGTGGACGAGACGCTGGCCGCCGCGCAGGAGTACGCCGAGCGGACCGGGGCCGTGTTCATCCACCCCTTCGACCATCCCGACATCATCGCGGGGCAGGGCACCGTCGGCCTGGAGATCCTGGAACAGTGCCCCGAGGTGCGCACGATCGTCGTCGGGATCGGCGGCGGAGGACTCGCCGCGGGCATCGCGATCGCGGTGAAGGCACTGCGCCCCGACGTGCGGATCGTCGGCGTACAGGCGGCGGGCGCGGCGGCGTACCCACCCTCGCTGGCGGCCGGGCGCCCCCTGTCGCTCGAGAACCCCGCGACGATGGCCGACGGCATCAAGGTCGGCCGGCCGGGCGAGGTGCCGTTCCGGATCATCGGCGACCTGGTGGACGAGATCGTCACGGTGTCCGAAAATCACCTGTCCAGTGCGCTGCTGCTCTGCCTTGAGCGGGCCAAGCTGGTTGTCGAACCGGCGGGCGCGAGCCCCGTCGCGGCGCTGCTGGCCGAGCCGGGCACCTTCGAGGGCCCGGTCGTGGCGCTCCTCTCGGGCGGCAACGTGGACCCGCTGCTGATGCAGCGCATCCTGCGGCACGGCATGGCGGCGAGCGGCCGCTATCTCGCGGTCACCCTGCGTCTGACGGACCGTCCCGGCGCCCTGGCCACACTTCTCGGGGTGTTGTCAGTGGCCGACGCTAACGTCCTCGACGTGAGTCACGTACGGACCGATCCCCGGCTCGGGCTCACAGAGGTGGAGGTCGAGCTGCACCTGGAGACGAAGGGTCCCGTGCACATCGCCGAGCTGAACCGGGCGCTGCGCGAGGCGGGCTACACCGTCATCGAGTGAGGTCCGAGGACAGGTCAGTGAGATCCGAGGACAGGTCTGGGGATTCCGTATCCCCAGGTCAGAGCCATTGTCAGTGCGGGATGGAAAAATCTGTTGAGTGACGCGATACATCGCGTTATGGTGTGTCTCTCGCCACATATCCCACCACAAGTCCGTCCGCTCGGTCGAACGATTTTGCCCGCCGGGCAGGACGGACGAACCGGCGAAAACTAAGCTCTTTTCCATTAATTCGCCAATCACTTGGGGGACCCCACATGCCAGGCGCCATCTATGCCGAAGGCCTGGTGAAGACCTTCGGCGACGTAAGGGCTCTGGACGGCGTCGATCTCGATGTCCCGGAGGGCACCGTGCTGGGCCTGCTGGGGCCCAACGGCGCGGGCAAGACGACCGCGGTCCGCTGTCTGACCACCCTGCTGCGCCCCGACAGCGGCAAGGCGGTCGTCGCGGGTATCGACGTGCTCAAGGACCCCGACGCGGTGCGCCGCCGGGTCGGCCTGTCCGGGCAGTTCGCCGCGGTCGACGAGTATCTGACCGGCCGGGAGAACCTCCAGATGGTCGGTCAGCTCTACCAGATGAGGTCGAAGGCCGCGAAGGTCCGCGCTGAGGAGCTGCTCCAGCAGTTCAACCTCGCGGACGCGGCCGACCGCACCGCGAAGACGTACTCGGGCGGTATGCGCCGCCGGCTCGACCTGGCGGCCGCGCTGGTCGTCTCGCCCCCAGTGATGTTCATGGACGAGCCGACGACCGGCCTCGACCCGCGCAACCGCCAGCAGCTCTGGGAGGTCATCAAGCAGCTCGTCTCCGGCGGCACGACGCTCCTGCTGACCACCCAGTACCTGGAAGAGGCCGACCACCTCGCGCACGACATCTGCGTGGTCGACCACGGCCGCGTCATCGCCCGTGGCACCGCCGACCAGCTCAAGGCCCAGACGGGCGGCGAGCGCGTCGAGGTCGTCGTGCACGAGCGCGAGCACATCGGCACGGCGTCCGAGGTGCTGCGCGGCTTCGGCAAGGGCGAGACCACGGTCCAGGAGCACACCCGCAAGCTCACGGTGCCCGTCTCCGGCGGCGCGAAGCTCCTCGCGGAGGTCATCCGCGAGCTGGACACCCGCGGCATCGAGATCGACGACATCGGCCTGCGCAGGCCGACCCTGGACGACGTCTTCATCTCCCTCACCGGCCACGCGGCCGAGGAGCGGGAAGAGGCCAACGGAGCGGCCGACAGCAAGGGCCGCAAGAAGAAGAAAGAGGACGCCAAGTGAGTGCCGTCACCGACGCCGTGCAGGTCGCGGCGCCCACCAACCCCTTCGGGCAGTCCATCCGGGACTCTCTGGTCGTCGCCAAGCGCAACCTGATCAGGATGTCCCGGATTCCGGAGATGGTGATCTTCGGGCTGATCCAGCCGATCATGTTCGTGGTGCTGTTCAGCTATGTCTTCGGCGGTTCCATGCAGATCGGCGGCAGCACCAGCTCCACCGACTACCGGAACTTCCTGATGGCCGGCATCTTCGCGCAGACCGTCACCTTCGCCACCGCGGGCGCCGGCGCGGGTATCGCCGACGACATGCACAAGGGCCTCATCGACCGCTTCCGCTCACTGCCCATGGCGCGCGGCGCGGTACTGACCGGGCGGACGCTCGCCGACCTGGTGCAGACCGCGCTCACCCTGCTGGTGCTCGCCATCGTGGCCCTGCTGGTCGGCTGGCGGGTCGGGTCGGACGGTGACACCAACGCCGGCAAGGTCCTCGGCGCCTTCGCGCTGCTCCTCCTGTCCGGGTACGCGTTCACCTGGATCGGCGCGCTCATCGGCCTCTCCGTACGCACCCCGGAGGCGGCCACCTCGGGCGGACTGATCTGGCTGTTCCCGGTGACGTTCATCTCGAACGCGTTCGTGGACTCCAGCAACATGACGCCCTGGCTGCGGCACATCGCGGACTGGAACCCCTTCAGTGCCACGGTGCAGGCCTCCCGCGAGCTCTTCGGCAATCCGGGCGTCTCGCAGTCCGACGCCTGGCCCATGCAGCACGCGGTCTGGGCCTCGCTGATCTACTCCGTGGTGATCGTCCTGGTCTTCAGAACACTGGCGGTGCGAAAGTACCGGTCCGCGACGGCGTGATCGGTAGGACGACCTGTACGACGACCTGTATAAGCCGGGCATGACGATGCCCCCGGGAGCGCGGCCGGGGGCATCGTCGGAGTAGTCAGGGGCCGGGTGGTCCTGGTCTCAGCCCTGGTAGGGCACGGACTTGAGGATCTTCACCGAGGCGAGCTTTCCGTTCGGCAGCTCGTACTGGGCGTCCTCGCCGACCTTCTTGCCGCTCACGCCGGAGCCCAGCGGGGACTGCGGCGAGTACGTCTCGATGTCGGCGCTCGCGTACTCCCGCGAGGCCAGCAGGAAGTCCAGGGTGTCGTCCTCGTCGCCGTCGAAGGCGATGGTGACGACCATGCCGGGCGCGACCACACCGTCCGCCGCGGGGGCCTCGCCGACCTTGGCCTTCTCCAGGAGCTGGGTCAGCTGGCGCACACGGAGCTCCTGCTTGCCCTGTTCCTCCTTGGCCGCGTGGTACCCGCCGTTCTCGCGCAGGTCGCCCTCCTCGCGCGCCGCCGCGATCTTGGTGGCGATCTCCGTGCGCGCGGGACCAGACAAATAGTCCAGCTCAGCCTTGAGCTGGTTGTACGCCTCCTGGGTCAGCCAGGTGACGTTCTCGCTGGTCTGGGTCACAGGTGCTCCTCGTAGGTACTGGGAATACAAAGCATCGCCCTACCCAGAAGAATGAGCCTTCACGGGCGGGCGAAACCACGAGCCTAACAATTCAGCGGCTGAAGGGGGAGGACATAAGACGTCAGAATTCCGTCAGCGCAGGTCAGCACGTAAGTGCCGGGGGGACGTCAGTCGTCGTAGCAGCCGAGCAGCTCCGCCGTGGTGCCCTTGGCCGTCGTACGCAGCGTGAGGACCTTGTCGACGCGGGAGGCGTTCTGGTCGAAGCGGAAGTCCGCGCGGCCCACCTCGGCCCCGTTCGCGGCCTGTGAGCGCAGGGTGCAGTAGCCGTGGGCGTCCGCGTCCTTGTGCACCTCCAGGTGCACTTCGACCTCGTTGTCCGAGGCGCTGAAGGTGATCACCTGGGCGCTGATCCTGGTCCCGCTGATCTGGTCGTATCCGAACCAGCCGATGAGCGCGAGCAGGATCACACCCAGCGCGATGCCGACGACCTTGAGTTTCCGGTCGGAGCCCTCGTCCGCTGAGCGGCCGTACCGGCCCTCGGGCAGCTGGGTGCTCGCCGTACTCATGGTCGTCCTCTCGGCAGGGGCGGCGGCGTGGGTCCGGGGGAGCCCAGGGGCCGGGCCCCGGAATTATTCGCCCCCCGGTTCCGTCACTATAGAAGCCGCCCATCAAGCTGATTCACGCCGGGCGCCGATTGCCGACTTGCTCACTTGTCCACTTGCCGACCGGCCGACTTACTGAGGATCGAGTCTTGACTGACCAGCTGCGACTGATGGCCGTGCACGCCCACCCCGACGACGAGTCGAGCAAGGGCGCGGCCACCATGGCGAAGTACGTGTCCGAGGGGGTGGACGTGCTGGTGGTGACCTGCACGGGCGGGGAGCGCGGCTCCATCCTCAATCCGAAGCTCCAGGGCGACAAGTACCTCGAGGAGCACATCCACGAGGTACGCAAGAAGGAGATGGACGAGGCCCGCGAGATCCTCGGCGTCAAGCAGGAGTGGCTGGGCTTCGTCGACTCCGGCCTGCCCGAGGGCGACCCGCTGCCGCCGCTTCCCGAGGGCTGTTTCGCGCTCGAGGACGTCGACAAGGCCGCCGGCGAGCTGGTGAGGCAGATCCGCTCCTTCCGTCCGCAGGTGATCACCACCTACGACGAGAACGGCGGTTATCCGCACCCCGACCACATCATGACCCACAAGATCTCGATGGTGGCGTTCGAGTCGGCGGCGGACACCGAGAAGTACCCGGAGTCGGAGTTCGGCCCGGCGTTCCAGCCGCGGAAGCTCTACTACAACCAGGGCTTCAACCGCGCCCGTACCGAGGCGCTGCACAACGCGCTGCTCGAGCGTGGCATGGAGTCGCCGTACGGGGACTGGCTGAAGCGGTGGTCGGAGTTCGAGCGCACGGAGCGCACGCTGACCACGCACGTTCCGTGTGCGGAGTTCTACGAGATCCGCGACAAGGCGCTGATCGCGCACGCCACGCAGATCGACCCCGACGGCGGCTGGTTCAAGGTTCCGCTGGACCTCCAGAAGGAGGTCTGGCCGACCGAGGAGTACGAGCTCGTGAAGTCCCTCGTCGATACCTCCCTCCCCGAGGACGACCTCTTTGCGGGCATCCGCGACAATGCCTGACATGAGCGCAAGCCTGGCACTGACGCACCTCGTCCCCCTCGCCAAGGAGGTCGACGAGAACAAGGTCACCCCCGGCGTCCTCGGCTTCATCGTGTTCGCGGTGATGGCCCTGGCGGTGTGGGGGCTGATGAAGTCGATGAACAAGCACATGGGGAAGGTCAACGAGAACTTCGAGGCGGCGGCCTCCGGCAAGGGGCGCGGGGGTGACACCGGAAAGGCGTCCGGCGGCCCGGACGCCTCCACCGGGGAGCCCTCGCTCGCGAAGTCCTCACCCGCGGAGACCTCCTCGGCCAAGGCCGAACAGGGCTGACGCCCGCGCGAGGGCGGGCGCAGGCGGAACCGGTCCGGTCCGTACGGCGGGGTCCCGCCGTACGGGGGTACGAGGGCGCCGAGCGACGGCTGCGACTGCCGGTGCCCGGCTCGGCTGACGTACGACAGCGGCACCTGAGCCCTGCCCCGGCTTGGGTGCCTCCCCGCGTGAGTGGGTGGCGTACGACAGCGGAAGCCGACCGCCTGCCGGCGTAGGAAGTCGGTGCGGTGGCACGGGGCACGGAGCTGTATGTCCCGGGCCGCACCGGAGCGGCGCGGCGCCGGGCTGCAACGCCCGGCCGCACGGGAGCGTTTGCGTACGGGCCCCGCAGGCTGCCCGTTCGTCGAGACCCCCGTCCGTCGCGCGGGGGGCTGTCCACCTCCGTCCGCACGGGCCGTCCGCCCGTGACACACGGGTTTCTCCACCCCCGCCGATCCGGGGTGTCACTCCCGCCCCGCTCGAACCTCCACCCCCATCACATCCCGCGCGTGCCGCTTCGGCACCATCTGCAGGCGCCAGGCCTGCCAGCCGGTTTCCAGGCTCACTCCGCGTTCCAGCAAGAGCTGGTAGGCCTCGACGTAGTCGTCGAGTTTGGTGTCTCGGGTGGCGTGGCCGGTGCGGGAGAGGCGGCTCAGTTCCTCCTGGGCGACGGCGGTGCCGATCTCGGAGCCGCCGGGGGCGGCGTAGGGGAGCAGGGTGCAGCGCAGGAAGCGGGCCCAGTCCTCGCCACGGCGGTCGCCGTACGAGGTGAAGAGGGCGATCGCCTCGTCGCAGAGCTTCAGGGCCTGCTGCGTACGGGCGTTGCCGCCGTCGACGACGGCCAGTTCGAGGCAGGTCCACGCCTCCCCGTGGGCGACGCCGATGCGCTGGAAGTCGGCGCGGGCATCGACGAGGAGCTGGCGGGCGAAGCCCGAGTTGCGCAACGAGCCGGTCTGGCCCGCCCGTTGGTCGCGGGTGACGCGGGCCGAGTGGTGTCGGGCGCAGGCCAGCCCGTACACGTCCCGCATGCGGGAGAACATCGTGCGGGAGCGTTCCAGTTCGCGGACCGCCTGGTCCAGGCTGCCGGTCTCCTCCAGGGCCTGGCCCAGGTAGTACAGCGTCCAGGCCTCGCCCCGCGCGTCCTCGTTGTCGCGGTGCCGGGAGGCCGCCTGGCGCAGTCCGTCGACCGCGGGGGACGGGTCGCCGGCGACGAGCCGGGCGCGGGCCAACTGGGTCAGCGCCCAGGCCTCGCCGCGGGGATCGCGCGTCCGGCCGTACAGTGCGAGCGCCTCGCGCAGCTCGCGTTCCGCGCGCGGAACGTCGCCCATCCGCAGGCCCAGCTGGCCCAGGTGGAAGTGCGCCCACGCCTCGCCGTGCACGGACTCGCTCTCGCGGTGCAGGACCAGGGCCTGGGTGAGCAGGTCCAGGGCCACGGCGAGGCGGGAGCGGTCGCGCTCCACGCCGGCCAGCGCGTGCATGGTCCAGGCGCGGTCTCCGGCCAGTTCGGGCGCGGCCTGGAGGTCGATGGCCTCCTGGAGCTTCGCCGCGGCCTCGATGAGGTTGCCCTGGTGGTGCAGGGTGATGCCGAGGGAGCACAGGGCCAGGGCGGCGCCCGCGTCGTGATGGGCCTCGAGGTAGAGGTCGACCACCGAGGACAGTGTCGTACGGGCCTTGTCCAGTTCACCGAGCTGGCGGGCCGCGATGCCCGTACGCCACTGGACCGAGCGGACCAGCAGGCCCTGGTCGACGGCCTGCGTCAACTCGCTGATCTCGCCCAGGCGGTAGAGGTCGCCACGCAGCAGGCAGTAGTCGCAGAGGGCTCCCAGAAGATGGAGCACGGCCGCCTGGTCCACGCCCTCCGCGTGCCGCAGGGTCGCCGTGATGAAGCTCGACTCGTCGTCCAGCCAGCGCAGGGCCGCGTCGAGGGAGGTGAAGCCGTGCGGGCCGAACTGGTCGGCCCGCGTGGACGTCTTGCCGTCGACCAGGCGGATCACCGAGTCCGCCAGCTCCGCGTAGTTCACGATCAGGCGTTCCTGCGCCGCCGTACGCTCGGACGGTTCCTCCTCGTCCAGGAGGCGGGCCTGCGCGAAGGCGCGGACGAGGTCGTGCAGGCGGTAGCGGCTGCCGCGGACGTGGTCGACGAGGCCGGCCCGGGACAGCGCGGTCAGGTGCCGGGTGGCCTCCGGCTCGTCCGTGGCGAGGAGTGAGGCCGCCGCGACCGCGCCCAGGGAGGCGCGGCCCGCGAGAGCCAGTCGGCGCAGCAGCCGGCGTGCCGTGTCCGTCTGGTCCCTGTAGCGCAGCCACAGGGCCCGCTCGACCGGATCGACGGGGCCGTACGCCTCCAGATCCGAGGCGAGTTGGCGGGGGGTCCGGGGGCCGAGCGAGGAACCCGCGATGTGCAGGGCGAGCGGCAGACCGCCGCACAACTCCCGTACGCGGTCGGAGGATTCGGCGTCGTACGGGCTCGACCTGTCCTGCGCCACCGCGTTCAGCAGCTCCTCGGCGCCGCCGGCCTCCAGCGCCTCGACCGGGAGCTGGTGCACCCAGGCGGCGAGGTCGGCGGGCAGGTCGAGGGGCTTGCGTGCGGTGACCAGGACCAGGCTGTCGGAGCGCTCGGGGACCAGGACGCGCACCTGTTCGGCGTCGCTCGCGTCGTCCAGCACGATCGTTACCGGCAGGCCCGTCAGGTGCTGGTGGTACAGCTCGCTCAGCCGCCTGACCTGCTGGTCCTGCTGATCCCCGGAGGGGCGCTCCCGGAAGAGGAGCTGTTCGCGCGGTGCGCCGAGACGGTTCAGCAGATGCAGCAGCGCGTCCCGGGTGGTGAGCGGCGGCTCCTCGGGGCTGTCGCCGCGCAGGTCCACCACGCAGGCGCCGCGGAACTGGTCCTTGAGGGAGTGCGTCGCCCGGATCGCGAGCGTGCTGCGGCCGGAGCCGGGCGCGCCGTACAGCACCACCACCGTCGGCTTCGTCTCGGTGCTCGCGCGGGCCGCGTGCACCCACTGGGCGATCCGTGACATCTCGGCACGGCGACCGGTGAACGGGCTTTCCGGGTCCGGAAGTTGACCGAAGGAGTGCTCCAGGACACTGCGCCGCCGGGCCGCCGCGCTCTTGTCGGTGCGGCGCAGCTGGGGCGCACCCTGCTTGGCGCCGGTGGCCGCGCTGAGCAGGCGCTGCTGGTCGAGAAAGGGCCGGATACCGCGTACTTCCAGGGCTGTCAGCCACTGGAGGCGGAGCTGTTCGGCACCGCCAGGCTGTCCCAGCGCCCCGGCCCGGCGGCTCGCCGCCGGCAGATGCGAGGCCGTCACCTTGACCACGGTGGCCGCCGCGCCGACCACCGCCACCGTCGCGCCCGCGCCGAGTGCGGTCCCCGCGCCCGTGCCGAGCGCGAGGTCCGCCACGACCGCCGCGACCGCGGCAACCACCGCGACCAGCATGGGAGTTCCGGCACCCTCTTGGGCGTAGCGCTGCCCGAACGAGAGCCGTCCCGCCTCCGCCTCGTCGAGCGCTCCCGTGTACGCCCCGTACTCCTCGGCGGCCGCTCCACCCATCGCTTCGAGCGCGCCCCGGGCCCGCGAGAGCAGCACGCTCCCGTCGGTGCGTCCCCCCGACCGCCGTACTTCTTCCTCCACGGCCCGGACCAACAGCCGCTCGGCGTCCGCCCGATGGCTGTCCCGCATGTCAGGTCCCCCTCCGGCGGCAACATCTGTCACCGTCAAGTGTCCTGCGTACGGGGCATCCGCGACAGGGCGCCAGCGGATCATCACAGTGCCTTCGCGGATCGCCGGATCAGCGCGGTGCCCGCTCCCTTTTGCCCCGTTGGTATGCCATACCTGTGGCGTGTGAGCGGGTTTTTCCCGCATGCGCAAGGATTGGGGCATGGCCAACCGACTCGCGCACGCCACGTCTCCGTATCTCCTTCAGCACGCGGACAACCCCGTCGACTGGTGGCAGTGGGAGCCTGCCGCCTTCGAGGAGGCCCGCAGGCGCAATGTGCCGGTCTTCCTGAGCGTGGGATACAGCGCGTGTCACTGGTGTCATGTCCTCGCTCACGAGAGCTTTGAGGACGAGGCGACGGCCGCCTACATGAACGAGCACTTCGTCTCGGTGAAGGTGGACCGGGAGGAGCGGCCGGACGTCGATGCCGTCTACATGGAGGCGGTGCAGGCGGCGACCGGACAAGGGGGTTGGCCCATGTCCGTCTTCCTCACTCCGGACGCCGAGCCCTTCTACTTCGGTACGTACTTTCCGCCCGTCCCCCGCCACGGCATGCCCGCCTTCCGGCAGGTCCTGGAGGGCGTGCACGGCGCCTGGGCCGACCGGCGTGACGAGGTCGCCGAGGTCGCGGGGAAGATCGCGCGGGACCTCGCTGAACGTGAGCTCAGTTACGGCGACGCCCAGGCCCCCGGCGAGGAGGAGCTGGCGCAGGCCCTGCTCGGGCTGACCCGGGAGTACGACGCGCAGCACGGCGGATTCGGCGGTGCGCCCAAGTTCCCGCCGTCCATGGTGCTCGAGTTCCTGCTGCGGCATCACGCGCGGACCGGCTCGGAGGGTGCGCTCCAGATGGCCATCGACACGGGCGAGCGGATGGCGCGCGGCGGGATCTACGACCAGCTCGGCGGCGGGTTCGCTCGTTACTCCGTCGACCGCGAGTGGGTTGTGCCCCATTTCGAGAAGATGCTCTACGACAACGCCCTGCTGTGCCGGGTGTACGCGCATCTGTGGCGGTCCACCGGGTCCGAGCTCGCGCGTCGGGTCGCGCTGGAGACCGCTGACTTCATGGTGCGCGAACTGCGTACGAGCGAGGGCGGGTTCGCCTCCGCGCTCGATGCCGACAGTGACGACGGGAACGGGAAGCATGTCGAGGGCGCGTACTACGTGTGGACGCCCGGGCAGCTCGCGGAAGTACTCGGTGCGGACGCCGAGTTCGCCGCCCACCACTTCGGGGTGACCGAGGAGGGCACCTTCGAGGAGGGCGCCTCCGTTCTCCAACTCCCGCGGCACGAGGGCGCCTTCGACGCCGGGAAGTTCGACGGTATCCGGAGCCGGCTGCTCGCCGCGCGCGCCGGGCGTCCCGCTCCCGGCCGGGACGACAAGATCGTCGCCGCCTGGAACGGGCTCGCCGTCGCCGCCCTCGCGGAGACCGGCGCCTACTTCGGCCGCCCGGACCTGGTCGAGGCCGCGATCGGCGCCGCGGATCTCCTCGTACGGCTGCACATGGACGACCGGGCGCGGCTGGCCCGTACCAGCAAGGACGGCCGGGCCGGGGCGAACGCGGGGGTGCTGGAGGACTACGCGGATGTCGCCGAGGGGTTCCTCACGCTGGCGGGTGTCACCGGTGAGGGGGTGTGGCTGGAATTCGCCGGGTTCCTGCTGGACCACGTGCTCGCACAGTTCACGGACTCCGAGTCGGGTGCCCTGTACGACACGGCGGCCGATGCCGAGCGGCTGATCCGGCGTCCGCAGGATCCGACCGACAACGCGACCCCCTCCGGGTGGAGCGCGGCGGCCGGCGCGCTGCTCTCGTACGCGGCGCAGACCGGGGCGGAGCCCCACCGGACCGCGGCGGAGCGGGCTCTGGGGGTCGTGAAGGCGCTCGGGCCGCGCGTGCCCCGTTTCACCGGCTGGGGTCTGGCCGTGGCGGAGGCGCTGGTGGACGGGCCCCGTGAGATCGCGGTCGTGGGTCCGGCGGAGGATCCGGCGACCGCGGAGCTGCATCGCGCGGCGCTCCTGGGCACCGCGCCGGGGGCCGTCGTCGCCGTCGGCGCTGCGGAAAGTGACGAACTTCCGCTGCTCGCCGGCCGTCCGTTGGCCGGCGGTCTGCCCTCCGCTTACGTTTGCCGAAACTTCACCTGCGACGCCCCGACCTCCGATGTCCAGCGTCTGCGCGAGGCCGTGGGAGGCGGAAACGCCGTCTGACAAGGGACTACAGGGACGGTAAACCTCCGACGTAGCGGGATACGTCCGGTTACTGGCCCTTAGTCGACTGAGGATTCCGAAACACTCTATTTATCTGAAGAGCTCCCGGACTTCACAGTTCCCCCCTAGTCTCTCCACGGTGACGCGACAGAAGTAACTCACTGTCGCGACAGGGGGATTTTGGGATCTGGGGGGATCTTTTGCTCACGTCTGTCTTTATCGCTGCCGTTTCACTGGCCTTGTTCTGGATGGCAGCCTTCACTCTGTGGTGGCAGATGCACGCGTGGCGTACGCCCGAGGTGCTCGCCTCCACCCGGTTCAGCAGTCCGGACGGCGGCGACGGCCTGTCGTTCTCGCTGCTGCTGCCCGCTCGTCACGAGCAGGCCGTACTCGACCACACCATCCAGCGGTTGCTGGAGTCGAGCCACGACGATTTCGAGATCATCGTCATCGTCGGGCACGACGACCCGGAGACCGCCGAGGTGGCCCGCAGCGCGGAGGAGCGCGACCCGCGTGTGCGGGTCGTCGTCGACCACCACGAGAAGAAGAACAAACCGAAGGCCATGAACACGGCGCTGCCGCACTGCCGCGGCGACGTCGTGGGAGTCTTCGACGCCGAGGACCAGGTCCACCCGGAGCTGCTCGCCCACGTGGACCACGCGTTCCGTACGACGGGTGCGGACGTCGTCCAGGGCGGCGTGCAGCTCATCAACTTCAACTCCAGCTGGTACAGCCTGCGCAACTGCCTGGAGTACTTCTTCTGGTTCAGGTCCAGGCTCCATCTGCACGCGCAGAAGGGGTTCATCCCGCTCGGCGGCAACACCGTCTTCGTCCGCACGGACGTACTGCGGGAGGCGGACGGCTGGGATCCCAACTGTCTCGCCGAGGACTGCGACCTGGGTGTGCGGCTGTCCAGCGTCGGCAAGAAGGTCGTCGTCGCCTACGACTCCGACATGGTGACCCGGGAGGAGACCCCGGGCAGCCTGATGTCCCTGATGAAACAGCGCACCCGCTGGAACCAGGGCTTCCTTCAGGTCTACCGCAAGAAGGACTGGAAGCAACTCCCGGGGTTCGGACAGCGGTTGCTGGCCCGGTACACCCTCATGACGCCGTACCTCCAGGCCGTCTCCGGCGTGGTCATCCCGCTCAACGTGGCCATCGCACTCTTCCTGGACGTACCCGTCGGCGTCGCGTTCATCACGTTCCTGCCGGCCGTGACCGCGCTGGTCACCTTCGTCTTCGAACTCGTCGGACTGCACGACTTCGGCAAGCAGTACGGGCTTCGCGTCCGCCTGGTCCACTACCTGAAGCTGATCGTCGGCGGCCCCTTCTACCAGGTGCTGCTGGCCGGTGCCGCCGTTCGCGCAGTGTGGCGCGAGCAACGGGGGCGCAACGACTGGGAGTTGACCAGTCACGTCGGCGCGCACCTCACCGAAGTCGAAGTGGCCCGCTAGTCCGCCGGACCCCGAGGTCCCGAGCCCGTGAATTCACCGGCCCCATGAATTCGCATGCCCGCGACCTCGCCCGTCCGGCCGTCCGCTAGTCCGAGAGTCCCGAGAGGACATTCCCGCGTGACCTCCACCCTTCCCGCGGTGGCCACCTCCACGGTCCCCGCGCCGCGGCCCCTTGCGCCCAAAAACGTCCCCGACCCCCGTCCCCGGCTGCGTTTTCGCAGTTCGCGCCCCGATCTGCTGCTGTGCCTCGCCCTCCTCGTGGCGATCATGCTCGTGCAGGGCTGGAACATCGCCGACTACCCGACCCTCAGCGACGACGAGGGCACCTACCTCGCCCAGGCCTGGGCGGTGCAGGAGGGCAACGGCCTGGCCCACTACACGTACTGGTACGACCATCCGCCCCTGGGCTGGATCCAGATAGCGGGGCTGACCTGGATACCCGCCCAGATCAGCCCCGGGCTGATGACGGTCGGCTCGATGCGCTTCGCGATGCTCCTGGTCAGCGCCATCAGCGCGGTCCTCGTCTACGTCCTGGCACGCCGGCTCTCGCTTCCGAGGTGGGCGGCCGGACTCGCGATGGTGCTCTTCGGGCTCTCGCCGCTGTCGGTGGTGCTCCAGCGCGAGATCTTCCTGGACAACATCGCGGTGATGTGGACGCTGCTCGCGTTCTGCCTCGCGGCGTCCCCGAGCCGACATCTCTGGCACCACTTCGCGGCGGGCATCGCGGCCGCGGCGGCCGTGCTCACCAAGGAGACGATGCTCGTCATCCTGCCCGCGCTGCTGGTCACCATGTGGCGGCACGGACACCGCGACACCCGGAAGTTCGCGCTCACCGGAGCCATCACCGCGTGCGTCCTGATCGGCATGTCGTATCCCCTCTTCGCCCTGCTCAAGGGCGAGTTGTTCTCCGGGGCCGGCCATGTCTCGCTCTGGGACGGCATCAAGTACCAGATGAGCCGCCCCGGTTCGGGCTTCATCCTCGACTCGGGCACCGGTTCGTACGGTGTCCTCCAGTCCTGGCTCTACTACGACCGCGTGCTGCCGCTGGGCGGCCTCGCGGGCGCGCTGCTGCTCCTGGTCACCTGGCGCTGGTCGGTGACGGCGCGCGCCCTGGCCGGACCGGCGCTCACCGTGGCCATCCTCGCCCTGGTCGCCATGCGCCCCAGCGGCTATCTGCCCGCGATGTACGTCATCCAGGCCCTGCCGTTCCTGGCGCTGGTCCTGGCCGGTGGCACCGCGAGCGTCGCCCACGCGGTGCTGAGCAGATGGCGCGGCGAGAACGAGAAGCCCTACCTCCTGTGGGGACGGCGGGTGACGGCGGCCTTGCTCGTGGCGGGCGCCGCCGCCTATGTCGTGCCGCGCTGGTACGACGGCAACCACACCGCCGTCACCGTCGACGCCAACGCGCCGTACCGCGCGGCCTCGTCGTGGCTGAGGACCGAGGTCGACAATCCCGGGCGGACCCGGGTCCTGGTCGACGACGCGCTCTGGCTCGACCTCGTGCACGCCGGCTATCGGCCGGGGCTCGGCGTCATCTGGTTCTACAAGGCGGACCTCGACCCCGCGGTGACCAAGACGATGCCGGGCGGCTGGCGCGACCTCGACTACGTGGTGGCCTCCCCGACCGTGCGGCGCGACGCGGTCGACCTGCCCAACGTCAAGGCGGCGATGGAGCATTCGACGCCCGTCGCCACCTTCGGCAAGGGCGAGGACCGGATCGAGATCCGGCGAATCGACGGCAGCACGGACAGCACGACCACGGCACAGGCCAACAGCACCGGAGGCAGTCGATGAGCAGCTTCGAGAGCACTGTCCCCGACGAACTCGGCGACCCGGCGGTACGGGGCGCCGAGATACCTGAACCCGGGGCCGTCACCATCGTCGTACCGACCTTCAACGAGGCGGCGAACATCGGGGAGTTGCTGCACCGGATCACCGAGTCGGTGCCCGCGCGGCTGCCGTGCGAGGTCGTGTTCGTGGACGACTCCACGGACAACACCCCCGAGGTGATTCGGGAGGCCGCGCAGGACTGCCCGTTCCCCGTCACCGTGCTGCACCGCGCCGAACCCGTGGGCGGCCTGGGCGGAGCGGTCGTCGAAGGGCTGAAGGCGGCGACCTCCGACTGGATCGTCGTCATGGACGGGGACCTCCAGCATCCGCCGTCGCTGGTACCGGAGTTGGTGGCCACCGGGGAGCGCTCCTCGGCCGGGCTCGTGGTCGCCTCGCGCTACATCAAGGGCGGCAGCCGCGAAGGACTCGCCGGCGGCTACCGCATCGCCGTCTCGCGCGGCGCGACCTGGCTGACCAAGACGCTCTTCCCGCGCCGGCTGCACGGCATCAGCGATCCGATGAGCGGCTTCTTCGCGATCCGCCGCAGCGCGGTCACCGCCGACATTCTCCAGCCGCTCGGCTACAAGATCCTCCTCGAACTCGCGGTGCGCAGCCGGCCCCGCGAGGTCACCGAGGTGCCGTTCGTGTTCCAGGACCGGTTCGCGGGCGAGTCCAAGTCGACCGCGCAGGAGGGCTTCCGCTTCCTGCGCCATCTGGTCGGGCTGCGCACCGCCTCGCCGATCGCGCGCATGGTGGTCTTCGGCCTGATCGGCGTCACCGGTTTCGTACCGAACCTGCTGGGCCTGTACGCCCTCACCGTCGCCGGTATGCACTACCTGCCGGCGGAGATCCTCGCCAACCAGCTCGGAGTCGCCTGGAACTTCCTGCTGATCGAGCATCTCCTCTTCCGCGAGCGCCGAAAGCACCGGCACTGGGGGGACCGCGTCGGCCGGTTCGTCCTGATCGCCAACGCCGATCTGGTGCTGCGCATCCCGCTGATCGCCCTGTTCGTGGGGCACTTCGGGATGGGCGCACTCTCCGCCACCGCACTGGCCCTGGTGACGACCTTCGTCCTGCGCTTCGTCGGGACCGAAGCGCTGGTCTATCTGCCCCGCCGCAGTAACGAGTCCGCGGGCGGGAGCAGCCGCACAGCAAGGAGAGCCGCGTGACACTTCGCGTACCACCACGACTGAGACCACGGCGGGGAACGTCGCTGCTGGCCGTGGCGGGCCTCGCCGCCGGCCTGCTGCTCATCTCGCCGCAGCCCGCCTCCGCCGCCAACCTCGTCACCAACCCGGGTTTCGAGACGGCCGGTACGGACGGCATGCCGTCCTGCTGGGAGAAGTCGGGCTGGGGCGACAACGACTTCACCTTCTCCACGGTCGGCGGCGCCCACTCGGGCACCAAGGCCATGAAGGTCGAGCTGACCCGCCGGGTGGACGGGGACCGCAAGGCGCTGATCACCGAGTCCGCGGCCTGCGCGCCGGTGGTCACGCCGGGCAAGCAGTACGACCTGGGTCTCTGGTACAAGTCGACGACCCCGGACACCTCGCTCACCCTCTTCCGGCACGACACGACGGCGGGCTGGCAGTACTGGACCGACCTGAAGACGCTGGAGATGGAGGGGAGTTGGACCGCGGCGACGGTCCGCACCCCGGCGGTGCCGGCCGGCACCGACCGCATCACCTGGGGTGTGTCCGTCTACGGCACCGGTTCGGTGACCACCGACGACTACACGATGGAGCAGGTCGCCGACGTGCTTCCGCCGGCCACCTGCACCGGCACCGCCGAGCAGTGCGCCAACGGCAAGTGGGACGTGCTGCCCACCCAGAACCCGGTCCGTTCCATGCACTCCGTCGTCCTCAACAACGGCAAGGTGCTGTTGATCGCGGGCTCCGGCAACAGCGAGGAGCAGTTCAACGCGGGCACGTTCACGAGCGCCGTGTACGACCCGGTGAACGGCACGTACAAGACGATCCCGACGCCCAAGGACATGTTCTGCTCGGGGCATGTGCAGTTGCAGGACGGGCGCGTGCTCGTGATGAGCGGCAACAAGGCGTTCCCGGCGGCGAACGGTTCGCACGGGTACGAGGGCTACAAGGACTCGTACATCTTCGACCCGGTCACCGAGACGTACAGCAAGACGAACGACATGAACGACGGCCACTGGTATCCGTCGGCGACCGAGCTCGGCAACGGTGACATCATCTCGTTCGGCGGTCTGCGCGAGGACTCCACCGGTTCGGTGACCGCCGAACTCTGGTCGGACGACCAGCAGAAGTGGCTGCCGCTCTGGCAGGTCAACCAGACCTGGTCGTACTGGGGTCTGTACCCGTCGATGATCCTGATGCAGGACGGCCGACTCTTCTACTCGGGCAGCCATGTGTTCGGCAACGGCACCCCTGGCACCGGCTCTGCGATCTACGACTACGACGCGAACACGGTGACGGCGGTCCCGGGGCTCCAGAACAAGGACCAACGCGACCAGTCCGCCAGTGTGTTGCTGCCTCCGGCCCAGGATCAGAAGGTCCTGACGGTCGGCGGCGGGAACATCGACTCCAACCCGGACGCCAACCGGCTCACCGACATCATCGACCTCAAGGCGGCGAACCCGGCGTACACCGTCGGCCCGCCGCTTCCGCAGGGCACGGTGGACCTGGGCGCGGGGAAGGTGGCCCAGACGGGCAACCAGGGCAAGATGTACGTCTCCGCCGTACTGCTGCCCGACGGCAAGGTGTTGGAGACGGGCGGCGCCCTGCACAACCGCGCCGATCCGGTGTACGAGTCGTCGATCTTCGACCCGGCGACCTCGACCTTCGACCCGGTGGCTCCCGACCCGGAGGCGCGCGGCTACCACTCCTCCGCGTTCCTGCTGCCCGACGGCCGGGTGATGACGACCGGCGACAACCCGGGCAACGGCACCTGGAACCACGACGTGTCCATCTACACGCCGCCCTACCTCCTCAAGGGCACCCGCCCGACGATCACTTCGGTGATCGACAACGAGTGGGTGTACGGGGACACGCAGCGGATCACCGTCGACCGGCCCATCGCCAAGGCGGAGTTGATCCGCCCGGCCGCGGTGACGCACTCCTCCGACCCGAACCAGCGGTTCGTGGACCTGCCGTTGTCCGTCGACGGCAACAACGTCGATCTGAACGTGACGAGCAACCCCGACCTGGCGCCGCCCGGCTGGTACATGCTCTTCGCGGTCGACGCCAACGGGGTGCCGTCGGTGGCCAAGTGGGTGCATCTCCAGGGTCCGTCGGCACTGGCGGCCGCGGAGACCGCCGAGGCGCACGTCCACTCCTTCGCCGACTCCCTGGAGGGCAAGGTCACCGGGCCCGGCAAGAAGCGGACCTCGCAGAAGGTCAGTCCGACCGTCTCGGGATGCGACCGGCACTACGGCTCGGTCAACGTCTGCGTGCCGACCGTCTTCCCCGCCGAGGTGAAGAAGACGACGGTCGCCCGGTGCACCTGGCTGAAGACGAACGACTACGGCCGCCTGAAGGTCAACGGGAAGGACGATCCGCTCAAGCTCGATCCCAGCAAGGACGGGGTGGCCTGCGGTGCGAAGGACCTGAAACGCCGCTAGCCGCCGAACTCGCTGAGGGCGCGCCCGTGTTGGGCGCGTCCTCACCGACGCCCGAGCTCACAGGTTCCGGTGGACGTCGTGACGACCGGCGACCGTGGGCACCCGGACTTGGACGGGGGATCCTGAGCATGTCCCGCGGGGCGTGCGGTGTGAACCGGGTGACGTGTCCCATGGCGCTCAGTCGTGCCGGGAGCCGAATCAGGGCGTCAGCCCGTTCTCCAGGACGTCCAGGGTGCGGTCGACGAGGTCGGCGAAGTCCTCCTGGTGGTCGCCCTCGGCCCAGTAGAGGGAGGTTTCCATCAGGGCGCCGATCAGGGACATGGCGAAGACGCGTACCTCGAGACCGTCCGGGTCCTTGCCGGTGCGCTCGCCGATGATCCGGCACAGCATGCGGCCGGTGACCGACATGCTCTCCATCATCCGGGAGCGGACGGCGGGCACCTGCACCATCAGATGGGTCCGGAGCCGCGTCACCTCGGGTTCCTCGGAGGTTCCGAGGCCGATGGCCTGCCTCATCATGTAGCGCAGCGAGTCCATCCACGGCTCGTCGGCGGGCCGGGCCCGCAGCTCCTGCTCCGCGATCGGGTCGAACTCGTCCGTGAGGACGATGTCCTCCTTGGTCGGGAAGTAGCGGAAGACCGTCGAGGGGGAGACCTCGGCCGCCTCCGCGATCTGCTCGACGGTCGTCGCGTCGTACCCCTGCTCCCTGATCAGCCGGTAGGTGGCGTCACGGATCGCGATCCGGGTCTTCTGCTTCTTCCGCTCGCGGAGCCCGAGCTGGGGCTCCGCGCGGGAGGCGGAGCTGTGTGCGGTGGCGGCCATGGGTCTCATTGTCCGGCATCGGCCGGGGCCGGTGCCATGTCGGTGCCCTTTCCGGGAGCGGGGCGGCCGGCGGGATCGGTGGCCTCGACGGACTCGACGGGTTCTGCGGGATCGACGGGCTCGGCCGGTTTGGCGTTCGGCAGCAGTGCCGCCGCCAGCAGCGCGGTGACCAGCGCGGCAACCCCGCTGACCAGCAGGACCAGGCCCATGCCGTGGACGTACGAGGCGTCGGCGGAGGCGGCGAGCGCGCGGTCGCCGAGTTGTGCGGCGACGACATGGGCGCCGACCACCGAGTCGGATGCGGTGTCCGCGGCGGCGCCCGGCAGACCCGAGGTGTCGAGCCGGTCGCCGTACGCGCTCGCCAGCAGTGAGCCGAGCAGGGCGATGCCGATCGCGCTGCCCACCTGGCGCACGGTCATCAGGAGCCCGGAGCCGCTGCCGGCGCGGTCGCGGGGCAGCGCGCCGAGGGCGGCGGTCATCGCGGGCACCACGGCGAAGCCGAAGCCGAGCCCGGAGACGGACAGCCACAGGGCGGTGAATCCGTAGCCGTCGTCGACGGACGTACGGCTGCCCAGGAACGCGGCGAAGGCGAGCGCGACCAGGCCCGCGCTGATCACCGCGCGTGCCCCGAACCTCGCCAGCAGCGGCTGCGCGCACCGCGAGGCGACCAGCAGGCCGCCCATCATCGGCAGCATCCGCACCCCGGTGCCGAACGCGTCGTATCCGAGCACCGCCTGAAGGTACTGCGGCAGTACGAACATCAGCCCGGACAGGACGAACATGACGAGGGTCGCGGCGAGCGTGTTGAGGAGGAAGGCGCGCTGGCTGAGGAGCGCGAGGTCCAGCATCGGGCGGGCACTGCGGCGTTCGCGCAGGACGAGGAGGGTGATCAGCAGGGCGGAGGCCGCGAACAGGGCGAGGACCAGCGGGTCGCCCCAGCCGCGGTGCGGGGCCTCGATGATCGCGTAGATCAGGATGCTGAGGCCGGCCGCGGTGAACGCGGTGGAGACGGTGTCGACCTTGGGCGAGGCCGGGTCGCGGGTCTCGGGGAGCAGGAAGACGCAGGCCACGACGCCGATCGCGGCCATGGGCACGTTGACCAGGAAGACCGAGCCCCACCAGAAGTGGTCGAGGAGCCAGCCGCCGACGATCGGGCCGAGCGGCAGGCCGAGCGCGGAGGCCGCGGACACCGCGCCGACGGCCTTCGTGCGCTCGTCGGCCTCGAACAGGGACGGCAGTACGGCCAGCCCGAGTGGCATGACGAGTGCGGCGCCGACGCCCATGACGCCGCGGGCGACGATCACGAGGGTCACGTCGTTGACGAGGGCGCCGACGAGCGAGCCCGCCAGGAAGATGCCCAGTCCGGTGATGAGCATCCGGCGCCGTCCGAAACGGTCGCCGAGCAGGCCCGCGGGCAGCATCAGCGAGGCGAAGACGACGACGTACGCGTCCGCCATCCACTGCTGCTCGCCGGTGGAGGCACCCAGTTCACGGGCCATCGTCGGCAGCGCCACGTTGAGGATCGTCATGTCGAAACCGAGCACGAGCATGCTCGCGATCAGGGCTCCGAGAGCCCACCAGCGACGGGGGTCACGCCGTACGGCGTCAGCATTAGTGGTAGTCACCATGAAATGAGAGTAGCTCTCAAAAAGTAGTCGCTGTCAACCAAGACGGAGGGGGCGGCCGGGTCGGTCGGTGTCCGGGCACGCGAAAGTGGCCGCGGCTGGAGAGCCGCGGCCACTGGGGGTGTGTCGGTCGAGAGGATCAGCCGTGCTGGTAGGCCACCAGGGAGATCCCGACGTAGTGCACGACGAAGGCGCCGACGGTGAGGGAGTGGAAGACCTCGTGGAAGCCGAACCAGCTCGGTGACGGGTTGGGGCGCTTGATCGCGTAGATCACGCCGCCCGCGCTGTAGAGCAGGCCGCCGACGACGACCAGGACGAGGACGGCGATGCCGCCCGTCCGCATGAAGTCGGGGAGGAAGAAGACGGCCGCCCAGCCCATCGCGATGTAGCACGGGGTGTAGAGCCAGCGCGGGGCGCCGACCCAGAACACCCGGAAGATGATGCCCGCCAGTGCCGCGGCCCAGATGCTCCACAGGAGCCACTGTCCCTTGCCGTCCGGCAGCAGCAGCAATGTCAGCGGGGTGTAGGAGCCCGCGATGATCAGGAAGATGTTCGCGTGGTCGAGTCTGCGCAGCACGCCGTCCATGCGGGGGCTCCAGGTGCCCCGGTGGTAGAGCGCGCTCACCCCGAACAGCAGACAGGCCGTCAGGGCGAAGATCGCACAGGCGATACGGGCCCGGGTGGAGCTCGCGAACGCGGTGAGCGCCAGGCCCGAGACGATGGCGGCCGGGAACATGCCGAGATGCAGCCAGCCGCGGAGCTTGGGCTTGATCTCGTCCGGCAGATGCGGGTGCGGCAGCGAGAGATGTGCCGAGGACGAGTGCGGCGGGGTGTGCGCGACGGAGCCGTGGCCGGCGGCCGGCGAGTCCGTGGGCGCGTCGGGGACGGACGCAGTCATGGGCCGAATCCTACCTACGGGACCGTAAGTTACCTATCAGTGCGGCCGGGCGACCGGGCGATAGTGGCCATGGTCTCACGCGCGTCCGTGCCGGGATACGTCGCGATACCGGGGGTGAACCCAAAGTGACGCGGAGAAAACCCGGAGATGAGTGGCGATGCTCACTCTGCTCACCTGTGAAGCCCTCTGGACATATGCGCGCTCTGGTCGGATGATCAAATGAGTGCGGTCGGCACCGGATGAGCGCCAGGGCATCGGAATCGTGAAGCATCCGGGTCGCAGCCCCCACGGGGCACAACAACAAAACCCCTCATTTAGGAGCAATCGTGGCGCGCGACATCGCGGCTCCCACCGTTGTACCCACCAACCACAAAGCCCTGATCTCGTGGGTGAACGAGATCGTCGAACTGACCCAGCCGGACAGCGTGGTCTGGTGTGACGGATCCGAAGCCGAGTACGAGCGACTGAGCGAGGAGCTCGTCCGCAAGGGCACCTTCCGCAAGCTCGACCCGATCAAGCGCCCCAACTCCTACTACGCCGCCTCCGACCCGACCGATGTCGCGCGGGTCGAGGACCGGACGTTCATCTGCTCCGAGAAGGAGGAGGACGCCGGCCCGACGAACCACTGGAAGGCGCCCGCCGAGATGCGGGAGATCTTCCAGGGGACGGACGGCAGGGGCGGCGTCTTCCGCGGCTCGATGCGCGGCCGGACGATGTACGTCGTCCCATTCTGTATGGGCCCGCTCGGCTCGGACCTCTCCGCGATCGGCGTGGAGATCACCGACTCCGCGTACGTCGCCGTGTCCATGCGCACCATGACCCGTATGGGACAGCCGGTCCTGGACGAGCTCGGCTCCGACGGTTTCTTCGTGCGTGCTGTGCACACGCTCGGAGCGCCGCTGGAGGCGGGCGAGGCGGACGTGCCGTGGCCGTGCAACTCCACGAAGTACATCTCGCACTTCCCGGAGTCCCGCGAGATCTGGTCGTACGGCTCGGGCTACGGCGGCAACGCGCTGCTCGGCAAGAAGTGCTACGCGCTGCGCATCGCCTCCGTGATGGCGCGCGACGAGGGCTGGCTGGCCGAGCACATGCTCATCCTCAAGCTCACGCCCCCGCAGGGCGAGTCGAAGTACGTCGCCGCGGCCTTCCCGAGCGCCTGCGGCAAGACGAACCTCGCCATGCTGGAGCCGACGGTCGGCGGCTGGACGGTCGAGACGATCGGTGACGACATCGCGTGGATGCGGTTCGGCGAGGACGGCCGGCTGTACGCGATCAACCCCGAGGCCGGTTTCTTCGGCGTCGCGCCCGGCACCGGTGAGCACACCAACGCCAACGCGATGAAGACGCTGTGGGGCAACTCCGTCTTCACCAACGTCGCGCTCACCGACGACAACGACATCTGGTGGGAGGGCATGACGGAGGAGACTCCGGCCCACCTGACGGACTGGAAGGGCAACGACTGGACGCCGGAGTCCGCCGCGCCCGCCGCCCACCCGAACGCCCGCTTCACCGTGCCCGCCGCCCAGTGCCCGATCATCGCGCCCGAGTGGGAGGACCCCAAGGGCGTGCCGATCTCGGCGATTCTGTTCGGCGGCCGTCGCGCCACCGCGGTCCCGCTGGTGACGGAGTCCTTCGACTGGAACCACGGCGTCTTCCTCGGCGCCAACGTGGCCTCCGAGAAGACCGCCGCCGCCGAGGGCAAGGTCGGCGAACTGCGCCGCGACCCGTTCGCCATGCTGCCGTTCTGCGGCTACAACATGGGCGACTACATGGGTCACTGGATCGACGTCGCCAAGGACAGGGACCAGGCGAAGCTGCCGAAGATCTACTACGTGAACTGGTTCCGCAAGAACGACGCGGGCAAGTTCGTGTGGCCCGGCTTCGGCGAGAACAGCCGTGTCCTGAAGTGGATCGTCGACCGCCTGGACGGCCGGGCCGAGGGCGTCGAGACCCCGATCGGCATCCTGCCGGCCAAGGGCGCCCTCGACACCAAGGGCCTCGAACTGTCCGAGTCCGACCTCGACTTCCTCCTCACCGTCGACAAGGACGTGTGGCGCGAGGAGGCCGCGCTCGTGCCCGACCACCTCAACACCTACGGCACCCACACGCCCACCGAACTGTGGGACGAGTACCGCGCCCTTGTGCAGCGGCTGGGTTAGCACCGGAGACTCCGCGGCCGGTCTGACTTGCCCTGACCTGCGACGTCGTCAAGGCCGGCCGCGGTGACAGCACCACGGGAAGGCGAAGGGCTCCGCACTACGGTGTGCGGAGCCCTTCGCCTTCTCCCGTTCCCCGGCATCGACTCCGCCGCGATTTTCCGCATCGCCTCTGTCCCGGCCGGGATTTCGCGGGACACTCGGGGACAACCTGTAACGAACCCCGAAACGAACCCCGAAACGAGGTGAACGGGGTGCGCACACCGGTCAGCGATCCCCTGAAGATCGGGCCGTACCGGATTGTCGGCCGGCTGGGCTCCGGCGGCATGGGCTGGGTGTATCTCGGCCGTTCGCCGGCCGGGCGCGAGGTCGCGGTGAAGGTGGTGCGGGCCGAGCTGGCGGCGGAGGGGGAGTTCCGTGAGCGGTTCGCCCGTGAGGTCGCGGCGGCCCGGGTGGTCAGCGGTGCCTACACCGCGGCCGTGGTCGACGCCGACACCGAGGCCGAACTGCCCTGGCTGGCAACGATGTACGTGCCGGGCCCCTCGCTCGCCGAGGCGGTCCGCGCCGACGGACCCCTGCCCGAGCCGCAGGTACGGCAGCTGGGCGCGGGCCTGGTGGAGGCGCTACAGGCCATCCACGCCGCCCGCGTCGTGCACCGGGACCTGAAACCGGCGAACGTGCTCCTCGCCTCCGACGGTCCGCGCGTCATCGACTTCGGGATCTCCCGCGTCGACGGCGTACCCGGGCTCACCCAGACCGGAATCGTGGTCGGTACCCCGCCGTTCATGTCGCCGGAGCAGATCAAGGGGGCCAGGGTGGGGCCGCCGAGCGACGTCTTCTCCCTCGGCGGGGTGCTGGTGTTCGCCCTGTCGGGCCGGCCGCCGTTCGGGAGCGGGGAGGCCGTGCGCTTCCGGGTCGTGCGGAGCGAACCCGAACTCGACGCCGTCCCGCCGGGAACGCGCGAGCTGATCGCCCGCTGTCTGGCCAAGCTGCCCGAGGACCGGCCCCCACTGGCCGAGTTGCTCACCGCGTTGCTGGAGGAGAGCCCGAAGCAGGTGTCCTGGCCGCCGCCCACCGTGGCGCACAGCATCAAGGTGCGCACCAGTGATCTCGCCGACCGCCGCAGGGCCGCGGTCACCGGGCGCGGCGGCGGTGCGAGTGTGTCGGTGGCCTCCTGTCTGCTGCTGCACGCACAGGCGTTGCTGGACGCCGGGCTGACCGACGCGATGGTCGCCGAGGCGGTGGGCCGTGGCGACGCCTGACTCCTCGCCCACCCGCCTGCCCGGCGGGGAGCCCGAGGTGCTCGAGATCGGCACGCACTGGCGGCGGATGGTGCAGACCTGGGTGGCCGGACGGAATTACCACACCACGACCGACACGGTTTCCGTGTCCATGCAATTCGATCTCAAGGAAACGGGCCGAATGGTCACCGTGAGATTCATGACCACCAAACGGCTCCTTGTCGCCTTCGCGACCGATGGTCATTATCTGCGCCAGGATCAACTGGCCGTCGCCGCCGCGGCGTCGAACGCGTGGAATACCGAACAACTGAACCCAATGCTTTCCGTGTGGGACGTACGAGGTCCGCGGCCGTGCCTCGCCGGGGTCTGCGATCTGCCGCTCACCTGCCGGATGACGCAAACGGATTTCGATGCTTTGGCCAGTGATTGGGTGGAACGGGCGAGGCAGATGTTCACTCGGTGCCATCAGGTTTTCAAGTTGTAGAAGTGAAACCCGTGGTGTGCCCAAACCCCTTTCGGGCACACACCGGTTGCCCCCACTATGGGCGAGTGCCTTTTAGGCCACGGGGGGTTGCCATGAGGCGTTCGCTGTTTTTCGCGGTGCTTGTCGGAATGTTCGTCGCCCTGCTTCCCGCGGGGCAGGCGGCGGCCGACACCTGCGACGGGAACTTCAAGGCCCGGCTCGAGTGCTGGTCCGGTGAGATCGACAAGGACGGCGTCCTGGTCACCCTGGACGACCAGGTGCCCCACGACGCCAAGGCGGGCGACCTCGGCAGCAGCCGGCAGACCCTGTGGGACCACCGGGGGAACCTCGTGGTCGAGGTGCCGGCGGGCGCCGAGACCGGCGCGGGCGGGACGGCGCTCCTACTGTTGGCGGGCACGGGGTGGGTGGCGCCGGACGCCAGGATCGACAAGCTTCCGCGTGAGAACCAACAGGGCCTGCCCGCCTGCGACTCGGCGAACCCCACCGGCTCCTTCAGGGAACTCCTCACCGTCTGTGATCTGCTGGCCGACAAGTCGCTGACCGGCAAGGAGCTGATCTCCAAGGCCCCGGCCACCTTCCACGAGAAGCACGCGTACACCGTCGGTACTCCGGACGAGTCCCTCGGCTGGGAGACCCTCCTCCTCATCATCGTGGGCGCCCTGCTCCTGGCCCTCCTCACCGCCCTCGTGCTGATCGTCCGCCGTTCCTCCCGCGGGGCGGGCCACCTGCCCCGCCCCGCGCTCGCCACGGCCGGCGGCGGCCCGGTCCCCACGGGGCACGGCCACGCGGCCGACGAGGGGACCACCCGGCTGAGGACCACGCCGGCGCCCCGCTACGGACGCCGGGTCGGCAACGTGCCCGGCCCCGCGAAGTCCGCCGTCGTGCGCACCGAACTGCACCCGCAGGGCTACGTCGAGCTCGACCGCGTGCTGTACCGCGCGGTGTGGGCGGAGCCCGGCCGACCGCCGCCCGCCCCCGGCCAGCTCGTCGACGTCACGGACGCACGCGAGCGCGACTCCGACGTCCTGTACGCCTTCCCGCCCACCACGGGACGGCACGCCAAAGGCACCCGCACCTGAGACCCGCCAGGACCCGCCGGACCTGCCAGACCCCTGAACCCCGAGGGACCTGAGAGCCCCGAGAGCCCTCGGATCCGTCAGCCCCCTCAGACCCTGAGACCAGGAGAAGAGACACCGAGATGCCCAGCGATCACCCGCCCACCATGCCGGCGGAGTACGCCGACATCGAGTTCGAGAACAACGCGCAGAGACTCCCGCTCGTGCTCTGCCTCGACACCTCGAGCTCCATGGCGGGACAGCCCATCCAGACGCTCAACAACGCGCTCATGGAGTGGACCCGGGAGCTGCACGACGACGTCAGTCTCAGCTACAGCGTCGAGGTGGCCCTGGTCACCTTCGGCGGCCAGGGTGTCGGCGCCTGGCGCGGACCCCAACTCCTGGACGCCCGCGCCCCGGTGAGCCCCTTCGTACCCGCCCACATGTTCCGGCCGCCGCAGCTCACCGCCGCAGGGGTGACCCTGATGACGGAGGCGGTCGAGCTGTCGATGCACATCGTCGCGGCCCGCAAGGCCGAGCTGCGCGCCTCCGGACTCCAGTACTACCGGCCGCAGATCTGCCTGGTCACCGACGGTCTGCCGACCGACGGCACGGGTCATCTCAGCGACTCCTGGCACCGGTTGATCCCGGTGCTCGCCGACGAGCAGAGCGCCCGCCGCTTCCGGCTGTACGCGATCGGGGTGGGCGGCATCACCGACAGGGGCGAGCAGGTACTCCAGGCGTTCGCCCCGAAGTTCAACGCCCGGCTCCAGGGATTCCCCTTCCGCGAACTGCTCCAGATGATGTCCGCGAGCGCGAACGCCGAGCAGAAGGGCGCGGGCGACGAGGTCTTCGAGAAGATCTTCAGCCAGTTCAAGACCCAGCGCCCGGCCTGGGAATCCTGACCGATGGCCGGAGCGGAGCAGCCGGACTCCCCGTGGCGTGTCCACGGCATGAGCGTCGAGGGCTACCGTCACCGCCGCCAGGGCCTGCCCTGCCAGGACGCCTGCGCGTTCAAGGTGTCGCCGTACGTGGCGGTACTCGCGGTCGCGGACGGCGCGGGCAGCCGCCCGCGCTCCGAGGAGGGGTCGAGGCTCGCGGTCGACCTGGCCGTCGAGCACTTCACGCGGCGGGCCGGCGCGGTGGCGGACCGCCGGCCGGGAGAGGCCGTCCACGAACTGCTGGAGGACGCCTTCCACGACGTCAGCAAGATGTTCCTGGACACCACGGGACCCGACGCCGCCGACTTCGCCACCACGCTCACCGTCGTGGTGCTCGCCCCGGGCTGGCTGGGCCATCTCACCGTCGGCGACGGCTTCGTCGTACTGCGGGCCGGTACGGAGGACGGTGAGCGGCAGTTCCATCTGCTGCCACAGGCGCGGGCGGCCAGCGAGTACAGCAACGAGACGGTCTTCCTCACCTCGCCGGACGCGGCCCGCTGGGTGCACACCGACTGTGTGGCCGACGAGGGGGTCGACGGCGTGCTGCTCTCCACCGACGGGCTCGTGCAGGCCGCGCTCGGCCGGGCCGGCTCCGGCACCCAGGCGCCGAACGCGTCCTTCGCCGACGCCGTGTTCAGGTCCCTCGACACCGTCACCGACGACGCCCACGAGGGACTCGCGACCCTGCTGAGGTCGGACCGGCTCACCGCCCTGAACGCCGACGACAAGACGCTGCTGCGGGCCGTGCGCAAGGCGCGGCCATGAGCGGCCTCACGGTGTTCCTGGACGGGAAGCCCGTCACCCTGGCGGAACTGCCGCTGAAGGGCGGCGGCCAGGCGGCCGTCTTCCCGGTCGTCGGCGACGACGGCATCGTCGTCAAGCTCTACCGCGAACCGCCGGGCCCCGAACAGGAACGGCGGCTGACCCGGATGCTGACCATGTCGCCGCTCGCAGCCCGCCCCACCAATGCCTCCCAGCCGCCCGAACTGGCCTGGCCCACCGCACTGGCCCGCGGCCCCCGGGGCGAGTTCCTCGGCTACGCCATGCGCCGCTTCGGCGAACCCCAGCACGTCCAGCTGGTCGGCCTGTTCACCCGCGCCCAGCGCCTCAAGCTCTTCCCCGACCGCGCCGACTGGCGGTTCCTGCTCGGTGTCTCCTGGAACCTCGCCTTCATGACCGCCCGTATGCACTACGACGATCTCGTCATCGGCGACTTCTCCAGCAGCAACGTCGTCGTCGACGGGCACGGCTTCGTCACCTTCCTCGACTGCGACTCCATCGCCTTCACCGACCCGGTGACCGGGGAGCTCTTCCCCTGCCTGATGCACACCACCGACTACTCGTCCCCCGAGCGGCAGGCCGGCGGCCCCGCCACCCGCGCCACCGACGACTTCGCGCTCGCCGTCCTCGTCTACCAGCTGCTCACGGCGGGCAATCACCCCTTCGGCGGTGTCCCGCACGACAGTGCCTCGGAGTCGACCGTCAAGGACAACATCGCCGCGAGCATCTCCTACGTCGTGCGCCCGGAGCGGGTCGTCATCCCGCGCGGCACCGTCGACCCCTCGGTCCTGCCCCCGGACCTACTCGGCCTCTCCCGTGCCGCCTTCGGCCCCGGTGTGCAGGACCCCGCCGCGCGCCCCCGGGCGGAGGCCTGGCTGCGGGCCCTGGACAGGGAACGCGGGCTGGTCCGGGTCTGCCGAACGCGCCCGTCGCACGTGTACGGGTCCCATCTGCCGTCCTGCCCGTGGTGCACCAGGGCGGCGGTCACGGGGCACGACGTCTTCAACGGACCGGTGCCGGTTCCGCTGCCCCCGCCGCCTCAGGAGGAGGAGCGGGAGCCGTGGCCGCCGGCCCTGAAGGTGGCGCTGCTGGTCCTGCTGGTGGTGCTCCTGGTGGTCATCGCGGCGGCCGGGGGCTGACGGCCGTCACTGCGAGCGTCCCCGGTCCTCCAGATAGCGCGTGTGTGACTCCTGCCGTCGCGCCTCCGTCTCCCGCAGCTGTGCCGCCAGCCGCTCCGCCTCCTCGTGCAGCAGCGAGAGCTGGCGCTCCAGGTGGCGCTCCGGCGGTTCGGTGCCGGGTGTCATCCGGGTCCACCACCGCGTCCGTACGAAGGTGTCGACGGCTTCGGGAATGTCCTGCCGTACGGCACGGGACAGGGCGTGCACACCCTCCGGGTCCTGGGCGAGCACCTGGGCGACCCAGCCGGGATCCAGCAGGGCGCTCAGGAGTTCGGTCAGCTCCGTGAGGCGGCCCGCGGCCGCGGGTGGCAGTTCGACGCCGTCCAGGTACGTGCGCAGTTTGCCGAAGTCGGCGCGCAGTTCGTCGAGTTGGGCGGAGGGGTCCGGGAAGTCGGGGAGCGGCGGTCGTTCCGGCGGGGCGATCAGGGCGCCCGCGCCGTACAGACCGAGGACGACGGCCGGCCAGTACGGGCCCGCCACTCCCGTGAAGGTCAGGGCGAGCCCGGCGATCCCGCCCGCGCTCCCGGCGAGGTTCTTGCGGGACTCCAGGTAGCCCATGAACCTATTGGTAGCCACGGATCTCCTCGAAGGCGCCGTCCAGCGAGCCCTTCTGGGCGTCGAAGAGGCGGCCGCCGGTCAGATCGGCGATGCTCTGCAGTTCGCCGCGGTCGGAGTCGCCGAAGAGGATCGGGAAGACCGGGATCTCCCGCTGGCCGTCCGGGAGTCCGGCGTAGAAGGCGTCGAACTCGGCCGCGCTCTCACCCGTCGTGTTCTCGCCGTCCGTCATCAGCACGATCGACGTGAAGCTGTCGTCGTCGGAGCCCAGATGCCCGTACGCCTTCTCCAGCGAGGTGAAGATCGCGGTGTCTCCCTCGGCGGTGAGCGCGCGGGTGTCCTTGCGGATGGCGTCGAGCCCGGTTCCCGGGTCCTCGGGCCGCACCACGTGTGTGCGGACGCTCTTGACCGCCGAGCCGAACGGCATCAGCGTCACCTCCTCGCGCTCGCGGAAGTCGCTCGTCAGCGCGGTGAGCGCCGTCTTGAGCTGGTCGAGCCTGCCGTCCTCACTCATCGAACCCGAGGTGTCCAGGACGTACACGGTCCGGGACGGGCGGCGGAGCTTGTTCTCGTAGGCGTCGAGGAGGCCGTCGGCGACGGACTGGCTCCCGGGGAAGGGGAGTTCGCGCCTCCGGCTGGTGTCGAGGCCGGTCGCCGGCGCGACGGAGGCGACGACCGGGCGGCGCAGGGTCCGCTCGGTGATCTGCCGCTGGGCGTCCGGCGCGCGCAGGGCCTCGGTGAGACGGCGGACGGTCTCGCGGGTGTCCTTGCTGGAGGAGGCGAGCGAGGTCAGCGGGTAGTCGGCGGTCACCACGCCGTCGCTCGGCCGGATGACGGTGAGGCCCTTCATGCCCTTGAGGACCGACTCGTAGTTGAGCAGGGCGTCCACGTTGCCGCGGTGTTCGTAGGCGGTCGCCAGCCAGCCCGAGGAACCCGACGTCAGCTTCTGCCCCCGGAAGAACTCCCGGAGCTGCGGGGTCGCCTTGTCCACGTCCGCGTCCGTCAGCGCCGACTGCGCCCCCGAGATGCCCGAGGCCACCGAGATCAGCGTGGAGAAACCGGAGTTGGAGCGGGCCGGGTCGGTCATGCCGTACGTCAGCCTGCCCTCCGCCACCGCCTTCTCCACCTGCGACCAGGTGACGTCGTCCGGGTTCCAGCCCAGTTCGCTCACGGTCGCCGGCTTGACGCCGATGGCCACGGGGCTGGACATGATCGACGTCTCGGAGACGACCTTCCTGGCCGCGTCGGGACGCAGTCGCAGATAGTCGTTGGAGGACAGCCACAGGGCGTCGTACGAGCCGTCCACCTTGCCCTTGGCGAGCAGGTCCACGGCGGCGAGGGTGCCCGTGTAGGTGGCCTTCACCGTGATGCCGGTCTCCTGCTGGATCTTCTCCAGCACCGGCTTCATGTCGGTGAGTTCACTGGACGCGAGGACCCGGAGGGTGCCGGGTGTCGGCGCAGTCGCCTCGGGTTCGGGTGAACTCCCCGCCGTACAGGCCGACACGGCGAGCAGGGCCGCCGTCGTCAGTACGGCGAAGGCACGTCGTCGTCTCATGTGGTTCCGCCTTCCAGGGCGCTCTGCGCGCGGCTGCGTTCCAGGTACGCGCCGGCGCGCTGGAGTTCGGAGGTGAGGGACTCGACCGTCACGGCCATGGCCTCGGTGGCCTGCACCTTGTACGTGTCGATGGCGTCGAGGGTGCGGTAGATCTGCTGGAAGGCGCTGCGCAGGGTCTCCGCGCCGACCGCCGGGTCGGCGGCGATCCGCTGGATCTCGCCGCTCTGGGTGGCGAGCATCTCGGCGTTGCCGCGGATCAGGTCCTCGGTCGTGCCGCGCAGCGCGTTGACCTGGTCGACGACCTTGCGCTGATTGTCGAGCGCGGAGGCGAGCATCACAGAGATGCGCAGCGCGGAGACGGTCGTCGTGGCGGCCCGGTCGACGCCCTTGATCAGCTCGTCGTTGTTGCGGCGTACGACGTCCATGGCCAGGTATCCCTGGGCGCACACGGCCAGTTGGGTCAGCAGGTCCTGGTGCTTCTGCCGGACGGGGAAGAGGACGTCGGAGCGCAGGGTGTCGGCCCCCGCCGGGTCGCCCGCCGCCACGCCCGCGATGTGCTCCTCGATCGCCCCGTCCAGGGCCTGGGTGAGGACGACGTACTCCTGGAGCTTGCCCATCGTCTCCCAGAGGCGGACCCGCTCGGTCTGCAACGCCGCGTTGTCACGGCGCAGTTCGTCCTGGCCGCCGCGGAGCGAGCCCACGATTCTGTTCAACGTGCCTTGCGCGGAGGCGTACTTGGCGACGTGGTCGCGCAGCTTGTTGCCGCCGGGGAGCCGGGACAGCAGCTTGCGGCCCCGGCCCGCGGGCAGGTCGCGCGGGTCCAGGTCCTCGACCACGCGGCGCAGTTCGACGAGCGAGCCCGCCACGTGCGACTGGGCGTCCTCGCCCTTGCCGGGGAGGCTGCGGATGGTGCGCTCCAGCATGCGGTTGGACTGCGCGGCGGCGCCCCGCATCTCGCCGGCGCCCAGGCCCGCGATCTCGCCGACCCTGCCGGCGAACTCGGGGGAGCGGGCGTCCAGGAGGGCCAGCCCGCCGACGTACTCGGCGGCGCGCCGCGCCATGTCGTCGTGCACGGCCGGGTCGACCGGGACGAGCCCGGCCGCCCTCTCGCGGGGCACGGGTGCGACGGCCTCGGGTGGTGTGAGGGCCATGGTGTCCGGTTCTGTGGTCATTGGCTGCTTCCCCCCTGGCTCCGGGCCCGGACCGCCATCTCGTGCAGCACCTTCGAGGCGGGCACGGGCGCCTGCCGGACGCCGGTCAGTTTCTGGTTGATGTACCTCGTCTGTGCGGCGGTCGCCGCCGTGAACTCGGTGCTCTCGCCCTGCGGCCGGAACCCGTGCCGGACGGCGAGCTTGCGCAACGTCGGGTCCGTGGCGAGGAGTTCGCCGAGCGCGCGGCCCTCGGGAGTGAGCGGTACGACGGTGTGGTCGCTGTTCGCCGTGGTGTCCGGGTAGAGGACGGTCAGGTCGTCGACGTCCTCGCCCTGGACGAGCAGTGAAGCGACCTGGGACTCGTACACGAGGACGAGGGGGTTGCCGGCGCCGCTGATGAAGTCCCTGAACGTCGCGTCCGTACTGCTCTGTTGTGCGCCCTGGACGCTGATCAGCTTGTGCATCAGAGGTGCGGTGCGGGTGACGGCGGTGTTGTCGGCCGCGACGCGTCCGCCGTCGGCGACGTAGGACGCGGCGGCGAGGTAGAGGGCCCCCGAGTTGGAGGTCTCCGGGTCGGTGGTGGCGATGAAGAGCGTCCCGGTCAACTCGCCGTAGTTCCCGGCCCCCTTGAGCTGCTGCCAGGTCCGGTCCGCCTTCGCCGCCTCGAGGTAGGCGGACATCGTGAGGGTGCCGGTGGCCTTGTCGAGCTTCGCCAGGCCGTTCCGCTGGAGGACCTCGGCGGCGTTGCGGTGGGCCACGACGACGAGGGGCGAGTAGAAGGGCCTCGGGAGCGGCTTCTGCACGTGGTACTCGGCGGCCAGTTCATCGGCGGGCGCCTGGCTGGAAGGGAAGGCGAAGTCGTACCCGTCGAGGTCCAGGCTGTCCATCGCCCAGGACCCGGAGGTCTCCGTCCTCACGGTGTAGCCCTTGGCAGCGAGGGCCTTCACCACGTCGGGATCGGCGAAGAACTCCGCCTTCTCCGAGCCGATCACTCCTTGCACGGTCTTCGTTGCCGTGCCCTTGTCCTGACCATCGCGGCCTGCGACGACGGCTGCTACCACTCCGCCGATCAGCAGCACCGCCAGGACGATTCCTGCGATGCGTTTCACACTCGTGAGCGTGCTCCCGGACTACAACATTCCCCCCGGCCCGGGATGAACACGGGGTGACGACGGGGTCCCGGTACACAACCGGAACCGATCCCCCCGCTACGGGGGTCAGCCTCTTGCCGCCGCGGCGGTGCTCAGCCACGACGGCGTGATCCGGCGGTGCCAACCGGCCGTGCCCGCCCGGAATCGCCGGGGTCCCTCAGAAGCCGGGGGCAGCGGAACCACGGGAAAGCGAACGCAGTGCCATGGCGCCCGGCCCGCACGTCGCTGCGGTGCGCGCGGGCCGGGGCCGTACCGGGAGAGCCCGCGGGCTCAGTGGGTGGCGAGGGGGCGCGGGGCGGTGGCGGCCGCGTGGGCGTCCATGCGCTCGGCGGCGAGGATCGCGGCGGCGGTGTCGGCGCGGGACGCCGCGACGACGAGGGCGCGGCCCGCGAGGGCGTACGCACGCCGGTGCAGGGCGACCAGCTGTGACGCCTGGGGGTCGGCCACCGACGACCGGACCGGCGCGGCTCCGTCCCGCAACCGCGCCACCTGCGAGGCGAGCCGCTCGGCCGCCGCGTCCAGGTCGCCGGACGGCGCGGACGCGCGGATCTCGTCGGTCACCGCGAGCAGCGCCGCGAGATGGCCGGCGAGCTGGATGTCCAGCTCCTCCTCGCGCGACCGATGAGGGAAGTCCGAGGTGGTGCCGGCCGTCGAATGGACCGACTTGGTGCGGATCGGTTCGTACATGGAACGGCCTCCTGTGCTCTGACAGGAAACCATCCTAGCTTGGATTCGGTCTAAAGTTGAGCCAGGTCGCAGAACCGGTCAAAGTGTGCGCGCAGCGTGACCGGCCGGACGGTATGGCGGAGTCGGCCCGGCGTACAGAGCGGGTCGGCCCGGCGCGCGCGCCGAGGTCCGGCGGCGCGCCCGGCGTGGTCGTCACGGCTGGCTGTAGCCGTCCAGGAAGTTCCCGATCCGCGTCACCGCGTCGGTCAGATCCCCGACCGTCGGCAGGGTGACCACCCGGAAGTGGTCCGGCTCGGGCCAGTTGAAGCCCGTCCCCTGGACGACCATGATCTTCTCGCGCCGCAGCAGGTCGAGAACGAGCTGCCGGTCGTCCTTGACCTTGAAGACCTGCGGGTCCAGGCGCGGGAAGAGATACAGCGCCCCCTTCGGCTTCACGCAGCTCACGCCGGGGATCTGCGTCAGCAGGTCGTACGCCGCGTCCCGCTGCTCCTTGAGCCGCCCGCCGGGCAGGACCAGGTCGTTGATGGTCTGCCGCCCGCTCAGCGCGGCGACCACCCCGTGCTGGCCCGGCATGTTCGCGCACAGCCGCATGTTCGCGAGGATCGTCAGCCCCTCGATATAGGAGTCGGCGTGCGCGCGCGGCCCCGAGATCGACATCCACCCGACCCGGTACCCGGCCACGCGGTAGGCCTTCGACATCCCGTTGAAGGTGAGCGTCAGCAGATCCGGGGCGATCTTGGCGGTCGCCGTGTGCGTGGCACCGTCGTACAGGATCTTGTCGTAGATCTCGTCGGAGCAGACCAGCAGGTTGTGGCGGCGGGCGATGTCGGTCAGCCCGCGCAGCATCGCGTCGTCGTACACGGCGCCCGTGGGGTTGTTCGGGTTGATGATCACGATGGCCTTGGTGCGGTCGGTGACCTTCCGCTCCACGTCCGCGAGGTCGGGCATCCAGTCCGACTGCTCGTCGCAGCGGTAGTGCACCGCTGTACCGCCGGACAGTGACACCGCCGCGGTCCACAGGGGATAGTCCGGCGCCGGTACGAGCACCTCGTCGCCGTCGTCGAGCAGCCCCTGCATCGCCATCACGATCAGCTCGGACACGCCGTTGCCGATGAAGACGTGCTCGACGTCCGTCTCTATGCCCAGGGTCTGGTTGTGCATCACGACCGCCCGGCGCGCGGCGAGCAGGCCCTTCGCGTCGCCGTAGCCGTGCGCCGACGACACGTTCCGCAGGATGTCCTCGAGGATCTCGGGCGGGCACTCGAAGCCGAACGCCGCCGGATTCCCGGTGTTCAGCTTGAGGATCCGATGCCCTGCTGCTTCCAGCCGCATCGCCTCCTCGAGCACCGGTCCCCGGATCTCGTAACAGACATTGGCGAGCTTGGTCGACTGGATCACCTGCATGACCGTGAGCTTACGGCCGGGTAACGCCCGGCTGCGCGTGTTTTCCACCACGTGAGACAGGGTGTTTTGCTCCGATTTCGCCGGGCCGCGCGCGGCGCCGGCCGTCGTGGAGGCCGGTTTGCGGACCGGATCGCAGGCCGGAAACAGCTCCTTGTCCCCTCTGGGCGCTCCATTCACAATGCGCATGACAAAACAGAAGGTGACCGGAAGACCTCCGGTCACCCACGTCGCAAGAGGGGACCCCACATGAGAAAGCCTCTCGTCGCCGCGCTCTTCGCCCTGGTGATCGCCGGGGCGGGCGCGGCACCCGCGGTCGCGGCACCGGCTACCCAGCCGAAGTCCGTGACGGCGCCGGTGTCCGCGGAGAGCGCCGCCGCTCCCGCGATCCAGGCCGTCGACTTCGCCGGCACGGTCGCGCTCAGCAACTGTTCCGGCTCGGTCGTCCGCATGCCCGCCTCCGAGGCCGACGACCCGGCTCTCGTGCTGTCCAACGGCCACTGCCTGGAGACCGGCATGCCGACGGCCGGCCAGGTCATCGTCGACCGCGCCTCCACCCGCACCTTCGGCCTGCTCAACTCCGCCGGAACGAGGGTCGCGACCCTGCGCGCCAGCAAGATCGCGTACGGGACGATGACCGACACCGACGTCTCGATCTACCAGCTCACCAGCACGTACGCGCAGATCCAGAGCTCGTACGGCATCAGCGCCCTGACGCTGGACGCCGCGCATCCCACGGCGGGTACGGCCATCAAGGTCGTCTCCGGGTACTGGAAGCGGATCTACACCTGCAACATCGACGGGTTCGTCTACCGCCTGAAGGAGGGTTCCTGGACCTGGAAGGACTCGGTCCGCTACACCTCCGCCTGCAACACCATCGGCGGCACCTCGGGCTCGCCCGTCATCGACAACGCCACCGGCAAGGTCGTCGCCGTCAACAACACCGGCAACGAGAGCGGCGCGAGCTGCACCGTCAACAACCCCTGTGAGGTCGACGCGAGCGGCACCGTCACCGTCCGCCAGGGCATCAACTACGCCCAGGAGACCTATCAGATCGTCCCGTGCTTCGGGCTGGACAACAAGCTCGACCTGACCCGCAGCGGGTGCACCCTGCCCAAGCCGTAGCCGGTGGGCGCGGGGCGGACGGTCATGCGGCGGTCCCGCGGACCGACCGCCCCGCCAGTACGTCCGTCCTGCGCCCGTCCTCGATCACGAAGCGCCCGTCGATGAGTACGTGCGGGATGCCGGTGGGGAGGGTGCGGGGCGCGTCGAAGGTGGAGCCCGCGGCCACCGTGGCCGGGTCGAAGAGGACCAGGTCGGCGCGGTAGCCCTCGCGGACCAGCCCGCGGTCGGGCAGCCGCAGCCGGGCCGCGGGGCGGCCGGTGAGGTGGGCGACGCACTCCTCCAGCGAGAGGACGCCCAACTCCCTCGCGTACCGGCCCAGATAGTGCGGGAAGGTGCCGTACGCGCGGGGGTGCGGCTTGTCCCCCCGCAGGATGCCGTCGGAGCCGCCGGTGTGCACCCGGTGCCGCATGATCGCGCGGACGTTCTCCTCGTGGCCGACGTGCTGGAGGATCGTCGAGCCGAGGCCGTCGGCGATCAGCAGCCGGCGGGCGGTGACCCAGGGGGCCTCGCCACGCCGGTCCGCGGACGCCCGGACGGTGCTGCCCACATAGGGAGCGAGCGCGGGGTCGGTCACCCCCGAGATCTCGATCGTGTCCCACTCGATGGGCACGCCGTGGCAGCCGTCGGCGCCCACGACCTCCATGTGGTGCCGGATGCGCTCGGCCGTCCCGTCGTCCCTGAGGCGGGCCAGGATCGCCTCAGGACCGCCCTCGCCCGCCCAACTCGGCAGCATCGCCACCAGGGTTGTGCAGCCGGGGGTGTACGGGTACGTGTCGAGGGTGATGTCGGCGCCCTCCGCGAGCGACTTGTCCAGGAGGGCCAGCAGGTCGGGGGCCCTGCCCTTGTTCACGCCGAAGTTCATGGTGGCGTGGGCGAGGTGGAGCGGGCAGCCGGCCTCGCGGGTGAGGGTCATCATCTCCTCGTACGCGCGCAGGGCGCCCGCGCCGTAGGAGCGGTGGTGCGGGCAGTAGTAGCCGCCGTGCTCGGCCACCACCCGGCACAGTTCGGTGAGTTCGGCGTCCTTGGCGTACATGCCGGGGGTGTACGTCAGCCCGGAGGACATGCCGACGGCGCCCTCCCGCATTCCGGTGGCCACCAACTCCCGCATGCGGTCCAGCTCCCGGGGCGTCGCCTGCCGGTCCTCCCAGCCGACGGCGAGCATCCGTACGGTGCCCTGCGGAATGAGGTAGGCGGCGTTCACCGCGATGCCCTGGCCGTCGAAGCCGTGGTCGAGCCGGTCCAGATACCCGCCCACCGAGCGCCAGTCGAAGTCGATGTCGGCACCGTCGCCGTTCCAGCCGGTGATCGCCCGGCGGACGTCGGCGAGCGTGCGGTCGTCGACCGGGGCGTACGACAGGCCGTCCTGGCCGATGACCTCGAGGGTCACCCCCTGCGCGGCCTTCGCGCTGTGATCCGGGTCGCGGAGCAGCGCGAGATCGCTGTGGGCGTGCATGTCGATGAACCCGGGGGAGAGGGCGAGGCCCTCGGCGTCCACGACGCGGCGGGCCACCGGGCGCAGACAGCCGGCCGCCGCGCCCTCCTTGACCACCGTGGTGATCACACCGTTCTCTATGCCCACGTCGGCGCGGTAGGAGGGGTCCCCGGTGCCGTCGACGACGTCGGCGTCGCGGATGACGAGATCCATCACAGCGGTCTCCTGGTCTCGTGATGTCTAGAAGCCTGGTCCCGTGATGTCTAGAAGAACGTACGGATGTAGTCGACGACCGTGCCGTCCGCCTCCACCAGCGGAATCAGCTGCCACTTGTCGAAGGACGTGCAGGGGTGGGAGAGCCCCATGCCCAGCCAGTCGCCGACCCGGACATCCGCCTCCGGGGCCGTGGCGAGCCAGCCGTGCTGGTCGGAGAGCCCGGTGAGAGTGACACCGGTGGCCGGGCGGTCGGTGCCGTCGCGGCGGATCACCTGGGCCTCCGGCAGATCCAGGTCGTAGGCCGCGTCCCGCTTGCCCGCGTTGACGAAGGCCTGGTCGGGGGAGGGTCGGGAGACGACCTGGGCCCACAGCCGGAAGGCGGGGTGCAGCGCGCCCTCCTCGGGGACCCGGGTGAAGGGCGTGAGCTTGCGGTAGTGGCCGTCGTCGTGCGAGACGTACGCGCCGGAGCGGAGCAACTTCAGTACGGGGAGCGAGAGTTCGGGGATCTCCGTGAACACGTCGGCCACCGCGTCGAACCAGGCGCTGCCGCCCGCGCTCACGACGATCTCGTCGGCGTCCGTGAACCGGCCCGCCTTGTCGAAGTCCGCCGCCAGCGCGGTGAGCCGGCGTAGCCACGTGCGCACCCGCTCGGGGTCCGCCCGCGGGACCTCGCCCTCGTACCCCGCCACGCCCACCAGACGCAGTGTCGCCGCCCCGGCCACCGCGTCCGCGACCGCCGCGCACTCCGCCTCGCTGCGGACGCCGGTACGGGCGCCCTCGCCGGCCGCGAGTTCGACGACGACGTCCACGGGGCGGGTGCCGCCCCGGAGCGCGGCGTCCATCAGCTCCACGCCGGCCACCGAGTCGACGTAGCAGACGAAGCGGAAGTCCGGGTCCGCCGCCAGTTCGGAGGCGATCCAGCGCAGGGCGGACGCGTCGACGAGTTCGTTGGCGAGGAAGATCCGGTCGATGCCGAACTCCCTTGCCACCCGCACCTGGTGGGGGACCGCGAGGGTGATGCCCCAGGCGCCGTGCTCGATCTGCCGCCGGAAGAGCTGGGGGGCCATGGAGGTCTTGCCGTGCGGGGCGAAGGCGAGGCCGTGGCGGGTCGCGTAGGTCTCCATGAGCGTGAGGTTGTGGGCCAGCCGCTCGGCGGAGAGGGCGAGGACGGGGGTGGTGAAGCCGTCCGTGAAGAGGTTGCGGCGCTGCGCGGCGAGCTCTCCCACGGTCAGGCCGTCGGCGTCCGGGGGGAGGCCCTTGAAACGGAGGTCGACGCGGTCCGCCGAGAGAGCGGTGAGCCGTGCGGCGGCGGTGTCGGCGCCCATGGGGCCTCCTTGTTTCCCTGATGAGACGACCCGTTGCGCTGTCTGCAACGGTCATTGCGTATGTCGCTTACTGCTGTCTAACATCCCAGCCAACGCAGGGTCAACGGTGCCGGTGTCCAGGCCGGTACCGATGCCGTTGACCGCGAGAGCAGCGAGGAGCCCGGACCACCGTGACCACCAGCGGACCCGCACGTGTCATGCCCCACGATGCCTTCGACGTCGTAGCACTCGGCGAGTCCATGGTCACGTTCCTTCCCTCCCGGCCCGGACGCCTCGCCGACGTCCCCTCCTTCACCCGGGGGATCGGCGGCGCCGAGTCGAACGTGGCCTGCGTCCTCGCCGCCGCGGGGCACTCCGTGCGGTGGGTCAGCAGGGTCGGTGCGGACGGGTTCGGCGATCACCTGGTGGAGGCGATCGCCTCGTACGGCGTGGACACCTCCGGCGTACGACGGGATCCCGCGCGTCCGACGGGCATCTACTTCCGCACGGCGGGCGACCGGGCGACCGACGCGCACGAGGTGGCGTACTACCGGGCCGGCTCGGCCGCCTCCGCGATGACTGTGGACAACCTGGACCTGGACGCCATCCGGTCCGCCCGCGTGCTGCACCTCTCCGGCATCACCGCCGCCCTCTCCGACGACTGCCTTGCCCTGCTGCGCGAGCTGACCGCCCAGCGCCCCGGCCGCCCCCTCGTCTCCTTCGACATCAACCACCGGGCCAACCTCTGGGACCGCCAGGAACCCGGCCCCGTCCTGCTGGAACTGGCCCGCGGCAGCGACCTCGTGTTCGTCGGCGAGGACGAGGCCGAGGACGCCTGGGGCGTCACCGGCGGCCCCGACGCGATCCGCGCCGCGCTGCCCGAACCCCGGACGTTGGTCGTCAAGCAGGGCGTCCGGGGCGCCACCCTCTTCGACGGCGGCCGGGCCACCTTCGTCCCCTCCGTCCACGTGGACGTCGTCGCGCCCGTCGGCGCCGGAGACGCCTTCGCCGCCGGGTTCCTCTCCGCGGCTCTGCGCGGGCTCCCCGCCAAGGACCGGCTCCGGCACGGCCACCTCATGGCGGCGGCCGCCCTCACCGTCCCCGGCGATCTGGCCGCGCCGCCCTCCCGCGACCACGCCGACCGGCTGGCCGCTCTGGACGACCGGGCGTGGGAGACACTTCGACTCGGCCCCGGCTGGACCGAAGCCGACACGCGGGCCGACGAGGAGGTACGTACCCCATGAGCCAGACCGTCGACCGAGCGCTGAGCATCCTGCCGCTGCTCGCCGAGGGCCCCGCCGACCTCGGGCAGGTCGCCGACCGGCTCGGCGTGCACAAGTCCACGGCGCTCCGCCTGCTGCGCACGCTCCACGAACACGGCCTCGTCTACCGCCAGTCCGACCAGCGCTACCGCCTCGGCGCCCGCCTCTTCGCCCTCGCCCAGGAGGCGGTGGAGAACCTGGACATCCGGGAGATCGCCCACCCCCACCTCGTACGGCTGAACGAACAGTGCGGGCACACCGTCCACCTCGCCGTGCACGAGGAGAACGAGGTCCTCTACATCGACAAGGTGGAGAGCCGGTACCCGGTCCGGATGTACTCGCGGATCGGCAAGCCCGTCGCCATCACCGTCGCCGCCGTCGCGAAGCTGCTCCTCGCCGACCTCCCCGAGCCCGACCGGCGCGCGCTCGCCGACAAGCTCGACTACCCCATGTACACGGCCCGTTCGATCCCCAACGCCACCGCCTTCCTCAAGGAGCTGGCGACGGTGAGGGAACAGGGCTGGGCCACCGACCTCGGCGGCCACGAGGAGTCCATCAACTGCGTGGCCGCCCCCATCCGCGGCACCGACGGCCGGGTCGTCGCCGCGATGTCCGTCTCCGCCCCCAACGTCGTCGTCACCGCCGACGAACTCCTCACCCTGCTCCCGCTGGTGCGCCGTACGACCGACGCCATCAGCCGCGAGTACTCCGGCAAGTCCCCCGCCAAGGAAGCCCCGAAGGAATGAGCACGGCATGACTGAGAAGACCGCCCTCACCCCCAAGACGCACACCACTCCGCCGGCCAGGTTCTCGCACGGCGTGCGGAAGGGGAACATCCTCCAGGTCGCCGGGCAGGTCGGTTTCCTCCCGGTCGTCGAGGGCGAGCCGCCCACGCCCGCCGGCCCCGGCCTGCGCGAGCAGACCCTCCAGACCCTCGCCAACGTCAAGGCGATCCTCGAAGAGGGCGGCGCGAGTTGGGACGACGTGATGATGATCCGCGTCTACCTGACGGACGTGGACCACTTCGCCGAGATGAACGGCATCTACAACACCTACTTCGAGGAGCAGGGCCTCACCGCGCCCCCCGCCGCCCGCACGACGGTCTACGTCGGCCTGCCGGCCGGACTCCTCGTCGAGATCGACGCCCTGGCCGTACTCGGCTGACCCAGCCGTGAGCTGAGGCTCGTTCCCACCGCACACCCGCACCCCGTACGTCGTCACGGGGCAGCGCCCGTCACCCCTGCGGCGCCGCCCCGCGATTCGCCCTGCCCGAAAGCACGATGCCCTCAAGAAGAGGTCCCCCTTGAGCTTCCATCCGCTCGCAGCCACAGCCACAGCCACAGCCCCCGTCCCCGAGACCCCACCCCACACCGGCGGCCTGCTCCTCCTCATCGACGGCACCGCCGGGCTGCTCACCGTCGCCGCCCTCGGTATCGCCCTCCTGCTCGTCCTCATCATCAAGCTCAGACTCCAGCCCTTCGTGGCGCTGCTCGCCGTCTCCATAGCCGTCGGCCTGTCGGCCGGCCTGTCGGTGACGGAACTCTTCGGCACGGTCCAGCGGTCCACGGCCGTCTCCGTCATCGAGTCCGGCATGGGCGGCATCCTCGGCCATGTCGCGATCATCATCGGCCTGGGCACCATGCTCGGCGCGATCCTCGAAGTCAGCGGCGGCGCCGAGGTGCTGGCCTCCCGGCTGCTGAACCTCTTCGGCGAGAAGCGGGCACCGCTGGCCATGGGCCTGACCGGCCTCATCTTCGGAATCCCGGTCTTCTTCGACGTCGGCATCTTCGTCCTCGCGCCGATCGTCTACGCCGCCGCCAAGCGCTCCGGCAAGTCGATCCTGCTCTACTGCCTGCCGCTGCTCGCGGGCCTGTCGATGACCCACGCGTTCCTGCCCCCGCACCCCGGCCCGGTCGCCGCGGCGGGCCTCCTGCACGTCGACCTCGGCTGGGTCATCCTCATGGGCATCGTCTGCGGACTGCCCGCCGTGCTCGCCGCCTGGGTCTACTCCGCCTGGATCGGCAAGCGGATCTTCGTCGCCGTACCGCAGGACATGGTCGAGGCCGCCGCCGAGGCGAAGCTGGCCGTGCGGGAGGAGCAGCGGGCCTCCGGCGTCGAGCCGCGCGAGAGCCCGGTACCGCTCGGCACCGTCCTCGGCATCATCGGTACGCCGCTGGTGCTGATCCTGGCGGCGACGTTCTCCTCGATCGCGCTCGACCCCTCCACCCTCCGCTCGGTGATCGAGTTCTTCGGCAGCCCCTTCGTCGCCCTCACCATCGCCCTGCTGCTCGCCTACTACCTGCTCGGCATCCGGCGCGGCTGGTCCCGCAAGTCCCTTGAGACGGTGTCCACTTCGTCGCTCAAGCCGGTCGGCAACATCCTGCTCGTGGTCGGCGCGGGCGGCATCTTCGGCGCCGTGCTGAAGGCCAGCGGCGTCGCCCAGGCCCTCTCGGACACCTTCAACGACGTCGGCCTGCCGGTGCTCGTGCTGGCCTACCTGATCTCCGTGGTCCTGCGCGTCGCCCAGGGCTCGGCCACCGTCGCCATCGTCACGACGGCCGGCATCGTGGCGCCGCTGCTCGCCGAGGGCGACCACTCCCAGGCCTTCGTCGCCCTGGTCATCATGGCGATCTCGGCGGGCTCGATCTTCGCCTCGCACGTCAACGACGGCGGCTTCTGGATGGTGGCGAAGTACTTCGGCATCAGCGAGCGCGACACCCTGAAGACCTGGACGGTCCTGGAGTCGGTGCTGTCCGTCGCGGGGTTCGCGGTGGCGGCCGTAGTGAGCCTGTTCGTATAACAGCTGTTTTCGTATAACGGCCTTGCGGCTATGTAGGGGCTGGCTGTTCCTGACACAGGATCGTCGACCATACTTCGCGCTGTGGAGCAGCGCATAGGTTCGAAGAGCCAGCCCCTGGATGCCGCCGCGGTCGACCCGGCGTACGTCCCCGGGCTCACGTCACCCGTGCCCGCGGAGCCGGCCCCGGCCGCAGAGGACTCGGAGACCGAGGACTCGGTGGGCGAGGACGCCGAGACCGAGGCCGAGGACGTCGAGGACATCAAGGCAGAGGAGGCCGTCTCCGAGGAGGCGGCCTCCAAGCATGCCGAGTCCGACGACGAGTCCGACGCGGAGACCGAGAGCGGGACGGAGTCGGACGCCGAGGCTTCCGAGGAAGCCGACGCGGACGCCGACGGTCCCGTGTTCGAGGCCTCCGACCGGCGCGCCTCGATCAAGGCCGACCACAGTGGCGTACACCTGCGTCTGGACGACCAGCAGGCCGAGTTCCGCTGGGAGGAGATCGGCGCCGTCGAGACGGAGTCGCCGCGCTTCGGGAAGCGGTTCACGATCACGGTGCACACGCCGGACCGCCGCTGGTACCCCATCGAGATCGAGGCGAAGGCCCGGGCCCGCTTCAAGGAGTGGGAGACCCAGCTGGACGCGGTCCTCGACGCCTACTTCGAGGACGGCGAGGATGGCGAGGACGCCGACACGGACAGCGAGAACAGCTCCGCTTAAGGGCCGCGGGGAACTGCGCGAACGGCCACGTACGGCCCGCAGTTCCCCGCCAACCTCAGGTTCGTTCATTCACCCGTGAACGAAGCGGAGCGCTCACGCGCAGTACTGCGCCTGCTTGCCGATCGAGCGGTACATGCAGTCGGAGTTCTCCAGGAGTTGCAGCACCGCGTCCCGGTTGCGGGACGTCTCCCGGACGATGACCTCGTCGGGCGGGTAGAAGCCGCCGCCGGAGGCGGACGACGGGTACATCTCGAAGGTGTAAGAGAAGATCTTCTGGTTGCCCCACAGCCAGTCGTCGATCGAGCCGTCCGTGATGTAGAGATCACTGGCCTGCTCGGGCGTGTAGCCGTTGCTGGCGGCCATCTTCCCGCCGACCGCGGCGAAGGCGTTGCGGTCGTCGAGTGTCATGCCGGTCGCGGTGTTGGCGGTCGTGTAGCCGTAGGGCCACAGCACCAGTTGGCTGTACGTGTGGAAGTCGACGCCCGCCTTGATCTGCTGGGCGCCGCCGACGACCCGGCTGCGGACGAAGTTCGCGACGACCTTGACCTCGGGGGCGGACTCGGGGGACGCGCCGCGGTAGGTCTCCGAGGAGGTCGACCCCGACGAGCCGCCACAGCAGCCGAACTGGTAGTTCCAGTTGCGGTTCAGGTCCGTACCGACGTACGAGGAACCGGAGTTGGGCTGGCGGTTCTTGCGCCACGAGCGGTAGGCGCCGCTGGCGATGTCGTACTCGCCGCCGTCCGGGTTGAGGTCCGGGATGATCCAGATCTCGCGGGAGTTGACCATGCTGGTGACACGGGAGTCCGTGCCGTAGTCGGAGGTCAGCTCCTTCAGGAGATACAGCGCCATCTCGACGGTGAGGTGCTCGCGGGCATGCTGGTGGTGGGTGAACAGCACCTCGGGCTCGGCCTCGTCCGTACCGACGTTGTCGCTGATCTTGAGGGCGACGATGTTCCGGCCCTGGTACGAGGTGCCGATGACCCGCTGGCTCACCAGGGTCGGATACTGCGCGATGACGGAGCTGATGTCGCTCGTCATCTCCGCGTAGTTGTGGTACCCCGAGTCGGCCGAGGGGAAGTCGAGAACCCCGACGTCGGCCGCGCTGGAGCGGTCCGGCGCCGAGCCGAGCAGCGAGACCTCGTAGCCGAGCGAGCGCAGCTTCTTGACCTGGTCCGCGCGACCGGAGACGACGAGTCCGTGCTGGTCGACCTCGTCGACGGTCACGCCCGTCTGCTGGATCGCCGTACGGGACTTGACGTCCGACTGCGTGTGCACCTCGTACTGGCGGACGGGGTCCGACTCGGCCGCGGGGGCCTTGGCGCCGTCGGCCGTGGCGTTGGTGGCCGTGGCCGTGAGGGGGGCCGCGAGCGCGATCGCCAGCAGGGTGGCGAAGGCGGCGGTACGGCGACGGCGTCTGTTTCCGGTGGGTCCGGCGCCGCTGCCGCGAATGCGAAGTCGCATGAAGTCTCCTTGTTTCTCCGGGCGTTCCGGGATCTCCGGAACGAGGGGAGTGGAGCGGTGGGGGGTGGATCCGTGCGACGTGCCTGGTGCGGGTGTGGCGCTCATCGTGGGGGCCTGGCATGGTCAGGTCAAGACACTGCCAAGGGTCGGCAACGGGAATCGGCCGAAAATGGGCCGGGGGGTGTGGGAACGCGACGCACCGCGCGGAGTGCGCCACCCGGGTACGGGGGACCGTATACGCGCGTACGCCTCGGGCCCGGCGGCACGCTCGGCCGCCGGGGCCCGGTTCACACCGCGGGTCGCCGTCCGGCCCGGCTCAGTCGATCGTCAGCCAGTTTCCATCCGTGGCGATCCCCTCCAGCTGCCCCGGCGTGAGCGCCCGAGTCGCTCTTCTCGCCGGGTCCCACGCGGTGAGCAGGCACGCGGAGCGGTAGAGGCGACAATGTTTCATCCGTACGGCGGCGGCCTCAGCCGGCGGTCGCCCGTGGCACCCGTGGACCGGCGGTGCGGACGCGTTTTCGAGGTCACTCCTGGGTGTCGCGAGCGGGGTGCGGCCGCCCGGTGGTGCCTAGGGTTGATCGTCATGAGGTCAGACTTCGGACTAGCCGCCGCCGTGGCGGCCACCGTCCTCCTCGCCGTCCCCCAGCCCGCCGCGGCCGCGGACCCCGGGCGCGCGGCGGCCCCGGCCGGGTGTGCCGACGGCGGGAAGGACTCCCGGGACCGCTCGTCCGTCCACGAGTGGGAGGTCCGCTGGGAGGACGGGACCAGGTTCAACGACGCGCTCGCCCACGCGAACAGGGCCTGGTCCGCCGGCAGCCTCACCCAGGTCGCCGTCAGGTCCGCCGGTCCGGGCGCGCCCGTCGAGCTGAGCTGGCGGGACGTGAACCGCACCGGCCCCGGCTGGAAGAACGTCTACGGCAAATGGACGTCGCGGCCGGGCGTCGACACCATCCACCTCAACCGGGCCTACCTGGACGACGGCAGGAGGCGGGGCGACACCTGGGCCCGCCGCGTGGTGGCCGCGCACGAACTGGGCCACGCCCTCGGCTTCTGCCACAAGTCGGCCGGCCGGTACGCGACATTGATGGACGCGGACTTCGGGCGGCTCCCCGCGGACGGCAGGCCCACGAAGCAGGACCGCCGGAACTATCACGGGCTCTGGGGCTGAGGACATGAGGAGAGCCCGTATCGCGGCGCTGTCGGCCGTCGCCGCGCTGACACTGGCGCTGGCCGGCGGCGGCTGGATCGGTGACCGGGCAGGGGGAGGCGGGCGGCCGGGCTCCGCCGAGTCCCTGACCGGCTACGATCCCGCCGACCCCCGGCAGGTCACCGACACCGCCGACGACGTCTTCGTCGCCGAGGTCCTGGAGGCCACCGGCCGCGAGAGCATCGACGACCTCGACTGGGACCTCTACCGGGTTCGGGTCGGCGAGAGCCGCAAGGGCGACCGGTCCGGCACGGTCCGGGTGGCCGTGGAACACGGCGGCCCACCGCTGACGGCCGGCGCCGCCTACGTCTTCGCGACCAACCGCTTCCCGCGCCCCGCCGACGGCAACGGCCAGGTCGCGGAAGCCGTCCCCAGCCCGCTCGCGCCCTAGCGGAGCCGCGCCTTCGGTACGGCGAGGGCCGCACCCCCGGCAGGGAGTGCGGCCCTCGACCACTGGAGAGAACCGGTGCTAGGGGAGCGCGTGCACGTGCGGTCCCACCGAGTTCGACCACGCGTTGCCCGCGGAGGCGTCCCAGTTCGTCGACCAGGTCATCGCGCCGCGCAGGTCCGGGTAGGTCCTGGACGGCTTGAAGGCCCCGCAGCCGGTGCCCTTGGTGAGGCAGTCCAGCGCGTTGTTGACGACGGTGGGGGAGACGTAGCCGCTGCCCGCGCCGCTGGTGGAGGCGGGGAGGCCGAGGCCGACCTGGGACGGGGCGAGGCCGCCCTCCAACTGGATGCAGGCGAGGGCGGTCAGGAAGTCGACGGAGCCCTGCGAGTACACCTTGCCGTCGCAGCCGAGCATCGAACCGCTGTTGTAGTACTGCATGTTGACGACCGTGAGGATGTCCTTGATGTTCAGCGCCGTCTGGAAGTAGGCGTTGGACGTGGACTGCATGTCGATCGTCTGCGGCGCCATCGTGATGATCAGTGACGAGCCCGCCTTGGACGAGAGGGACCTCAACGCCTGTGTCATGTAGGTCGCGTTGAGACCGTTCTCCAGGTCGATGTCGACGCCGTCGAAGCCGTACGTCGTCATCAGCGAGTAGACGGAGTTGGCGAAGTTCGACGCGGACGTCGAGTCGTTGATCGTCACCGTGCCGTTCTGGCCGCCGATGGAGATGATGACCTTCTTGCCCGCGGCCTTCTTGGCGGCGATGTCCGCCTTGAACTGGTCGACGGTGTAACCGCCGAGCCCGGCCGAGTCGAGGTTGAAGGTCACCGCGCCCGGCGTCGTCGTGGCGTCGGCGAAGGAGACCGCGATGATGTCGTACTGGGACTGGACGGCGGAGATCCGCTGGACCGTCGCGCCGTTGTTGAAGTTCTGCCAGTAGCCCGTCACGGCGTGCTTGGGCAGCGTTCCGCCGCCACCGCCGCCTGTCGCGGTCGTCGTGCCGGTGACGGTGGCCGACTTCGCCGACTCACCGGCCGCGTTCGTCGCCGTGACCTGGAAGGTGTACGAGGTCGAGGCGGCCAGCGAGGAGACGGTCGCCGAAGCGCCGGTCACCGACAGGACCTTCGTGGTCCCCCGGTAGACGTTGTAGCCGGTCGCGTTCGACACGGCGTTCCAGGCCAGGGAGACGGAGGAGGACGAGGTGGAGGAGACGGCCAGACCGGCCGGGGCCGCCGGGATCGTCGGGGCCGGGTCGGTGCCCCCGCCGCCGTCGGGGCCGTACACCGAGAGGTCGTCGGCGTAGTAGGCGGCCTGCCCGTACCAGCCGTGCGTGTAGACCGTCACCGAGGTCGTCGAGGCCCCCGTGGTGAAGGTCGTCGTCAGCTGCTTCCAGGCGGCCGAGTCGGGCGTCCAGGTCGACACGTCCGTCGTACCCGTGCCGGTCACGCCGAGGTAGGAGTACCCGCCCTGCACCCAGGCGCTCAACGTGTACGTCGAGTTGGGCTTCACCGCGACGGCCTGCGTGCACTTGGCGTTGTCCTGCCCGGCAGGCGTGCCCTTCAGGGCGCCCGCGCCGCCGTGCACCGGCGAGGAGACGGTCGAGCCGCTGCCCGCCGAACACGTCCAGTTGGCCAGGCCCGACTCGTAGCCGGCGTTCTTCGCGTTGTTGATGTCCGCGGCCGAGGCATCGGTGGCGAGGCCGGCGACGGTGAGGAAAGAAGCGGTGACGGCGGCGGCGAGGAGTCCCGCCCAGGTACGTCTGCGTCCGGGCATGCCTGATACGCGGTCCACTGGGACCTCCGGTGAGGGGGAGGGATGGGGAGAGATTCGGGGAGCGGATACGGAACGGTGGCCACCGTCGTGGGGTACAAGCTGGTCCAGACCAATTGGGTTGTCAAGACCTCTGGCGGCCGACGCTCGGCCCCGGTGCCCAACACCCGTGCCGCCGGGCCGAGTTGTGGCATATTCCTCTCACTCTCCGTTGATCAAGCCCGCACCTTCCGTGAGTTGATCTCGCGAAGTCGGTGTTGAGCCGGGCATGCCGTGGATATGGTGCTGATGCAGGAGGGCGTCACCGTGGCGATCTGTGTCCATATGTGATGGTCCATGGCGAAACAGGGGCGATCTGGGGCGGTGGCTGACCACTCCGCCGCAGTGAACGGCCCGCCGCAGCGAACGGGGTGTGTGCAGCGTGCCGACCGCGATAGCCGTCACCAGTCCCGACCTGGTGCTCCCACCGAACGACCGGCAGACTCCGGCCGCGGTCGTCCAGCCCCTCGACACCCTCGAAAGCTCCCTCCTGGGGATGCACGCACTCATCGAGCAGCACGGGTACGTCATCTCGCTCTCCCCGGCCTCCGCCTCCGACGAGGTGACCCAGCGGCTGCGCACCGTCCGATCGGTCCTGGAGAGCGACCGCATCGCCCTGCTCGGCATCGACCTGCCGCCGCTCGGAGTGGCCCTGCTGGCCCAGCAGTTGAGGCAGCTCTCGGTCTGCGACTTCAGTCCCGGCGTGCTCGCCTCCGCCGCCCGGCTGCTCGCCCACTACATCTACGCGGGCGCCCTGCTCGGCTCGGTCGCCAAGCTCGACCGGATCCCGGTGTCCCTGAAGTCCCACGCCAAGTCGTGGGTGCCGGGCGCCCAGTTCGCCGTACTGGCCAATCCGCGACCGCAGCTCGTGCGCGTCGGCCAGGAGGAGCTCGCGGGGCCCGAGTTCGGCACCCGGCTGCTCACCGCCACCGGTCAGGCACCCTCCGACTGGGTCACCGAGACGCTCGCGCCCGCCTGGCGTGTGCAGGGCGTCGCGAACGTACCGCTGCCGGCGGAGTCGGCCCGCTGGTGGGGGACCGGCAAACTCGTCGAGTTCGCGGCCGGGCTGTACGACGTGTCCGTGCTCTACCAGCTCGTGTCGTCCGTCCGGCGGGAGCAGTGCCACTGGTGCGGGCTCGAACTCATCGGTGACCGCTGCGGGTTCTGCGCGGCGCCGCTGTCACCGCCCTCGTCCCAGCCGGTGACGGTGCCGTCGTCGCGTTCGGTGACGAGGTCGTCGCTGTCGGCACCTTCATCTTCATCCGAGCTTCCGGCTCCCCCCACGCGGGCAGCCTCTCATGTGCGTGCCCTGCCCCCGGGTGCCACGTAAGCACCGCCGAGCAACACCAGGTACGACCGCTCGACCCCGCCGTCTCCGCCCCACGATCGAGGTTGTCCGGATCATGAACTCACGCCAGCGCCGCGGCGTCATCCTGCTGGTCCTCTCGGCCCTGTGCGCCATGGGCGCCTTCGCCGCAGTGCTCTCGGTGATCCGTGACGTGAACTCCAAGGTCGGCCCGGAGGTGGCGGCGTACCGCCTGAAGGGCGACATCGCGCCCTACAAGAACCTGTCGGCCGACCAGTTCGAGAAGGTCGAGATGCCCGAGCGGTGGCTGTCGTCCACGGCCGTCACCGACCTCTCCCAGATCCGCGGCAAGATCGCGGTCACCCAGTTGGAGAAGGGCTCCCTGCTCCAGACCGACATGATCGTGGACCGGCCGGCGCTGGAGACGGGCCAGCAGGAGATCGCGATCCTCATCGACGCGTCGACGGGTGTCGCGGGCAAGATCAACCCGGGTTCGCGGGTCAACATCTACGCCACCTTCGAGGCCGAGGGCGACAAGGGCGTCGACCAGTCCAAGGTCATCGTCGAGAACGCCCGCGTCATCGACGTCGGCAAGATCACCGCGCTGGACCCCGGCCAGTCCAGTGCCGACCGCAGCAGGACCGCCACCCAGGCCGTCCCCATCACCTTCGCGCTCGGCACCGCGGACGCCCAACGCGTCGCGTACGCCGAGTCGTTCGCCGAACACGTCCGGCTGGCCCTGGTGGCGGGCGGCTCGGACATCGTCGTCGCTCCCGGCGACCGCACGTACACCCTCGACGAGGACAAGTAGGAGGCCGGGCATGACGACCAGGAGGCCGGGCGTGGTATCCGTGGCGTCGCGTGCGACGACCGCGCAGATGGAGTGGGCTACCGCGAAGACGGCGTCAGCGGCGACTGCCAGGACGGCGCCGGCGACCGCGGAGTCGGCGTCGGCTACCGCGCGGAGGGCGTCGGTGACCGCGAAGGCAGCGCCGATTTCGGCGGAGTTGGCGTCGGCGATCCCGCGGATGGCGTCGGCGACCTCGGACCGGGCCGTGACGACGAGGCGCAGGTGCCTCCGATGACCACCCGAATCCTGCCGGCCGTCGGCGACATAGACTCCGCCCGCGCGCTCACCACCCTGCTGAGCCAGCTCGCCGACGCCGAACCGGCCCCGCCGGTCCCCGACTCGACGGCCCTGCTGGACACCCTCGCCCGGCTCGCCGCGGAGTCCCTGGACGAGCTGCCCGAGGTCGTCCTCGTCCACGAACGGATAGGCCCGGTCCCGGCGTTGGAGCTGATCCGGGACCTGGTGATGCGCTTTCCCGCGGTCGGCGTCGTCCTCGTCACCGCCGACACCGGCAGCGCCGTGCTCACCGCCGCCATGGACTCCGGCGCCCGCGGCATCGTCGGCCTCCCGCTGGCCTACGACTCCCTCGCGGAACGCGTCCAGGCCGCCGCCGCCTGGTCACTCGGCATGCGCCGCCATCTGGGCAGCAGCACACCGGAGTTGTACGCCGGGCCAGGTGGCACCGTCGTCACGGTGACCGGCGCGAAGGGCGGCGTCGGCGCGACCGTGACGGCCGTACAACTCGCCCTGGCCGCACGGGCGTCGGGGCGTGAAGTGGCCTTGGTCGACCTGGACCTCCAGTCCGGCGACGTGGCCTCCTACCTCGACGTCCAGTTCCGCAGATCGATCGCCGACCTCGCCGGGATCAGCGACATCAACCCCCGGGTACTCCAGGACGCCGTCTACATCCACGACACCGGCCTCGGCCTGCTCCTCGCCCCCTCCGAGGGCGAGCGCGGCGAAGAGGTCACCGACCGGGTGGCCCGCCAGGTCCTGGGCACCCTGCGCTCCCGCAACGACGTCGTGATCGTCGACTGCGGCTCCCAGATGAACTCCGCGACCGCCGCCGCCATCGAGATGGCCGATCACGCGCTGCTGCTGGTCACGCCCGACGTCATCGCCGTGCGCGCCGCCAAACGCATGATCCGCATGTGGGACCGCCTCCAGATCCGCAAGGCCGAGGAGACGACCACCGTCGTCAACCGTTTCTCCCGCGGTACGGAGATCCAGCCCTCCCTCGTCGAACGTGTCACCGGCACCAGGGTCGCCCGCGCCGCCGTACCCGCCGCCTTCAAGGAACTCCAGTCCGTCGTCGACGCGGGCCGGCTCCAGGACCTCGACGCCCGCTCGACGGTGAAGCAGGCACTGTGGGCACTGGCCGGCGAACTCGGCCTCGTCGTCGGCCAGGAGGGCGGGGGCGGCGGCAGACGACGCAAGGCCCAGCCCACGGACCGCGGCGCGCTGGTGCTCCGGCGCAAGGGCGGCGACCGAGGAGCGGTGACCCTCGAGTTCGCCGGGATGTTCCCCCTGTTGCTCGTCGTCATGACCATCCTCTGGCAGTGCGTGCTGTACGGCTACTCGTACTCCCTCGCCGGGAACGCGGCGGACGAGGCGGCCCGGGCGGCGACGGCGGCGTACGCCGTGAACGGCGACTATCCCGGGGCGTGCCAGGCGGCGGGGAGCGAGCATCTGCCGAACGCCTGGAGCGGCGCCACGATCGGCTGCGTTCCGGGCAGTTCGCTGATGACGGCCGACGTGACCGTCCAGGTGCCGCTGTTCTTCCCGGGGTTCGACGCCGGGTGGACGGTGCATGGAGAGGCGGGCGCGGCCTTGGAGGGCGATGACTGATGAGGCTTCCCATGAGACGCCCACGGGTACGGAAACCGAGGCGCGGGCTCCGTGACGACCGAGGCGTCTCCATCCTGGAGTTCGTCGGTTTCCTGCCCATCCTCCTGGTGGTCGGAATGGCCGCCGTCCAGCTGGGCCTCATCGGGTACGGCATCAACCAGGCCGGCTCCGGGGCGCGGGCCGCCGCGCGGGTCGCCTCGCAGGACGGCAGCGGCGCGGGCGACGCGGCCGGTCAGGCCGCTGTGAGCGGCTGGCTCAACCCGGTCGTCTCGGCTGCCGAGGGCCCCGACCTCACCACCGCCACCGTCTCCGTCACCGTCCCCTCCGTGATCCCCCTCTTCGACGACGTGTCCATGTCGCGCCAAGCGACCATGCCCACCGACGACTGACCGCTCGTACGAGAGGAGCCGAAGCCATGAGCCTGCGTTCCCGTATCGCCGCCCCCGACGAGGGAGGGCCTGCCCGTGAGGACGGACACCTCGTCGCCGTCTACCGGGCCAAACTGCTGGAGGAGATCGACCTCGCCGAGATGTCGAGCCTGGCCGCGACGGAACGCCGCTCGCGGCTGGAACGCGTCCTTGGCCACATCATCAGCCGCGAGGGCCCCGTCCTGTCCTCCGCGGAACGCTCCCAGCTGATCCGCCGGGTCGTCGACGAGGCGCTGGGACTCGGCGTCCTCGAACCGCTGCTCGCCGACGCGTCGATCACCGAGATCATGGTCAACGGCCCCGACTCGATCTTCGTGGAGCGAGCGGGACGCGTCGAGCAACTCCCGCTCCGCTTCGCCTCGAACGACCAGCTCATGCAGACCATCGAGCGGATCGTCTCCACCGTCAACAGGCGCGTGGACGAGTCGAACCCCATGGTCGACGCCCGCCTCCCCACCGGCGAACGCGTCAACGTCATCATCCCGCCGCTCGCCCTCACCGGCCCGACCCTCACGATCCGCCGCTTCCCCCGGGCCTTCACCCTGCCGGAGCTGATCGGCCTCGGCTCCCTCGACGAGCAGATGCTCATGCTCCTCGCGGCCCTCGTGCGGGCCCGCTTCAACGTCATCGTCAGCGGCGGCACCGGCAGCGGCAAGACGACCCTGCTCAACGCGCTGTCCGGGCTCATCCCGTCCCACGAACGCATCATCACCATCGAGGACTCGGCCGAACTCCAGCTCCAGCAGGAGCATGTGATCCGCCTGGAGTCCCGACCCCCGAACGTCGAGGGCAAGGGCCAGGTCACCATCCGGGACCTGGTCCGCAACTCCCTGCGCATGCGTCCCGACCGCATCATCGTCGGTGAGGTCCGCGGCGGCGAGACCCTCGACATGCTCCAGGCCATGTCGACGGGCCACGACGGCTCCCTCGCCACGGTCCACTCCAACTCCGCCGAGGACGCGCTGATGCGCCTCCAGACCCTCGGTTCGATGTCCGAGGTCCAGATCCCCTTCGAGGCGCTGAAGGACCAGATCAACTCGGCCGTCGAGGTCGTCGTCCAGCTCTCCCGGCACGCCGACGGCTCCCGCAAGGTCACGGAGATCGCGCTGCTGGTCTCGCACGGCCGCGAACAGTTCCGCATCGCGCCCGTCACCCGCTTCGTCCCCCGCCCCGTCGGCCCCGACCGGGTCGTCCACGGCTACTTCGAGCACCTCCCGCTCCCGCGCTCGGTCGCGGAGAAGCTGTACGTCGCGGGTGAGTCGCTGCCGCCCGCCTTCGGCGTGGCCGAGGCCTACGACGTACTGAACACGAGGCAGGCCATCGGATGAGGTCCGTGATCACCTTCAGGAGGTGTGAGCCATGAGCAACTCCGCCCCGCTCGCCCTCGGCGCGACGGTCCTGTGCGGCACACTCGCGGTCGCGGGCGTCCACGCGTACGCCTCCGGACGCGCCCAGCGCCAGGCACTGGTCGACCGGCTCTCCAGCACCGGCCCCCTGCGCACCGCCGCGGGCCGGGTACGCCGCTTCGCGGGTGTCGACCGACGGCTGCGCCGTACCCGGGTCGGCCGATCGATCCATCTGCGTCTTTCGGCGACCGGACTCGATCTGACGGCGGGGGAGTTCTTCACCTACGTCACCGCCGTGGTGGTGGCGCTCTGGCTGATCGCGGCAGCGGCCCTGGCTCCCTTCTTCGGCCCGATCGCCGCTCTCCTGGGCGTCTGGAGCGCTGCGGTCTTCCTCAACTGGCAGCGCCAGAAACGTATCGAGGACTTCATCAGCCAACTCCCCGACGTGGCACGCCTGCTGGCGAACGCGACGGCGGCGGGACTGGCGCTGCGTACCGCCCTGGCGATGGCGGCGGAGGAGCTGGAGGCCCCGGCGGGCGAGGAACTCGCTCATGTGGCCGACCAGTTGACGATGGGCAGGACGGTCGAGGACGCCCTCGCCGAGCTCTCCGAACGTCTCCCCTCCCGCGAGCTGATCGTCCTGGTCACCACCCTCGTCCTCGCCAACAAGGCGGGCGGATCGGTCGTCAGCTCGCTCCGCAACCTCACCCAGACCCTGGAGGACCGCAAGGAGACCCGCCGCGAGGTGCGCACCATGCTCTCCGAGGTCAACGCCACCGCCTTCACGGTCCCGTTCCTCGGCATCGGCTCACTCGTGCTGATCAACTCCTCGAACGAGGGGGCCCTGGCCCGCGTCACCGGCTCCCCGCTCGGCCAGGGCCTGGTGCTGCTGTCCCTGGGCCTCTACACCGTCGGCTTCTTCGTCATCCGCCGTCTCGGCAAGATCGAAGTGTGAGGGAGGGATGACGTTGCCGCCGCTGCTGCTCGCCCTCGTCATGGCCGCCTCGATCGCGGGCGTCCTGCTGGGCATCCGCATGATCCGGGCCGACGCCAAACTGCCCTCCGACCTCGTACTCGCCCTGGAGGTCGGCGCGACCCGCGTCTCCAAGGCGGACTCGGCCGTCGACCGCCTCGGCATGCGCTTCGCCCCCTCGGTCCTGCGCCTGATGGGCCCGCGCCGCGTCGACGCCAAACGCCGCCGCATCGACATGGCGGGCAACCCCGGCGGCCTGACCCTCAACCGCTACGCGGCCCGCCGGGCGGTGTACGGCATCTTCGGCGTCGTACTCGCCCTCGTCTTCCTCTCCAACGGCCAACTCCTCTTCGCCGCACTGACCCTGGCCTTCGGCCTGACCGCCGCCGACGGCCTGATCTGGCAGGCCGTCCGCGAGCGCAAGGAGGTCATCGACCGCACCCTCCCCGACTTCCTCGACGTCCTCGCGGTCGTCGTCTCGGCGGGCCTCGGCTTCCGCCAGGCCCTGGACCGCGTCGCCGAGAAGTACGAGGGACCCTGGGCGGACGAACTGCGCATCACACTCCGGCAGATGGACGTCGGCGTCAGCCGCCGCCAGGCCTTCGACGAACTGCGCAGGCGCAACTCCTCGGAGCAGGTCGCCCAGTTCGTCTCGGCGTTGCAGCAGGGCGAGGAACTCGGCTCACCGATCGCCGACACCCTCATCCAGCTCGCCAACGACATGCGGCGGACCGACGCCCAGAACGCCCGCCGCCGCGCCGCGAAGACCATCCCCAAGGCGACGATGGTCACCCTCGTCTTCATGCTCCCGGCCACGATGATCCTGATCGCGACGGGCATGTTCCTGGGGTCGGGGACCGACTTCGGATCGATTCTGGGCCGATGATGACCATGAGGCTGACGCGACTGTGGACCGTGGGCGCCAGACGCCGTCACCCGGACGTCGAGGGTGAGGGCGGCGGGTACGAGGGCGCCGGGCCCCGGGGCGTCAGGCGCGAGGACGCCGGGTCCGGGGGCGCCGGTTGCGAGGGCGCCGGGTACGAGGGTGCCGGGTCCGGGGGCGCCGGGTACGAGGGTGCCGGGTCCGGGGGCGCCGGGTACGAGGGTGCCGGGTCCGGGGGCGCCGGTTGCGAGGGTGCCGGGCAGCGGGATGCGGGGGCGGGCACGGGCTGGCCCAAGGGCACGGGCGCCGGTTATCTGGCGGACGACGCCCCGCCTCCCGGCAGCATCCGCCTCCAGCTGAACGCCCTGCAGGCTCTCTGCCGCCAGGCCTTCGCCGTACGCCTCGTGGCCATCGCGATCGGCGCGCCCGTGGCGATGGCCAACACGGCGGACGGCCCGCCCCGTTACGCCGTACTGGCCGCGGCGGTCCTCGGCGTCATGTGCTCGTACGCCATGCTGCGCGACTGGGACCGCTTCGGCCCCCGCCTCCTCGCCCACCCCACCCTCATGGCCGTGGACCTTAGCTTCGGCGCGATCCTGCTCCTGACCGCGTCCCCGGCCTCCCCCCTCGCCTACGCGACGGTCTGCACCCCGCTCCTGGCGGGCCTCCTGTACGGCTGGCGCGGCTCGGGAGTCTTCACGGGCCTGCAACTCATCGTCCTGCTCACCGTGTACCGGGCCTGGGCACACCACGCCGGAGCGGGTGCCAACACCCTTCTCATCGCGGGCTTCTGCATCGGCGCCGGCATCATCGGAGTCACCCTCCGCAACCTGATGTTCCGCTTCGGTACGGCCAGTCAGGCACTGTCCGAGGCGACCTCCCGGCTGGCCGTGGCGGAGGCCGTGGAATCCGAACGGGCCCGCCTCGCACGCGAGATGCACGACTCGGTCGCGAAGACCCTGCACGGGCTGGCCCTCGCCGCGGAGGCGCTGGCGGCGTCGGCGGACGCGTCGGCGGGGTCGGAGGGGCCGGCGGGACCGGCGGGACCGGACGGTCCGGATGTCTCGGAGGCCAAGGCACTGAAGGCGCTCAAGGGCCAGGCGACGACAGTGGCGGACGCGGCGCGCAGAGCGGCGGCGGAGTCCCGCGCACTCCTGTCGGACCTGCGCCACCACACGGACCTCGTCACCGAACTCGCCGTCCGCACAGCGGACTTCGAGTCGCACACCCGGATCAGAACATCCCTGAACCACAAGGGCGGGCGCTGCCCGTCCCTCCCCGACACCACGGCCCACCACGTCCTGGCGATCGTCTCCGAGGCACTGGAGAACACCCACCGCCACGCGGACGCGAAGCGCGTCACCATCGAGCTGGAAGCCTCCGACACCGACCTCACGATCCGCGTCCAGGACGACGGACGAGGCCTTCCCGCCGCCGCCACGCTCCAGGACGCGGCGAAAACCGGCCATTTCGGCCTGCTGGGCATGACGGAACGGGCCGCGACCCTGAACGCCCGCATCCAGCTGGGCCCATCCCCACAGGGAGGCGCGGAGGTAGCCGTGACGCTCCCCGTCGCCGTCCCCGGCACGCCCGGCGCCCCCACACCCCCCAGACAGGAGGCCGCACATGCCTGACCAGGCAATTCCCGGCCCGCCGCCCCTTCGTGTACTCGTGGCCGACGACAACCCGGTCGTCCGGGCCGGCCTCACCGCGCTGCTCGGCGGCCACCCGGACATCGAGGTCGTGGGGGCGGCGGCCGACGGCGACGAGGCCCTCGCCCTCGCCGCCCGGCTCGCCCCGGACCTCGTGCTCCTCGACGTCCGCATGCCCGGCACCGACGGCCTGACCGCTCTGCCCGGCCTGACCCGTCTCGCTCCCGTGATGATGCTGACGTACAGCCGTGAACCCGAGGTCGTGGCCGAGGCCATGCGCCGCGGCGCGACCGGCTATCTGGTCCATGGCGAGTTCACTGCCGTCGAACTGGTCACAGCCGTACGGAACTTGAGGTACGCCCAACCCACTTTCACGAAATCACTCGGTGTTTCGTACGAACCGAACAAAAACTCTTCGCATCTGCAACCCTTTGTGGCACAGTCGTCAAAGGCTCGACTCACGCACGCGACGGGACTCCGCCGTCGCGCCCCCAATCAGCCCGCCTTCGGCCTGAGTTCAAGGGAGGTGGAGGTAATGGACCTCATCTCATCCGGCATGAGCAACCGCCAGATCGCCGCCACCTGCTTCATCAGCGAGAAGACGGTCAAGAACCACATCAACCGCATCTTCGCAAAGCTGCACAGTTCTTCGCGCAGCGAAGCGATCGCCCACTGGCTGGGTACGGCGCGGGAGGGGTGGACCGGGTGACCCCACGACAGCCGCCGTTACACGGAAGTTGGGCCCCCGGGCCCACTCGCAGTAGGCGGATTCTCACGTACGGTGCTCGGGTTGGCAGTTGTGGCGTCGCCTGGGAGGGCAGTGACGATGAGCAGGTTCGAGGCGTGGACGCGGACCGTTGTCTCCCGGATGCGGGACGAGCGGCGGGATGCCGGGGCGGGGTTCGTGGAGTATGCGGGCCTGCTGATCATCATCGCGGGGATCTTCACGCTGGTCGACAGCCTCGGGCTGGACAACCTGATCTCGACCGCGATACTCAACGCGGTCAACGACGTCATCGGCGGCTGAGCTCCGTACAGCTGCCGGACGACAGAGGTCAGACTCTTCCCATCTACATCTGGCTGACCGCGATTCTGCTTTTCGCCGCGTTTGCCTTCTTCGTGTTCGCCCAAGCGGCGTCCGCCCGCAATGGTGCCCAGTCCGCGGCGGACGCTGCGGCGTTGGCAGCCGCCCAGGACGCGCGGGACGAGATAGTGGACCAACTGGGCGTTGCCATCGGCCAGGAGGACGACTGGCTCGACTGGCTCGACGGCGACCTCGACCCCGCGGGTGCGGGTGCCGCGGGGGCGGCTCAAACGCTGGCCGCCGCGAACGACTCGACCGTTCAGGGCCTGGAGTTCGTCACGCTGAACGGCTTTCCCGGGTTCCGGGCGGACATCCAGACCAACTACACGGTCGGTGACTCGATCATTCCCGGCACGGAGGGTATGCAGGCCAGCGCCCACGCCACAGCCGTCATCAAACCGCGGTGCGATTTCGATCTGGACGCGGATCCCGCGAATCCCGTCGAACTGGATTGTGACGGCGAGATCGTGGACATCGATCCCGGAGATTTCGATCCGATCGACCTCCCGGACGCGTCCGTGCTGTTCGCTGTGCGACTGGCCGAGTGAGAGGAAGCTGTACCGATGGACTTTCGGCACACCATGAAGGGCCGCAGGGCGCTGAGCGCGGTGGCGATCGCGACTGGGCTGCTCCTCACGGTGGCCGGTTGCGGCGGGAGCGACGACGGTCAGTCCGACAAGGGCACCTCGTCCTCCCAATCCTCGTCGGCTCCCAGCAAGAGCACCGGGGACGGCGAAAACGAGTCGACGGAAACAGCGGACACGGTACTCGCCGAGGTCAAGGGGGAGAACGGCCTGACACTCGCCGTCACATCCGCCGTGCGCGACGAGGGAGGCTTCGTGACCGTCGAGGGGTCGGTCACGAACAACACGGACGGTATCTGGATCGCGGGGAACTGGCGCGGTGACGAGAGGGAATTGTCGAAGAACGGAGCCTCGATCGCGGGCGCCGTCCTCATCGACCAGAAAGGCAAGAAAAAGTACCTCATCCTCCGGGACACCTCCGGCCGCTGCCTGTGCACACAGTTCACCGGTGGCGTCCAACAGGGCGCGACCACCCAGTGGTTCGCCCAGTTCCCGGCGCCTCCCTCGGACACCACCGAGGTCGCCTTCCAGGTCGGCGGAATGCCCCCCGCCTCCATCCAACTCACCGAGGGCGAATAACCATGGCCCTCCCACCCCGCACCGTCGCGACGACGTTCACCGCTCTCGTCGTACTGGCCACGCTGAGCCTCACCGGGACCCCGGCGGACGCCGACGAAGGGGACCCGAGTGCTCCGCCGGGCAGTGTCACCACCTCGCCGCCTCCCGAAGTGGACCCCAACAGCCCGGGGTTGAAGCTCGCCGACGGCGGGACGCTGGCTCCCGCCAAGGTGCTGGACATCAAGTCGGTCGTGGAGGACCTCGGCGGTGAGGAACGGCGGGAGGACACGAACTCGGACGTGAGCTTCGCGCTGCAGGCGGAGGTCCTGTTCCCCAAGGACAGTTCGAAACTGAACCCCGAGGCCCGTTCCCGTATCCAGGCGATCGCGGACGAGATCGAGGCCCAGAAGGCGACGACCGTCCGGGTCTTCGGCTTCACCGACAACCTCGGCTCGTACGGCCACGGCCTCACCCTCTCCAAGAACCGTGCCGAGATGGTCCACGACCAACTGGCCTCCTTCCTCGGCTCGATGGACGTGACCTTCGAGGTCCGCGGCTACAGCGAGGACTACCCGATCGCGGACAACACCTCGGAGCAGGGCCGCCGCAAGAACCGCCGCGTGGAGGTCACGTTCCCGCGCGTATCGGCCGGCGACCAGAGCTGACCGACACGGCGACCGGGCGGGCAAAGCGGTTGTCCGCGGCGACAACCGCAGGTAAGAAGGCCCTATGACTGGACTCGGTGCGGTGTTCCGGCCTCAACTGCCCCCCGAACGTCTGCGTGCCGTGGCGCGCGCGGCGGACGAGGCGGGCCTTGAGGAACTCTGGCTGTGGGAGGACTGTTTCCTCGAAGGGGGCATCTCGGCGGCGGCGGCCGCGCTCGCCTGGACCGACCGGCTGCGGGTCGGCGTGGGCCTGCTCCCCGTCCCCCTGCGCAACGTGGCCGTCACCGCGATGGAGGCCGCCACCCTGCACAGGCTGTTCCCGGGCCGCGCGATTCTGGGCGTCGGCCACGGCGTACAGGACTGGATGGGACAGGTCGGGGCGCGGGCCGAGTCCCCGGTGACCCTCCTGCACGAGTACCTCGACGCGTTGCGCGCGCTGCTGCGCGGGGAGCGGGTCAGCGCGGACGGGCGGTACGTGAAGCTCGACGGCGTCGCCCTCGACTGGCCGCCGACCGCGGTGCCGGAGGTTCTCACCGGCGCCACCGGACCCCGTACGCTCCGGCTCTCCGGTGAGGCGGCGGACGGCACCATCCTCACCGCCGCCACCGCACCCGAAGGGGTACGGCGGGCACGCCTGCTCATCGACGAGGGGCGGGCGCGGGCCCAGCGGACCGATGACCACCGAGTGGTCGTCTACCTGCACGCGGCCACCGGCGCGGACGCCGACGCCCGTCTGCGCGCCGAGATCGAGGCCGGCGGAGAGGCGGCGCTGCCCGAGCACGGAGTCGCCGGTGACGCGGACGCGGTCGCCAAGGCCGTCCAGCGCCTCGCGGACGCCGGCGCCGACACCGTGATCCTCCAGCCGACCGCCGACGAACCCGATCCCGAGGGGTTCGTGCGGTTCGTGGCCGACGAGGTGCGACCGCTGGTCCCCTGAAGGCCGGCCCGATTGTCAGTGCCCGGTGCGACACTGCTCGGCATGAGCGACGAGGTGCGGATCAGGGACGTACGGGACACCGACCTGGAGCTGTTCTACGAGCAGCAGCTCGACCCGGAGGCGGTGCGGAGGGCGAGATTCCCCTCCCGGGACCGGGAGACGTTCATGACTCACTGGGCCACGAACGTCCTCGGCGACAGCACCGCCCTCGTCCAGGCGGTCACCGTCGGCGGCGAAACGGCCGGCAGCATCGTCGCGTGGTGGGCGGGCCGGCAGGACGAGAGGGACCGGCAGCGCTTCGTGGGCTACTGGTTCGGCCGTCAGTACTGGGGCCGGGGCATCGGCACCCGGTCCCTGGGGCTCTTCCTCCAGTTGGAGAAGACCCGTCCGCTGTACGCCGATCCCTTCGTCGGCAACACCGCCTCGGTACGCCTGCTGGAGAGACACGGCTTCCGGCTCAGCGAGACGGTCCGCCCCGGTGAGGACGAGCATCCCCTGCTCGTCCTCCACGCGGAGGGGAGTCAGCCGGGCCGGTGATCCCCCGCCGTCCCGTCGAGCAGCTCCCGCACGATGTCCATGTGCCCCGCGTGCCGGGCGGTCTCCTCGACCATCCGGATGAGGACCCACCGCAGCGACACCGTCGCGCCGCTCCAGGACGTGCCCAGGTCGTCCAGTGACCGCTCGGCGATCGTGTCGTCGGCGGCGGTGCGGGCGCGGCCGTAGAAGTCGACGATCTCCGCGGTCGTCTCGCCCTGGTCGGCGCTCATGTCCTCCCCGGCGAACGGGTCGAACCACAACGGCTCGGTCCCGTACCCGAAGGTCGTGCGGAACCAGCCGTACTCGACGGACCCCAGATGCTTCACCAGGCCCAGCAGACTGGTCCCGGACGGGGTCATCGGCCGCCGTAGCCGCTCGTCGTCGAGGCCCTCCAGCTTCCACAGCACGGCGTCCCGGTGTCGGTTGAGGCTCGCGTGCAGGCTCTCCTTCTCGCCACCGGTGTACGGCACCCGGACGGCCCCTGGATTCGTCGTCATGCCCGGAACGTAACAGCGGCCACCGATGTCGTGGTGGTCGGAGCCGGAATGGTGGGCGCGGCCTGCGACAAGGCCGGACAACGCCCACCGGCGCCCGGCGTCGGCCATGATCGCCCGGCCTCGGCCATGACCGTCGGCACCGCTCGGCATCCCCCGGCAGGGAGAAATTCCCTCGCGTCCCTCCCGCACCCGGGGGAGGATCCTTACATGACCACCGCCCGCCGTACCTTCGAAGCCCTGGTCGCCGAGGCCGAGGCCGCGTCCGTCGACGGCTGGGACTTCTCCTGGTTCGAGGGCCGGGCCACCGAGGAGCGGCCCTCCTGGGGGTACGCGCGCGCCATGGGGGAGCGGCTCGCGCGGGCGTCCGCCGCCCTCGACGTCCAGACCGGGGGCGGCGAAGTCCTCGCCTCCGCCCCGGAGCTGCCGCCGCTCACCGTCGCCACCGAGGGCTGGCCGCCGAACGTCGCCAAGGCCACCGCCCTCCTCCATCCGCGCGGCGCCGTCGTCGTCGCCTCCCCGGAGGACGCCCCGCTGCCCTTCGCGGCCCAGGCCTTCGACCTGGTCGTCAGCCGGCATCCCGTCCACACGTACTGGGACGAGATCGCACGTGTCCTGCGCCCCGGCGGCACCTACTTCTCCCAACAGGTCGGCCCGGCGAGCGTCTTCGAGCTCGTGGAGTACTTCGTCGGCCCGCAACCGGACGAGGTCAGGAACGGCCGCCATCCCGACCGGGCGCTCGCCGCCGCCGAGGCCGCCGGGCTCGACGTCGTGGACCTCCGCTCGGAGCGCCTGCGCATCGAGTTCCACGACGTCGGAGCCGTCGTCCACTTCCTGCGCAAGGTGATCTGGATGGTCCCCGGCTTCACCGTCGACCAGTACCTCCCCCAACTCCGCGCCCTCCACGAACGCATCGAAACCGAGGGCCCGTTCACAGCCCACAGCACCCGCTTCCTGATCGAAACCCGAAAGCCGCCACACTCCGCCTAGACCGGCGAGCCCGCAGACCCGACAGGTCCCGCCCGGCCCCGCGATCCCGGGGAACCGACAAGGCCCACTTTGACCCGCGGCCCACGGGGCGACTCAACCCACCCGGCCCCGCGAACCCGCAGACAGACTCACCCCGCCTGCACGCGGTTCCCGAAAGCCGCCACACCCCGCCCCTGGACCGGCGAGCCCGCAGAGCTGACACGGCCCACCTGGGTCCGCGATCCCGCCGCCGGCACGCTTGGACCAGCGAGCCGCCCGAAAGCCGACCCAACTCGCCCGCCCCCGCGAGCCCGAATACCGACCCTGCCCACTCGGACAGGCGAGCCCAGATCCCGGCACAGCCCACTCGGGCGGCCGAGCCGGCGGCCGACGAAGGGACCGAGTAGTCGCGCGAGCCCTCACGCATGCGCCCCCGCCGTCACCTCCCCGATCACCAACTCCGCCTTCGCCTCCAGCACTTCGCCGACCCGAGACACCTGCGCCGCCAACTCCCGTGTCTGTGCCGCCGTCAGCCGCCCCAGTGGCTCCACCGTGACCGTCGTGCGCCGCCCCTGGCGCCGCTGGTGCCAGACGCCGGCGACCACGCCGTCGACCAGGAGCACCGGGTAGTTGCCGGCCTGACCGCCCGCGAGGGCTCGCTCGTACGCCGTCCCGGGGAACAGCGTCTCGCGCGGCTGGGCGGCGATGGCGTAGGCGTCGAAGTACGGGAGCAGCCGCACCCCCCGCACGGGCCCGGCGGGGAAGCCGGTGTCGCCGGCCGCCACCCAGGCCGGTCCGCCCGCGAACTCGACCTCGTCGATCTCACCGGCCGAAGCGGCCGAGGCGAACAGTTCCCTGGCCCAACCCCGCGGCGCAGCCAGCCACTTGGCGAAGTGCGCCGGCGTCGCCGGTCCGTACGCGCGCAGATAGCGCCGTACGAGCGTGCCGAGCGCCGCGTCCGCCGGGAGCGGTTCGAAGCGCGGCGGCCGCGTGTACGTCACCTTGCGGCCCCGGTTCGGCCCGAAGGACAGCGCACCCCGCTGCCCGGCCCGGTGCATCACCTGACGCCAGCGCGGCCACATGGTCTGGAACGCGGGCATCACCAGATCCCCGGCCCACGGCCCGGTGCGTGCCACGACCGCGTCGCTCAGCTCGTCGATGGTCAGGCAGGCCCCGTCCAGCGCGTCCCCGATCGCCGCGACCACCTCGTCCGCTCGCGCCCCGCTGAGCCGTACGTCGCTCGCGAACGGGCCCGCTCCGGTCGGAATCGCCCCCAACGCGGCGCTCCACATAGGAAGTTCGGCGGCGGGAAGCAGATGCAGGGTCCCGCGGGGGCCGTACGTCTTCACCAGCGACCGGTCCTCCCACAGCGCCGCCCGTACGTCCGCCCGCGTCACCCCGTCCGTGCGCACGCCCACCGACACCTCGGCCGCCGACAGCACCTGCGCGTGGGCGCCGAGCATCGCGCCGACCACCTCGGCGACAGGGGTGCCGGCCGCCGCGGGCACGATCAGGGACTGCCGTTCCAGCCGCCGCGCGCTCGCCCCGGTCCATGTGATCTTCACAGTCATGGGGCGACGCTAGATCCGAAAGAGGTCGGATTCTGTCCGCTGGGGGCCTGAAAACCGACCGCCGATCTGATTGACCGAAAACATGCGGTGCAACACGGTCTGCGTGAGATGTCCGTCCGCATGACGGACGTACGGCGGTCGTGCAGCGGTCATTCGACGGTCATGCGGCGACTGAGGCGTCGAAGCGCGGGTGTATCGGAGATGTGGCGGACGACTCACGGGGTTTCCACATCGTTACCGGGACGGCCTCGCCTCGTCTGTTCGCCTCACGTAAGTTCAGGCCAAGGGAATTCGCGTGAGCAAAGCTGCGCGTGTGGCACCGCGCGGTGGAGGGGGCTGCGCGGTGCCTGTTCCCCTGCTCCGGGCGGCCTGAGGTGGTTTCGCCGACCTCAGGGCCGGGTCACCGGTACTGGACCGCGACCCGCACTCCGCGCCGTATGCCCCACCGCTCCATCACCCCGGCCTCCGCCTCCAGGACGTGCCTGGCCCGCGGTCGCGGCAGCCCCACCCGCCCCGGACGCATCGTCCGTACCGCCAGAACCCGGAAATCCCGGTCCAGGTGTGCGACGTCGATCGCGAACCGCATCCCCAGCGTGTGCACCGAGCTCGCCGGGCTCAGCAGCAGTGCCCCCTCGATGCCGTCCCGCCCCAGCAGCCCGCGTCGCCGGGCCCGCGCCGACTCGGCGAACTCCAGTGGCACCGGCTCGGATGTCCCGGGAGTGGTGAACGTGGCCATGGCTGCGAAGTTAGCGGTGGCGTCAAGCGGACGTTCCCCGCGGGCGTCACTCTCCCGGAGTACGCCCGGGTGAGTCGCGGAGGAAAGCACAACCGTGTGCAAATCCTCGGGATCTTTCCGAATCCTCCGCGAACACCGGTGAATCCCTTTGAATCGGCCGTGATTCGGCCATCATCACGCCCTGAATCCGGGCTTCCGCGTCCAGCTCGGCGTTGCCAGACGGTTGCGGAGAGTAGTTGTGGCACGCCGATGCACACAGCATCACTTACGAAGGGTTATGGTGGAAACCCCCCCTCGGGCCGGTCCGTCTCCCCCCCACGGACCGGCCCGTTTTTTGTGCCCGGACCCGGTCCGCCCGACGGGCGCCCCCGTGCGCCCCCCGGTTCCGCATCCCGGAGTACCGGTGACTCAGCGCCGACCGGCCCAGATGTTCGTCCCCGGCGTCGACACCGCGAACGTGTCGATCTCCTTCAGCTCCTCGCCCGTCAGCTTCGGCGCCGACAGCGCCGCCAGGTTCTCCTCGAGTTGCCGCACGCTGGACGCGCCGATGAGCGCGGAGGTCATCCGCTCGTCGCGCAGCACCCAGGTGAGCGCGAGCTGGGCGAGGGACTGGCCGCGGCGGGCCGCGATGTCGTTCAGCCCGTTCAGCCGGCGTACGACATCCGTGTCGCCCGCCAGGCCCGGGTCGAGCGACTTGCCCTGGGTGGCGCGCGAGCCCTCGGGGATGCCCTTGAGGTACTTGCCCGTCAGCAGGCCCTGCGCGAGCGGCGCGAAGGAGATGCAGCCCATGCCGGCCGCCTCCAGCGTGTCGAGCAGGGAGTCGTCCTCCGTCCAGCGGTTGATCATCGAGTACGAGGGCTGGTGGATGAGCGGACGCACCCCCATGCCGGTCAGGATGCCGACCGCCTCGGCGGTCTGCTCGGCGGTGTAGGAGGACACCCCCACATACAGCGCCTTGCCCTGCTGGACCGCGGACGCGAGCGCGCCCATCGTCTCCTCCAGCGGGGTGTCCGGGTCGAAGCGGTGCGAGTAGAAGATGTCCACGTACTCGACGCCCATCCGCTTCAGCGAGGCGTCAAGCGAGGACAGCAGGTACTTGCGGGAACCCCACTCCCCGTACGGACCGGGGTGCATCTGGTAGCCCGCCTTGGTCGACAGGACCAGCTCGTCCCGGTACGGCGCGAAGTCCTGCTTCAGCAGCTTGCCGAAGTTGAGCTCCGCGGAGCCGGCAGGCGGTCCGTAGTTGTTCGCCAGGTCGAAGTGCGTGACGCCCAGATCGAAGGCGTGGCGCAGGATAGCGCGCTGGGATTCGAGGCCGCGGTCGTCACCGAAGTTGTGCCACAGGCCGAGTGAGACGGCGGGCAGCTTCAGTCCGCTGCGGCCCGTGCGCCGGAATTCCATCGAGTCGTACCGCTCCGTCGCCGCGCGGTACACAGACGTGTCGTTCATGGACACGAAGCTACGTCAGCGCACAGTCGACTCATGGGAGAGCCCCGCGCTTCGTCGCGGGAGGGCCTGTACCCCAAGGGAACACAGCATTCCAGCAGGGGTAGGGTGTCGGCCCTGAGGGATCGCCATTTGCACGGAGGGGCTGACAAACACGTGAACCTGCGCGACAACCTGCGCCGTCTGCTGGTCAGGTTCTATGCACGCAGGGTGGAAGGCCACCTCGACCACGACCAGGTGCCCAAGCACATCGGCGTCATCGTGGACGGCAGCCGCCGCTGGGCGAAGGCCGCCGGCTCCACCGCCGTCGACGGTCACCGCGCGGGGGCCGAGAAGATCGAGGAGTTCCTCGGCTGGTGCACCGAGACGGACGTCGAGGTCGTCACTCTCTGGCTGCTGTCGACGGACAACTTCAGCCGCCCGCCGGAGGAGCTGGGACCCCTCCTCGGCATCATCGAGGACGTCGTTCGCACCCTCGCCGCCGACGGCCGCTGGCGCGTCCACCACGTGGGCACGCCCGACCTGCTGCCCACCCGGATGCAGCACGCCCTCAAGGAGGCCGAGGAGTCCACGGCGCACGTCGACGGGATACTGGTCAACGTGGCAATCGGCTACGGCGGCCGCCAAGAGATCGCCGACGCCGTGCGCTCGATGATCCTCGAAGCCGCCGAGAAGGGCTCCTCCATCGAGGAGATCGCCGAGTCCGTCGACATCGACCGCATCGGCAAGCACCTCTACACCAGCGATCAGCCCGACCCCGATCTCGTGATCCGTACGAGTGGCGAGCAGCGGCTGTCCGGATTCATGCTGTGGCAGACGGCGCACTCCGAGTACTACTTCTGCGAGGTCTTCTGGCCGGCCTTCCGCAAGGTCGACTTCCTGCGCGCCCTGCGTGACTACGCGGCGCGACACCGCCGCTACGGCGGCTGATCCGCAGGTCGCCTCAGGACGTCGTACGGGACACGCGTCATCTGGAGTTTACGAACGCGTCGTCATGTCTCTTGGCATGGCCCGGCGCGATCGAGGGCATACCCCTTCCAGGTCGACGCCCGAATCACGGGTGTCGGATCTCAGCGGACGGCACGGGGCCGTCCGCCCGGGAGGCCCTTTGCACCAGCCCGACCGTGCGGTCAGTACGGACGAAGCGGAGGGCCGGTTTTCGGCCCGCGCATCGGTGCCGCAGACCGGTCCAGATCTCCTCCGTCGCTCCCCGACCTCATCCGAGGGGGTACGTCCTTCCGTGGTGACCAGCACAAAGCGCCGTATGCCAGACCGGCGCACCTATGTTATCGACACCAGCGTCCTGCTGGCCGACCCGAACGCCCTGAACCGCTTCGACGAGCACGAAGTAGTGCTGCCGATCGTCGTGGTCACGGAGTTGGAGGCCAAGAGGCACCATCCCGAACTCGGCTACTTCGCCAGGCAGGCACTGCGCCTGCTCGACGAGTTCCGGGTGAGGTTCGGCCGCCTCGACGCCCCTCTCCCGATCGGGGATCTCGGAGGGACGCTTCGTGTCGAGCTCAATCACTCGGACCCCAGCGTGCTGCCCAGCGGCTACCGCCTGGGTGACAACGACTCCCGCATCCTCGCGGTGGCCCGCAACCTCCAGGCCGAGGGCTACGACGTCACCGTCGTGTCGAAGGACCTGCCGCTCAGGATCAAGGCCTCCTCCGTCGGACTCCTCGCCGAGGAGTACCGCGCGGAGCTCGCCATCACGGGCAACTCCGGCTGGACCGGAATGTCCGAACTGACCCTCGCGGGCGAGCAGGTGGACATCCTCTTCGACGAGGGCCACGCCTACGTTCCCGAGGCGGCCGAGCTGCCGGTGCACACGGGCCTGACGATCCAGTCGGAGCGCGGCAAGGCCCTGGGCCGCGTCACGCCCGAGGGCGACGTCCGGCTCGTACGCGGTGATCGCGAGGCCTTCGGCATCAAGGGCCGCAGCGCCGAGCAGCGCATCGCGCTCGATCTGCTCCTGGATCCGGACATCGGGATCGTGTCGATGGGCGGCCGGGCCGGCACCGGCAAGTCCGCGCTCGCGCTCTGCGCGGGCCTGGAAGCCGTCCTGGAGCGGCGTCAGCACCAGAAGGTGATGGTCTTCCGGCCGCTGTACGCGGTGGGCGGGCAGGAGCTCGGCTATCTGCCCGGCTCCGAGTCCGAGAAGATGAGCCCGTGGGCACAGGCCGTCTTCGACACCCTGTCGGCCGTCACCTCGCGCGAGGTCATCGAAGAGGTCACCGCACGCGGCATGCTGGAGGTCCTGCCGCTCACCCACATCCGCGGCCGCTCCCTCCACGACGCCTTCGTGATCGTGGACGAGGCACAGTCGCTGGAGCGGAATGTGCTGCTGACGGTGCTGTCCCGAATCGGTGCCAATTCACGGGTCGTTCTCACCCATGACGTGGCACAGCGGGACAACCTGCGGGTCGGCCGGTACGACGGTGTGGTCGCCGTGGTCGAGAAGTTGAAGGGCCATCCGCTTTTCGCGCACGTGACCCTGAACCGGTCCGAGAGGTCCCAGATCGCGGCACTAGTGACCGAAATGCTGGAGGACGGGCAAATCTGAACCATCTGACCCACCTGGACCCGTTCCGGCAATCGGTGGCGGATGCACGGTAGTTGGCGCCGTCCGGCAAAGGCGAAAAGCTTAGCCGGGCGGCGTCTTGCTGCGCGCTCGTTTCCGGCAATCTCCCGGGGCAAACGAAGTGTGAGCTTTCACACGCAACTCGGAATTGCCTCCCGGCGTCGGGTTACGGCAGAGTCTCACTCCTGTCAGGCCCCGCATACGACACACCTGTACCCCCAGCGGTACGGCACCACAGGAACTCAGAACTCCATAGAGCCGTCGTATGCCGCCCGCGCACCACGTGGCGCTCCCCGCAAGGGAGTTGCCCACCGGGCCCGTGCCTCCCGTGACCCCGCAGTTGGGAGGCCAGCGCCAAGGGGCACGATTGCGTCCGCGAGGGTCACCTAAGCGGTCGATGCTGGAAGGAAACCGAGTGAGCCGGATTTCGGTCCGGGGATTCGCAGTGGCTTCGGCCACCGCGGTCACCGCTGTCGGAAGCGTCGTCGGAGTTGCCTCGGGCAGCACCGCCGCGCCATCGAGCGACGCTGAGGCGACGGCAAGCGACGCGACTCTCCTCGCGGACATACCCGCGGGCCAGCAGGCCCAGGTGCAGACCGCATCCCTGACGCAGCAGGCGACCGCTCAGGCCATCCAGGCCGACGCGAGCGCCAAGAAGGACGCGGAGGAAGCTGCCCGTAAGCAGGCCGCCGAGAACGCCGTCGCGAAGCAGAAGGCCGCGGAGAAGGCCGCGGAGAAGGCAGAACAGGAAGCCAAGGAACGCAAGGAAGCCGAGGAAGTAGCGAGCCGCAGCGCGACACGCGACGCCAGCAGCTTCACCGTCCAGGCCTCCTACACCACCGCGCAGATCCAGGCGATGGCCCAGTCCATGGTGCCGAGCGCTCAGTACCAGTGCTTCAGCAACATCGTGGACCACGAGTCGAGCTGGAACTACACGGCCGTCAACGCCTCCTCCGGTGCCTACGGTCTCTTCCAGGCCCTGCCCGGATCAAAGATGGTCTCCGCCGGTTCCGACTGGCAGACCAACCCGGCCACACAGATCAAGTGGGGCCTCAGCTACATGAACGACCGCTATGGCAGCCCCTGCGAAGCCTGGTCGTTCTGGCAGGCCAACAACTGGTACTAGCCGCGCGAAGTGCGCCGGCCGCTCAACCTTTCGGAGCCCCTCACCGTCATACGGTGAGGGGCTTCGGCCATGTACGGTCGGATTCGACGACTCCAGGGGGAGTGGTGGGGAGGAACGGGGGAACACGACCGATCATGTCGCGCGTACCAGGATGGCTCGGCCACATCGGTGCCGGACTGACCGAGCTGGGCAAGAAGTTGGACGAGCGGCGGGCCGAGGTGGAGCGGGAGTCGCAGTCAGAGCCGGACGGACAGCCGGACCGGGACACCCCCTCACACGGCGCGCCCTCGACGGAGGCCAGGCCCCCGGGGGACTCCCCCTCCCTGTGGGAGACCGGGACCCCGCCGGAGGCGACGGCTCCGGGGGACGCTCCGCCCGCACCGGGCGGCCGGCCCGCGTCGCCCGCGCCCGGTTCCCATGACGCGGCCGCGGCCTCCGATGTCTCCGACCTCGCCGGTCCGCCCGCCGACCCCGCCTCGCCCCGCACCCCGGCTCCCGTTCGCACCGCCGCCTCTCCGACGTACGTGACCTCGGTGACGGCCCGCCCCGACCCGGCCGTGGCCGTGCCGTGGGGTGTACGGGTCGCGGCCGAGGCCGGCTGGCGGCTGCTCGTACTCGCGGGCACCCTCTGGGTGTTGATGCGGGTCATCAGCGCCGTGCAGCTCGTGGTGTTCGCCTTCGTGGCCGCACTGCTCATCACCGCGATACTGCAGCCCGCCGTCGCCCAGCTGAAGCGCTACGGAGTGCCGCGAGGGCTGGCCACCGCGCTCACCGCGATCCTCGGCTTCGTCGTCATCGGCCTGATGGGCTGGTTCGTCGTCTGGCAGATCCAGGAGAACATCGACACCCTCTCCGACCAGATCCAGGACGGCGTCGACGAACTGCGGAACTGGCTCCTCAACAGCCCGTTCCACGTGACCGACAAGCAGATCAACGAGACCGCCGAGAACCTGCGGGACGCGATCGGCACCAACACGGACCAGATCACGTCGGCGGGCCTGGAAGGCGTCACGGTCATCGTCGAGGGCCTCACCGGCATCCTGCTCGCGATGTTCTCGACGCTGTTCCTGCTCTACGACGGCAAGCAGATCTGGCAGTGGACGCTCAAGCTGGTGCCGGCGGCGGCCCGCCCGGGTGTCGCGGGCGCGGGGCCGCGTGCCTGGCGCACCCTCACCGCGTACGTCCGGGGCACGGTGGTGGTGGCGTTGATCGACGCGATCTTCATCGGCCTCGGCATCTACTTCCTCGACGTGCCGATGGCCGTGCCGCTCGCCGTCTTCATCTTCCTGGGCGCGTTCATCCCGCTCGTCGGCGCGGTGATCTCGGGTGCGCTGGCGGTGGTGGTCGCGCTGGTGACACAGGGCCCCTTCACCGCGGTCATGGTGCTGGTCGTGGTCCTCGCCGTGCAGCAGATCGAGGGACACATCCTCCAGCCGTTCATTCTCGGGCGGGCCGTACGGGTCCATCCGCTCGCGGTCGTCCTGTCGGTCGCCGCGGGCGGAATGGTCGCCGGGATCGGCGGAGCGGTGGTGGCCGTGCCGCTGGTGGCCGTCACCAACACCGTGGTCGGCTATCTGCGTTCGTACCACTCCGGGGAGCCCCCGGAGGCCGCGGCGGAGGACGTGGATCCGGCGCACCGGCCGGTGCCGTAGGCCGTCGGCGGGGTCCCGGGATCCTGGCTCCCGGGACCTCCGCACCGCGCCGGACGACCTGAGGACCTCGGGCCCCGGCCTGGAGAAGCGTCCCGGTGACAAAACCGTGACAATGCCACCTGACCTGCGCTTTCACCCTCTCCATCAAGATCTATACACGGCATGTATACACGCCATGTATACCCCGTGTGTAGAGTCCCCTCCATGTCCATCGGTCACACCCTTCTGGGACTCCTCGAGTCCGGCCCCCGTCACGGTTACGACCTGAAGCGGGCCTTCGACGAACAGTTCGGCCACGACCGGCCGCTGCACTACGGCCAGGTCTACTCGACGATGTCGCGCCTCCTGAAGAACGGCCTCGTGGAGGTCGACGGGATAGAGGCGGGCGGCGGCCCCGAACGCAAGCGGTACGCGATCACCGAGGCCGGAATCACCGACGTACAGCAATGGCTCGCGACCCCCGAGAAGCCCGAGCCCTACCTCCAGTCGACCCTCTACACGAAGGTCGTCCTCGCGCTGCTCACCAAGCGCGACGCGAGCGAGATCCTCGACACCCAGCGCTCGGAACACCTGCGCATGATGCGCATCCTCACCGACCGCAAGCGCAAGGGCGACCTCGCGGACCAACTGATCTGCGACCACGCCCTCTTCCACCTCGAGGCCGACCTGCGGTGGCTGGAACTGACCGCCGCACGCCTCGACCGACTCGCCGAGTCGGTGACGGCACGATGACCCCTACGACGACTGCGACCTCCATGAATCCGATGACTCCTCCGCCCGGGTCCCTGCTGACCGCCTCGGAGCTGCGCAAGGCGTACGGACCGACGACCGCGCTGGACGGCGCGGACTTCTCCATCCACCCCGGCGAGGTCGTCGCCGTGATGGGCCCCTCCGGCTCCGGCAAGTCCACCCTGCTCCACTGCCTCGCCGGAATCGTGCCGCCCGACTCCGGCTCGATCATGTACAACGGCCGCGAGATGGCCACGATGAACGACGCGCAGCGCAGCGCCCTGCGGCGTACCGAGTTCGGCTTCGTCTTCCAGTTCGGGCAGCTCGTACCCGAGCTGACCTGCGTCGAGAACGTCGCCCTGCCCCTGCGGCTCAACGGCACCGGCCGGAAGGAGGCCGAGCGCACCGCGCTGGCGCGGATGGAACAGCTCGAGGTCGACGACCTCAGGGGCAAGCGGCCCGGCGAGGTCTCCGGCGGCCAGGGCCAGCGCGTGGCGGTGGCCCGCTCGCTGGTCACCAACCCCCGGGTGCTGTTCGCCGACGAACCGACCGGCGCGCTCGACTCGCTCAACGGCGAGCGCGTGATGGACCTGCTCACCGAGGCGGCCCGCTCCACCAACGCCGCCGTCGTGCTCGTCACGCACGAGGCACGGGTCGCCGCGTACTCCGACCGCGAGATCGTCGTACGCGACGGAAAGTCCCGGGACATGGAGCGGATCGTATGAGGGCGTGGGGGGTCCGCCAGTGGTCCAGGGACCTGGCCATGGGCATGAGGTTCGCCTTCACCGGCGGACGCGAGGGATGGATCAGGGTCCTGCTCACGGCCGTCGGCGTCGGGCTGGGCGTGGCACTGCTGCTGCTCACCGCCGCCGTACCGAGCGCCCTGTCCGCCCGGCACGACCGGGAGAACGCGCGGACCGACATCACGTTCAGCGACGCACGGCAGCCGAAGGCCGACAACACGCTGATCGTCGCGAACGTCGGCACCACCTACCGCGAAAAGGACGTCCGAGGGAGGCAGTTGGAGCCCGAAGGGCCCCGGGCGCCGCTCCCGCCGGGCGTCGCGAAGTTCCCCGCACCCGGCGAGATGGTGGTCTCTCCCGCGCTGGACAAGCTGCTGAAGTCGGACAGCGGGAAGCTGCTGCGGGAGCGGCTGCCGTACCGCGTCGTCGGCACCATCGGCGAGCCCGGGCTCATCGGCTCGGCCGAACTCGCCTTCTACGCGGGCGGCGAGGGGCTGGCGTCCAGGATCACCGGCGGCCGGGTGTCCCGCATCGACTCCTTCGGGGATCCGAAGCCGTTCTCCGAGCCGCTGGACCCCGTACTGATCCTGCTGATCCTCGTCATGTTCGTGGTACTGCTGACGCCCGTCGGCGTCTTCATCGCGGCGGCCGTACGGTTCGGCGGCGAGCGGCGCGACCGCAGGCTCGCGGCGCTGCGCCTGGTCGGCTCCGACAGCCGGATGACCCGACGGATCGCCGCGGGCGAAGCGCTCGCGGGCGCCGTGGTCGGTCTCGTCTTCGGAACCGGCTTCTTCCTCCTCGGCCGTGAGGTCGCGGGCTCCGTCGAGGTCCTCGACGTCAGCGTGTTCCCGAGCTACATGAACCCGACGCCCGCGCTGGCCGCGCTGGTCGCCCTCGCGGTCCCGGCCGCGGCGGTGCTGGTCACCCTGCTCGCGCTGCGCGGTGTGGTCATCGAACCGCTCGGCGTGGTGCGCTCGGCACGGCCCGCCCGGCGCCGGCTGTGGTGGCGGCTGCTGCTGCCGCTGGGCGGACTCGCGATGCTCTACCCGATGATCGGGCAGGGCCGGGAGGACGGGGACTTCAACCAGTACCTGGTGATCGGCGGCGTCATCCTGCTGCTCATCGGCGTCACCGCGCTGTTGCCGTGGATCGTCGAGGCCGTCGTCGCCCGGCTCGGCTCCGGCGGCGTCGCCTGGCAACTGGCCGTCCGAAGGCTCCAGTTGAGCAGCGGTACGGCGGCCCGCATGGTCAACGGCATAGCGGTGGCGGTGGCCGGGGCGATCGCCCTTCAGATGCTGTTCGCCGGCGTCGAGAACGACTACACCAAGGTCTCCCAGAACGACCTGACCCGCGCGCAGATGCAGGTGCCCCTGCCGAGCGGAATCCCGCTCGCCCAGGCCGCCGAGAAGTTCGGGCGGACCAAGGGAGTCACCGGGGTCACGGCGTACGGCGAGGGCTACCTCGGCGACCGCAGGACGGACCCCAAGCTGTCGGGAGCGTTCACCGTCGGCGACTGCGCCGCCCTGCGCGAGGTGGCGACACTCCCCTCGTGCCGTGACGGCGACGTCTTCGCCCTCGCGGACACCGACTACGACACCGACACGAAGGCACTGGCCAAGCTGGGCACAACGCTCTACCTGGACCCCTCCTACAGCGACATTCCGGACCCCACGGAAGAGATGGCCTGGACCCTGCCGCGGCACCTGGAGCAGGCCAAGCCGCGCATGGACATGACCGGTCTGTACCGCAGCGGTTTCCTGGTCACGCCGAGCGCCCTCCCGGCGAAGGCCGCAGCGGCCATCGACGGCCAGATCTACCTCAGGACCGACGAGTCGGTGCCGGACGTGCACGAGTTCGTACGGAACACGGCGGCGGGCATCAGCCCGCTCGCCGACCCCTACCTGTGGACGGAGAGCGAACGGTCCGACCGCTACACCTCCATCCGCACCGGCCTGTTCGTCGGGGCCACCTGCGTCCTCTTCCTCATCGGCGCGAGCCTGCTGGTCTCCCAGCTCGAGCAACTGCGCGAACGCAAGAAGCTCCTCTCCGCCCTCGTCGCCTTCGGCACCCGGCGCCGCACGCTGAGCCTGTCCGTGCTCTGGCAGACCGCGATCCCGATCACCCTCGGCCTGGCCCTCGCCTCGGTGGTGGGCATCACCCTGGGAACGGTCCTGCTGAAGATGGCGTCCACCCCGGTACGACTGGACTGGGCGAGCGTCCTGTCGATGACCGGCATCGGCGCGGGAGTCGTGGTCCTGGTGACCCTGCTCAGCCTGCCGCCGCTGCTGAGGCTGATGCGGCCGGACGGACTGCGCACCGAATAGGCCCGGCGGCCCGCCAAGGGCACTACGGGAACGGGAGCGACAACTCAGAGAACACGTACGGGCAATGGCCGCAGCGCTTCCCGGAGCGCTGCGGCCAGCTCCTCGTACTCGCCCCCGCGCGCCGCCCCCGTACGCATCGCCAGCGCGATCCGCCGGGTCGGCGCCGGGTCGGCGAAGTAGCCGGTGAGGAGCTGGTCGCTGCGGGTCGTCTCGACCCTGACGGCGGTACGCGGGAGCAGCGTCACGCCGAGGCCGCCGGCCACTAGCTGGACGAGGGTGGAGAGCCCGGCGGCGGTCGTGGTGACGGGGGCGTCCGCGCGGCCGGCCTCCCGGCAGATGTCCAGCGCCTGGTCCCGCAGACAGTGCCCCTCGTCGAGCAGCAGCAGATTCAGCTCCCGCAGGGCCTCGCGCGGAATCTCCCGCTGCCCGCCCAGCGAGTGGTCCAGCGGAGTCACCAGCACGAAGTCCTCGTCGAACAGCGGGAGTTCGACGACTCCGGGCACGCCGAGCGGCACGGCGAGCAGCAGCAGGTCGAGCCTGCCGACCGAGAGCCCCTCCAGCAGGTTCGCGGTCTGCTCCTCGTGGACCTGGAGATCGAGATCCGGGTAGCGGTCGTGGACCAGCCTGAGCACGGTGGGCAGCAGATACGGTGCGACGGTCGGAATCACCCCGAGCCGCAACGCCCCCGTGAACGGCGCCCGCACCGCCTCCGCCTCCTCCAGCAACGCCCCGACCTCGTCGAGCACCGCCTTCGCCCGTACGGCGAGACGCTCCCCGGCGGGCGACAGCAGCACCTTCCGCGTCGTCCGCTCCAGCAACGTCACTCCGAGTGTCTCCTCCAACGCGGAGACCGCCCCCGACAACGCGGGCTGACTCATCCCGATCGCCCCCGCGGCATCCCGGAAGTGCAAATGCTCAGCCACAGCGGCAAAGGCCCGAAGCTGAGCGAGGGTGGGCTGCCGCCGCCCGTTTCCCGTCGCTCTCGTGCTCTTGGCCATGGGCCAACTCCCCACTCATAGTGACTGATACTTCCTATCGATCAATTAGAGTGAGTATAGCTATTTCACTAATCAATGCAGCTTGTGCCAGCATTGACTTCGTCCAACCCATGAGGAACGCCTCGGATGACGGGCGTTCCCTCGCCGCAAGGAGAGCGTGTGCTCACTGTTGGTGACAAGTTCCCTGAGTTCGACCTGACCGCCTGTGTCTCGCTGGAGAAGGGTGCGGAGTTCGAGGAGATCAACCACAAGACCTACGAGGGCAAGTGGAAGATCATCTTCGCGTGGCCCAAGGACTTCACCTTCGTGTGCCCCACCGAGATCGCGGCCTTCGGCAAACTGAACGACGAGTTCGCCGACCGTGACGCCCAGGTGCTCGGCTTCTCCGGCGACTCCGAGTTCGTGCACCACGCCTGGCGCAAGGACCACGACGATCTGCGTGACCTGCCCTTCCCGATGCTGGCCGACTCCAAGCACGAGCTCATGCGTGACCTCGGCATCGAGGGCGAGGACGGCTTCGCCAAGCGTGCCGTCTTCATTGTCGATCAGAACAACGAGATCCAGTTCTCGATGGTGACCGCCGGTTCCGTGGGGCGTAATCCCAAGGAGGTGCTGCGGGTGCTGGACGCCCTGCAGACCGATGAGCTGTGCCCGTGCAACTGGACCAAGGGCGAGAACACCCTCGACCCGGTCGCGCTGCTGGCCGGTGAGTGACCCCTTATGGCTCTCGATGAACTGAAGTCCGCCGTACCGGACTACGCGAAGGACCTGCGCCTCAACCTCGGCTCGGTCATCGGCAACTCCGACCTTCCCCAGCAGCAGCTGTGGGGCACGGTGCTGGCGTGTGCCATCGCCTCGCGTTCGCCCCGCGTGCTGCGGGAGCTGGAGCCCGAGGCCAGGGCGAACCTGTCCGCCGAGGCGTACACCGCCGCCAAGTCGGCCGCCGCCGTCATGGCGATGAACAACGTCTTCTACCGCACCCGGCACCTGCTCTCCGACCCGGAGTACGGGACGCTGCGCGCCGGTCTGCGGATGAACGTCATCGGCAATCCGGGTGTCGAGAAGGTCGACTTCGAGCTGTGGTCGCTCGCCGTCTCCGCGATCAACGGCTGTGGCCAGTGCCTCGACTCCCACGAGCAGGTGCTCCGCAAGGCCGGGGTGGACCGCGAGACGATCCAGGAGGCGTTCAAGATCGCGGCGGTCATCCAGGCCGTCGGTACGACCCTGGACGCCGAGGCCGTTCTCGCGGAGTAGTCCGCGGTCCGCGGCGGGGAGTGCCCGCAAACGGTTTCGAGGCCCCGTTCGCCCATGGGTAGTTGGGCGGGCGGGGCCTCGGGCTGTCACCGGGTGGCAGGGGGCGAGTCAGCCCTCGGGTTCCCCGGCCGCCGACGGCCGCCCGCGCCGGGGGATCGGCCCGGTCCCGCCCGGCAGTCGCCCCGCCTCCGTGAGCGCCCTGCGCAGCAGGAACTCGATCTGGGCGTTGGCGGAGCGCAGTTCGTCACCGGCCCAGCGGGCCAGCGCGTCATGGACGAGCGGATCCAGCCGCAGCAGCACCTGTTTGCGCTGCCGCGCGGGGCGCCGCCCGGGTGCCGGGCCGGTGCCGGGGTCGGGACCGGAGCCCTCCGGAGGAACGGTCACTGGTAGAGGGACCCCGTGTTCAGGACGGGCTGCGCCGCACGGTCCCCGCACAGCACCACCATCAGGTTCGACACCATGGCCGCCTTCCGTTCGGAGTCCAGCTCCACGATGTCCCGCTCGGAGATCCGGGCGATGGCCGCCTCGACCATCCCGACGGCACCGTCCACGATCTGCCGCCGCGCGGCGACCACCGCTCCCGCCTGCTGCCGCTGGAGCATCGCCGACGCGATCTCGGGAGCGTACGCGAGATGGGTGAAGCGCGACTCGATGATCCGCACACCGGCGGCCTCCACGCGCGCGTGGAGTTCGACGGCGAGCTTCTCGGTGATCTCCTCGGCGTTCCCGCGCAGCGAGAGCCCGGCCTCGTCGTGGGCGTCGTACGGGTACTCGATGGCGATGTGGCGTACGGCCGCCTCGGTCTGGGTGGCGACGAACTCGAGGAAGTCGTCGACCTCGAAGCTGGCCTGCGCGGTGTCCCGGACGTTCCAGACCACGACCGCGGCGAGTTCGATGGGGTTGCCGTAGGCGTCGTTGACCTTGAGGACGGCGGTCTCGTGGTTGCGTACGCGTGTCGAGATCTTGGTGCGGGAGGTCAGCGGGTTGACCCAGCGCAGGCCGTCCTGCCGGATCGTCCCCCGGTACCGCCCGAAGAGCTGGACGACGCGGGCCTCGCCCGGCGCCACGGTGTTCAGCCCGCACATGGCGACGAACGACGCGATGGAGATCGCGATGCCGCCGACGATGAGCGCGGCCTTGGCCCCGGTCCCGTCGACCGTCGTGGCGGTCACGATCATGCCGGCGCCCGCCAGCAGCCCGGCGAGGCCGAGCAGCAGCGCGAGGCCGCCGCCGATGCTGTTCGCGGCGAACTCCCGTACCCGTGGGGCGGGCATGTCCGGTACGTCGGCGGTGGGTGTGGGTGTGGAGTCCTGTGTGGGCATCGGCGTCCCCCGAGCTTCGTAGGTGCGGGCCATGTTCGACCCTTCGCCCATCAGCATAGCTTGGAAATAGCTAAGTGATATCACTTTATCCGCCATGACAACCTTCTGCCCTTCTCGGTCGTCGGTTCCAGTGGGGTGGGAGTGTGTCGCGTGCTGATTCTCACGTCCGTAAAGGACCGGATCGGTAGCCCTTTGTCATAGCGCGCGGTGTTAGTTTTCTGAGCTGACCTGAGCGACGAACCTGTGTGCCACACGAGAGTGAAGCGGAGCGGATCGACCCATGGGACGAGCGGACGAGAGACGAGCGAGGCAGGCGCAGGGACGCCGCCGCGCGGCGCCCAAGCGCTCGGCCGAGGGCAAGGCCGGCCGCCGCACAGGCATACGCAGGTTCCTCAACTGGAAGACGCTGCTCGGTTCGTTCCTCGGTCTGTGCCTGCTCGGCATGGGCGCCTTCATCGTGCTCTACCTGGTCGTCGACGTGCCCGAGGGCAACGCGGCCGCGCAGCAGCAGAGCAACATCTACCAGTACAGCGACGGCTCGTCGCTCGCCCGCACCGGCGAGGTCAACCGCGAGGTCGTGGAACTGGCCAAGGTGCCCAAGGAGGTCCAGCAGACCTTCGTCGCCGCCGAGAACAAGTCCTTCTACACGGACTCGGGAATCGACTTCAAGGGCACGGCCCGCGGTCTGGTCAACACCCTGTCGGGCAAGGGCCTTCAGGGCGGGTCGACGATCACCCAGCAGTACGTCAAGAACTTCTACCTCACCCAGGACCAGACCGTCACGCGCAAGCTGAAGGAAATGGTCATCTCCCTGAAGGTGGACCAGAAGCAGTCCAAGGACGACATCCTCGCGGGCTACATCAACACCAGCTACTACGGCCGCACCGCGTACGGCATCCAGGCCGCGGCGCAGGCGTACTACCGCGTCGACGCGAGCGACCTCTCCGTCGCGCAGGGCGCGTACCTCGCCTCCCTCCTCCAGGCGCCGAGCCAGTACGACTGGTCGGCCGCCACGGCGACCGGCAAGAAGCTGGTCACGGCCCGCTGGAACTACACCCTGGACAACATGGTCGAGCAGGGCTGGCTGGACTCCGCCGAGCGGGACGGCATGAAGTTCCCGGTACCCAAGGACCCCCAGGGCGCGCCCGGCATGGAGGGGCAGACCGGCTATCTGGTGGAGGCGGCGAACAACGCGCTGGCGGACCAGCTCGTCACCGAGGGCACCGCCGACAACCTGGACGAGGCCAAGGCGCTGGTCGACGCGGGCGGCTGGACCATCGAGCTCAACATCGACAAGAAGAAGCAGGCGCAGCTCGAGGCCGCTGTGAAGAAGCAGCTGACCAGCAAGCTGGACGGCAAGAAGCGGGATGTCGACGCGGACGTCCAGGCCGGTGCGGCCTCCGTCGACCCGAAGACCGGCAAGGTCCTGGCGATGTACGGCGGTGTGGACTACTTCAAGCACTACATCAACAACGCCACCCGCGACGACTACCAGCCCGCCTCCACCTTCAAGCCGCTGATCTTCGCGGCGGCCCTCGAGCAGAGCGCCAAGACGCAGGACGACAAGCCGATCACGGCGAGCACGGTCTACGACGGTACGAGCGGCCGCGCGGTCAAGGGCAGCGACATCGCCTTCGCGCCGCCGAACGAGGACGACCAGGACTACGGCAGGGTCACCGTCCAGACCGCGATGAACAAGTCCATCAACTCCGTCTTCGCGCAGATGGGCGTCGACGTCGGGATGGACAACGTGCTGAAGGTCGCTGGCGAGCTCGGCATGAACACCAAGGGAGTGCAGGCGGTGCCCGCGCAGACGCTGGGCACCATGGGCGCGAGCCCGCTGGAGATGGCGGGCGCCTACGCCACCCTCGACAATCACGGCAAGAAGGTCACCCCGGCCGTCGTGGCGTCGGCCGAACACAAGGACCGGGCGGTCAAGTTCGCCGATCCGATCGGCGAGCAGATCATCAGTGAGGAGGCGGCCGACACGGTCACCTCCGTACTGACCGGTGTGGTCGACGACGGTACGGCCCGGGCCTCGGTGGCCCAGGCGCCCGACCGCAAGGGCCAGCAGGTCGCGGGCAAGACGGGTACGTCGGACGACAACAAGTCGGCCTGGTTCACCGGCTACACGCCGAACCTGGTCACCTCGGTCGGCCTGTTCGGTGAGGGCGCGGTCGGCTCCAAGAACGCGGGCAAGCAGGTGACCCTGAAGGGCGCCGCGGGCGGCGGTCGTGTCAACGGCGGTGGTTTCCCGGCCGAGATCTGGGCGGAGTACACCTTCGGCGTGATGGGCAAGGTCACCAAGTTCGACCTGGACACCACGCAGGGTGCGGCGGTGGCGCCCACCGAGACGCCCACCATCACGCCGACGCCCACCATCACGCCCTCGCCGACGCCGACCACCGAAGAGCCGACGACCGAGCCGCCGACGAGCAGCAGCCCGCCCGCGTCCCCGTCGGACGAGCCGTCGACCACCGAGCCGACGACCGAGGAGCCGAGCTCTCCCGTGGCGACGACGAGCGGACCCTCGACTCCGGAGGATCCCCAGGACCCGGACAGTCCGTGAGCGTGATGAGGGGGCGCCCGGTGGTGGATCACCGGGCGCCCCCTCACTCGTACGAACTCAGCCGCCGTTGACGGCGTTCGCGATCCGGTCGCCGACCTCCTTGTCGACGTTGCGCCAGTACTGGATGGCGCGGTCGAGGACCGGGCGCGACACGTCGGCCTTCAGATGGCCGCTGACGTTGGACACCAGCCGGTCGCGTTCCGCGTCGTTCAGCACCTGGCGGACCATCGTGCCCGCCTGGCCCCAGTCGTCGTCCTCGCGGTGCCGCCTGGTCGCCTCGCGCACCAGCTCGCCGGCGGTCTGCCAGCTCGCGGGGTCGCCGAAGCGTCCGTAGTCGGCCGCGGGACCGCCGTAGGAGTTGGGCGCGTACGGCATCGCCGCGTTGGACGCCTCGTACCGCATCGGGCCGTCCTTGGCGTACGAGTTCACCGGGGAGCGCGGCCGGTTGGGCGGCAGCTGGGTGTAGTTCGGGCCGATCCGGTACCGGTGGGTGTCCGGGTACGAGAACAGCCGGCCCAGCAGCATCTTGTCGGGCGAGGGGCCGATGCCCGGCACCAGGTTCGACGGCTCGAAAGCCGCCTGCTCGATGTGGATGAAGTGGTCGTCCGGGTTCTCGTCGAGGGTCATCCGGCCGACGTCGATCAGCGGGTAGTCCCCGTGCGGCCAGACCTTGGTCAGGTCGAACGGGTTGAAGCGGTAGTCCGCCGCGTCCTCGAACGGCATGATCTGGACCTTGAGGGACCAGCTCGGCGCGTTCCCGGACTCGATCGACTCGTACAGGTCCCGGCGGTGCTTGTCCGCGTCGCTGCCGGCCAGCTCGTCCGCCTCGGCCTGGGTGAGGAACTCGATGCCCTGGTCGGTCTTGAAGTGGTACTTCACCCAGAACCGCTCACCGGAGCCGTTGATCCACATGTAGGTGTGGGAGCCGTAGCCGTTCATGTGGCGGTACGTCTTCGGGACGCCCCGGTCGCCCATCAGCCAGGTCACCTGGTGCGCCGACTCGGGGGAGAGGGTCCAGAAGTCCCACTGCATGTCGTTGCTGCGCAGCCCGGTGGCCGGGTGGCGCTTCTGCGAGCGGATGAAGTCCTGGAACTTGATCGTGTCACGGACGAAGAAGACCGGGGTGTTGTTGCCCACGAGGTCGTAGTTGCCGTGCTCGGTATAGAACTTGAGCGCGAAGCCGCGGGGGTCGCGCCAGGTGTCGGGCGAGCCCATCTCGCCGGCGACGGTGGAGAACCGTGCCAGCATGTCGGTGCGCTTGCCCGGCTGGAAGAGGTCGGCCTTGGTGAACTGGCTGACGTCGTTGGTGACTTCGAAGAAGCCGTACGCGCCACTGCCCTTGGCGTGCACCACCCGCTCGGGGACCCGCTCCCGGTTGAACTGGGCCATCTTCTCGATGAGGTAGTGGTCCTGGAGCAGGATCGGGCCGTCGGGACCCACGGTGAGCGAGTGTTCGTCGCTCTCCACCGGAATTCCGACGTTGTTCGTGGTGTAAGGAGCCTTCTGGGATGCCTGCGTCACGAGCGTCCTCCCGTCGAAGAAGAGGGTCGATAGGTCGCTTCCGCCACATCAGCAGTCAACTCCGCCGACGGGACGTCGGCAACATTTGGACGGGGTCTAATTCCGGTCTGGTTCTGGATGACTGCTGACGGGGGTGTGGCGCGAGTACCCCCGTCAGCTCCGGTTCAACTCGAACCAGACGACCTTTCCGGTGCTCAGCCGCGTCGCTCCCCACCGTCTGGCCAGTTTGTTGACCAGGATGAGCCCGCGTCCGCCCTCGTCGGTGGCCCGCGCCTGCCGCAGCCGCGGGAGCTGCGGCACGTCGTCACCGACCTCGCAGCGCAGTACGTCCGTACGCAGCAGCCGCAGGGTCACCGGCCGTGACGCGTAGCGCACGGCGTTCGTCACGACCTCGCTCACCAGCAGTTCCACGGAGTCGCTCATGTCCTCCATGCCCCAGCGGGACAGCGCCCGCCGGGCGAGCTTGCGGGCCCGCCCCGGAGCCGCGTCCTCCGGCTCCAGGTACCAGTACGCGACGTCGCTCGGCGCGATCCCGTCGAAGCGGGCGGCGAGCAGCGCGATGTCGTCGTCCCGGTCACCCGGGCCGAGCATGTCGAGCACGTCGTCGCAGAGGGCTTCCAGCGGCGGCGGATGGTCGGGCCCGGTCAGCGCCGCGGTCGCGGCGAGCCGCTCGCGCAGCTGCTCTATCCCGGTCCACACGTCCCTGAGGCGGGACTCGACCAGGCCGTCCGTGTAGAGCAGCAGGGTCGCCCCGGCGGGCGCGTCCAGCTCGACCGCCTCGAAGTCCACCCCGCCCACGCCGATGGGAGCGCCCGGCGGCACCCGCAGCACCTCGGCCCGGCCGCCCAGGTGCAGCAGGACCGGCGGAGGATGGCCCGCGTTGGCGATGGTGATCCGGTGCGAGACCGGGTCGTAGACGGCGTACAGGCAGGTCGCCATCCGGTCGGTGCCCAGCCGCTGCGCCTGCTCGTCGAGGTGGTGCAGCACCTCCTGCGGCGGCAGATCGAGCCCGGCGAGGGTCTGCGCGGTCGTCCGCAGCTGGCCCATGATGGCGGCCGAGGTCATCGAGTGGCCCATGACGTCGCCGACGACGAGGGCGACCCGGCTGCCCGGCAGCGGGATCGCGTCGTACCAGTCGCCGCCGACGCGCGCGGTCTCGGCGGCCGGCAGATAGCGGGACGCCAGCCGTACGCCCGTGGGCCTCGGCAGGGTCTCGGGCAGCATGGTGCGCTGGAGCTCGTCGGCGATGTACGCCTCGCGCCCGTACAGCACCGCCTTGTCGATGCCGAGCGCCGTGTGGGTGGCGAGCTGGGCGGCGACCAGCAGATCGTCCGCCTCGAAGGCGAGCCGCTCCGGGCGGCGCAGGAACAGCGCCGCGCCGATCACCCGGCGACGGCCGCGCAGCGGGGCCAGGATCGCGCGCTGTCCGCACGGCACGACCAGTTCGTTGCCGAGCAGCTCGGGCAGCGCCGCGCGGGCCGCGGGCGCGTCGGCGAAGACGGGCCGTACGCCGCGCAGCACCTCGGCCAGCGCGCCGCCGGGACGCACCTCGCACAGTTCGGCGGAGACCGGCGACAGCTCGACGGGCTCCAGCTGGAACGCGGGCGAGAAGCCGTTCTCCGTGTCCCGCTCCGTGGGGATCCGGTCGGTGCGCCGCAGCCGCAGCACGAGGGGCCCGGTGGGCCGCTCGTCGCCGACCGGCAGCGGGTCGCGCAGATATACCAGGATCGCGTCCGAGAAGGTCGGCACGGTCGCCCGGCAGAGGCCCATCACGATCTCGTCGAGGTCGATGCCCCGGGCGATCCGCCGGGTCGCGGCGCCCACGAAGCGCAGCCGGTCCCCGTCCCGCCGCATCGGCATCGGGCCACCGGGCGGCAGCCCCTGCCCCGTACGCCGCTCCGCGCCGCCGGCGTTCGCCTGCGGCCGCTCCTGATCGGCGCCCTGCTGGACCGGGATGCTGTCGGGGGCGGGGCGCGGGCGGTGCGGATCGGGCGCGGCTGCGGGGGACTGGGAGTGCTCGGGGCCGGGGGAGGCCGGCGGCGGCGCGCCGGTACCGGCGGAGGCTTGGGGGGCGCCAGAGGCTCCGCCCGAAGGGGTGTCGCCTGAGCGTGCCTGAACGGGCAGGGCGTTGGCCCCCGGAGTCTGGGACGGCTGTCCCGGGGTGCGCAGGAGCGCCCCGCGGGGGTCCGCGGGGGCGGCTGGCCGGCCGGCGCCGCTGTTGCGGCGCTCGTGCGAGGTGGGGTGCTCCGTCACGCGTGTCGAATCCGTCCGTCCGGGGCCGCGCGCCGTACGCGCGGTTCCTCCCGCAGCCCCGATACCCGGAATGTGTGCCCCAGGAACGGAATCTGCGCGTCGTCAGGTCCGGGCCGGTACGTTACCGGCCGGTGCGCCGCTGTGGCCCCGCCGGCCCTCGGCCCGAAAGCCGCCGCGACGTCGGGCCGGTGCGGCCGTCCGCACGCCGTACCGCCGTGGCCCTCGTACCGCTCGCTCACGTCCTGCCGCCCCTCGGTGACGTATGGTCAAGCCCGCCCCATACTGCGGGAGTTGTTCCTGCCGTGCGCCCTTGCGGAAGACGATCCTACGGTTGTACCACGGGGGCGCATCAAGGGTCTCATGAGGACACATGCGCTGGCGTACGGTCCCAGTCATCGGGCAGGGCGGGAACCGGCCACGCCGGATCGGGGCGCCAGCGCTGCCAGCCGTCACGAAAAGGCGGGCCCCAGGCGCGGATCACCTCGACCGCGTCACGCCCCGCTTCCCGTACCCTGCCCGCCAGTTGGGCGTCCATCAGGCCGGCCCGCTGAGCCTGCGCGAACTCGTCCTCGTCCAGCCAGTGCCAACTCCGGTCCGGGTGAACGGAGATGTCCAGGAAGTGGTCCTCCGAGTCGACCCCGCCCTCCCAACGGGCCAGCGGCGCCTCAAGGTTCACGTACCAGTTCTTGAAACGCCACCCCGGCTCCCAGAACAGCCACACCGACCAGGGGTCACCGGGCCGCGCCAGCTTGAGCACCCCCGTGCCGAACCAGTGGTCCCGCTGCACGGTGCGCGGCTTGGTGTAGCGGGACTCGAGCGGTTCTCCGTGCACGGGCGTGCCGTCGGCGAGCACCGGCTTCACACACTCGGTGCCCGGCGCCATCCATACCGCGAGCAGTTCCCCGTCGTCCTGTACGACGGTCACGGGGCGGCAGATGTGGAAGCCGGGGCCGGCGTTCTCCCGGTACCGCCACAGGATCTGACTTCCGGGGGCCCAGCGCGCCGTAGAACCGCCCGTTTCCGCTTCTCTCACCGCTCCACCGTCTGTCATGACCAGATATTAGGTGCCCAGGGCATACGACGCCGGGGCATCCCTCACGGTTCTCCTTACCCGGCACATGACGTTACGGAGGTGTCATCAGGCGTTTCTCCGAGAGGGAAGCGCGTTACGGACGCGTCATCCGCAGGACATCCAGCGCCTCGTCCAACTGCTCGACCGTCAGATCGCCCCGCTCCACGTACCCGGCCTCCAGGACGACCTCGCGGATCGTCTTCCGCTCCGCCAGCGACTTCTTGGCGACCTTGGCGGCCTCCTCGTACCCGATGTACTTGTTCAGCGGTGTGACGACGGACGGGGACGACTCGGCGTACTCCCGGGCCCGTTCGCGGTGCGCGACGATCCCGTCGACCGTCCGGTCGGCGAGCAGCCGGGAGACGGCCGCGAGCAGCCGTACGGACTCCAGCACGTTCTTGCCGATGACCGGCAGCATGACGTTGAGCTCGAAGTTTCCGGCCGCGCCGGCGGTGGCGACGGTCGCGTCGTTGCCGATGACCTGTGCGGCGACCATCAGTACGGCCTCGGGGATGACCGGATTCACCTTGCCGGGCATGATCGAGGACCCCGGCTGGAGATCCGGCAGGCTGATCTCGGCGAGGCCGGTACGCGGTCCGGAAGCCATCCACCGCAGGTCGTTCGCGATCTTCGTCAGTCCGACGGCGATCGTCCTGAGCTGCCCGCTGGTCTCCACGATCCCGTCGCGCGCGCCCTGCGCCTCGAAGTGGTCGCGCGCCTCGGTCAGCGGCAGCCCGGTGTCCCGGGCCACCTCCGCGATGACGGCGGCGGAGAACCCGGGCGGCGTGTTGATCCCGGTCCCCACGGCCGTCCCGCCCAGCGGCAGCTCGGCCAGCCGCGGCAGCGAGGCGTTGAGCCGCTCGACCCCGTACCGGATCTGGGCGGCGTACCCCCCGAACTCCTGCCCGAGCGTCACCGGCGTGGCGTCCATCAGGTGTGTACGCCCCGACTTCACGACGTCGGCGAACTCCTCGGACTTGCGCGTGAGCGAGGCGGCGAGGTGTTCGAGGGCCGGGATGAGGTCCCGGGTCACGGAGGCGGTGGCGGCGATGTGGATGGAGGACGGGAACACGTCGTTGCTGGACTGCGACGCGTTCACATGGTCATTGGGGTGTACGTCCCGGCCGAGCCGCTCGGTCGCGAGCGTGGCGATGACCTCGTTGGCGTTCATGTTGGACGAGGTGCCCGACCCGGTCTGGAACACGTCCACCGGGAACTCCGCGTCCCACCGCCCCTCGGCGACCTCGGCCGCCGCCTCCCGGATCGCCTCCGCGACGTCCTTCCCGACCACCCCCAGCTCACCGTTCACCTTCGCCGCGGCCGCCTTGATCCGGGCGAGGGCCTCGATGTGCGCGCGTTCGAGGCGCTGGCCGGAGATGGGGAAGTTCTCCACGGCCCGTTGCGTCTGGGCCCGCCACTTGGCGTCGGCGGGGACGCGGACTTCGCCCATGGAGTCGTGCTCGATGCGGTAGTCGGTCATGACCGGTACAGCGCGGGCGGGGGTGGGGGTGTTCCCGGGTGGGGCTGTTCGGGGAGGGTTTTCTTCGCCCCCGCCGCCCCAGACCCCGCTCCTCAAACGCCGGAGGGCTGAAAATCTTTCAGCCCGTCCGGCGTTTGAGGACGAGCGCGAAGCGCGACAGGGGGGTCTGGGGGCGCAGCCCTCAGGAACGGGACGGGAAGGGGCGGAGGGGGCGAAAAACCCCTAGCCCAGCCCCGGCCCCCGCACCGGAATCGAAGTGAACGTAGGCGCCGGCGCCGGGTCCTGGAAGAAGTCGTTGCCCTTGTCGTCCACGACGACGAACGCCGGGAAGTCCTCGACCTCGATCTTCCACACGGCCTCCATCCCGAGCTCCTCGTACTCGACGACCTCGACCTTCTTGATGCAGTCCTGGGCGAGCCGCGCGGCGGGCCCGCCGATGGACCCCAGATAGAAGCCGCCGTGCGCGTCACACGCGTTGGTGACCTGCGCCGACCGGTTCCCCTTCGCCAGCATCACCTTGGACCCGCCCGCCGCCTGGAACTGCTCGACGTAGGAGTCCATCCGCCCCGCGGTCGTCGGACCGAAGGACCCGGACGCGTACCCCTCGGGAGTCTTGGCCGGCCCGGCGTAGTACACCGGGTGGTCCTTCAGGTACTGCGGCATCTCCTCGCCCGCGTCCAGCCGCTCCTTGATCTTGGCGTGCGCGATGTCACGGGCCACGACGAGCGGCCCGGAGAGCGAGAGCCGGGTCTTCACCGGGTACTTGGTGAGCTCGGCGAGGATGTCGTCCATCGGCTGGTTGAGGTCGATCCGTACGACGCCGGAGTCCTCGTCGAGATGCTCGTCGGTCGTCTCCGGCAGGAACCGCGCCGGGTCGGTCTCCAGCTGCTCCAGGAAGACCCCCTCGGCGGTGATCTTCGCGACCGCCTGCCGGTCGGCCGAGCAGGACACCGCGATGGCGACGGGGCAGGACGCGCCGTGCCGGGGGAGGCGGACCACGCGTACGTCGTGGCAGAAGTACTTGCCGCCGAACTGCGCCCCGATCCCGATCCGCTGCGTCAGCTCGAAGACCTTCTCCTCGAGGTCCTTGTCCCGGAAGCCGTGCCCGAGCCCGGAACCCTCGGCCGGGATCTCGTCCAGGTAGTGCGCGGAGGCGTACTTCGCGGTCTTCAGGGCGTACTCCGCGCTCGTACCGCCGACCACGATCGCCAGGTGGTACGGCGGGCAGGCGGCCGTACCGAGTGAACGGATCTTCTCCTCCAGGAACTTCATCATGGAGGCCTCGTTCAGAACGGCCTTCGTCTCCTGGTAGAGGAAGCTCTTGTTCGCCGAGCCACCGCCCTTGGCCATGAAGAGGAACTTGTAGGCGCCGCCGTCCGTCGCGTACAGCTCGATCTGGGCCGGGAGGTTCGAGCCCGTGTTCTTCTCCTCCCACATGGTGAGCGGAGCCATCTGCGAGTAGCGCAGGTTCAGGTTCAGGTACGCGTCGTAGATGCCGCGCGAGAGGGCCGCCTCGTCGGAGCCCTGGGTGAGGACGTTCTGCCCGCGTTTGCCCATGACGATCGCCGTGCCGGTGTCCTGGCACATCGGGAGGACGCCCGCGGCCGCGATGTTCGCGTTCTTCAGGAGGTCGAGCGCGACGAACTTGTCGTTGCCCGACGCCTCCGGGTCGTCGATGATGCGCCGCAGCTGCGCGAGGTGGGCGGGCCGCAGATAGTGCTGGATGTCGTGGATGGCCTCGGCGGCGAGCTGCCGCAGCGCCTCCGGCTCGACCTTGAGGAACGTCCGCCCGTCGGCCTCGAAGGTGGAGACACCCTCGGAGGTCACCAGCCGGTACGGAGTGGTGTCCTCTCCCTGGGGGAGCAGATCGGTGTACGCGAACTCAGGCATCTCGCCCATTCCTCACTCGACAGACAGCGGCATGCCTCCATTGGCAGCGTCCACCAGCGTAGAACCTGCCTCGGACACCGAGCCTGTGAGGTAAGGCTCAGTTCGCCGTCCACACCCCCTAGTCGCGATCTATCGCGTTTGGGTACGCTGTGGCCGTGGACCTTCAGAAGCGCCCCGAGCCGACTGTCACCGCGTCGGCGAAGCCGGCCGAGCTCCGTGCCTCCGACGCGGACCGTGACCGGATCACCGACATCCTGCGCGACGCCCTCGCCGAGGGGCGTCTCACCGCCGAGGAGCACTCCGAGCGCGTGGAAGGGGTGCTGGCCACCAAGACGGTGGGCGAGCTGGACCAGTTCGTGCGGGACCTGCCCGCCGCCCACGGTCCCCGCGCGACGTCCGCGTACACGATCGCGCCCAACCGCCCCACGGCGGGCGCGATCCCGCTGGAGCCCGATGACAATGTGGTGGCCGTCTTCAGCGCCGCCGTCCGCAAGGGCCGCTGGCGCGCGGGCCGCCGTATCCACGCGTACGCGGTGTTCGGCAGCGTCGAGATAGACCTCAGCGAGGCGATCTTCGAGTATCCGCAGGTCGTGATCAGGGCGATCTCGGTCTTCGGCAGTGTGGACATCCGCGTCCCGGAGAACGTGTCGCTGCGCGGCGGCGGCGCCGGGGTGCTGGGCAGCTTCGAGGTGCGCACGCTCGATTCGGGTGAGCCCGAAGCGCCCGTGGTCTATGTGGACGGCCTCGCCGTACTGGGCAGCGTCGAGGCGAAGCCCAGGCGCGGCAAGCTGATCGCGGACATCCTCGGCCGCGTGACGGACCGGGTGTCGGACCGGCTGGACAAGAGTTTGCGCAAGCACCTGGACCGTTGACGCCTGGGAACCCGGCGGTTCCCGCGGCGGACCGGTCCAGCCGTGTCGGTCCGGTGTTCGTGTGGCAGCGGTGGAGAATTCCCGGGCTTCGGAACACAGTGCATAGGCGCGCGCACAGCGGGTAGGCCTTGCTGCATCGTCCCCTGGAGGGTGCTGTGGACTTCCCTCGGCGCCCGGCACGCTCGCGAAGCCGTCGTCAGGAGTAGACCGTGCTGCAACCGCCGCATCAGTCCCTGCAGGTAGCCGCCGTTCAGGCCCAGCGGGCGCCAGTGCGGGACAGGGATCAGGAAGCCCCGTGGCACACGGAGGCCGTGTGCCGACGGGACGAGGCAGGCCTGTTCTTCGCGCCTTCCAAGGAACCCACCGCGGCCCGCCTGTCCCGTGAGGAGGCGGCGAAGCGCGTCTGCGCCCGCTGTCCCGTGATGGTCGAATGCCGGGAACACGCGCTCCTGCAACCGGAGCCGTACGGCGTGTGGGGCGGCCTCACCGCCGCCGAGCGCCGCGTGGTCCTCGCCCGCCGCAGGCGCCGCGACGTCGAACTCCAGAAGGCCGCCCGCTCGACGGGACCGATAGCGGCGGCCGGCTAGCCCGGAGCACACGGGAGAGCCGGCCTGCGGAGCACACGGAAAGGGGCGCCCCCCGCACAAGGGGCGCCCCTTTCCCGTACGTGCCTGACGGCGGAGGCTACTTCCCCCGGTCGAAGTCGATCGCGCTGTACGCCCGCAGCTTGCTCAGCCGGTGCTCCGACGTGATCTGCCGGACCGTTCCGGACTTGGAGCGCATGACGATCGACTCGGTCGTGGCGGTCTCGGCGCGATACCGGACCCCGCGCAGCAGCTCGCCGTCCGTGATGCCGGTGGCGACGAAGAAGACGTTCTCGCCGGAGACCAGGTCGTCCGTGTAGAGGACGCGGTCGAGGTCGTGGCCCGCGTCGAGCGCCCGCGCCTTCTCCTCGTCGTCCTTGGGCCACAACTTGCCCTGGATGGTGCCGCCCAGGCACTTCACGGCGCAGGCCGAGATGATGCCCTCGGGGGTGCCGCCGATGCCGAGCAGCAGGTCGATGCCGGTGCCCTCGCGCAGGGCCAGGATCGAGCCCGCGACGTCGCCGTCGGAGATCAGCTTGATCCGGGCGCCCGTCTCGCGGATCTCCTTGATGATCCCGTCGTGCCGCGGCCGGTCGAGGATGACGACCGTGACGTCCTCGGGCGAGGACCTCTTCGCCTTGGCGACCCGGCGGATGTTCACCGAGACGGGGGCGTTGATGTCGACGAAGTCGGCGGCGTCCGGGCCGGTGACCAGTTTGTCCATGTAGAAGACCGCGGACGGGTCGAACATGGTGCCGCGGTCGGCTGCTGCGAGCACGGCGATCGCGTTCGTCATGCCCTTCGCGGTGAGCGTGGTCCCGTCGATCGGGTCGACGGCGATGTCGACCTCGGCGCCGGTCCCGTCACCGACGCGCTCTCCGTTGAAGAGCATCGGGGCCTCGTCCTTCTCACCCTCACCGATGACGACGACGCCGTTCATCGAGACGGTGGAGACGAGGGTCCGCATGGCGCGCACAGCGGCACCGTCGGCGCCGAGCTTGTCGCCGCGGCCGACCCAGCGGCCCGCGGCCATCGCGGCCGCTTCGGTGACCCGGACGAGTTCCAGGGCGAGATTTCGGTCGGGGGCCTCTGCGGGGACCTCGAGTTCGGAGGGCAGATGATGCTCGGTCATCGAGACGCACCTTTCTGATACGACGACGGCCGGATGAGGGTATGGCCCCGACTCTATCTCCAGGCCGACAAAATGAGCAGGGGACCCCACGGATGAGCAGGCCAGGGCGCCTGCGACGATAGAGGCGTGGCAGGTACCAATGGCAGGCAGTCGATCCGGGGCATGGTTCTTTCCCTGGGCATCATCACGCTCGCGGCAGGCGTCATCTACGTCTTCATCCCGCACGACGACTCCGAACCCGAGCTCAAGCGCGTCGACTACCGCGTCGAGCTGCTCACGGCTCGTCGCGCGGCGAGCTATCCCGTGGCGGCGCCCGAGGGGCTGCCCGCGGAGTGGAAGGCGACGTCGGTGCGGTACGACGGCTCGGAGTTCGACGCCTGGCACCTGGGCTACCACGACCCCGAGGGCCAGTACGTGGCGGTCGAGCAGTCCACCGAGAAGCCGGCCGCGTTCATCTCGACGGCCAGCCAGGGCGCCGAGGAGACGAAGGCCACCCAGCGCATAGGCGACCGGACGTGGCAGCGGTACGAGGGTGAGCAGTACGACGCCCTCGTGCTCAAGGAGGCCGGCTCCACGACGGTGGTGACCGGAACGGCGTCGTTCGGACAGCTGACGAAGATGGCGCAGGCCCTGAAGACGACCTGATCAGCGGGCATGGGGAGGGCCCCGGTGACATGTCACCGGGGCCCTCCCCATGCCCTTGCCCACAGTCGGCTCAGACGGTCGTGATGACCTGGTCGCTCTCCAGGCGCGGCGAACGCGGGAACCACGCGTCCTCGCCCGGGCGGCCGATGTTGACGACCATCAGCGGGGCGTGGTCGTCGTCCAGGAACTCCTTCTGGACGCCGGCGGAGTCGAAGCCGGTCATCGGGCCCGCGGCCAGGCCGGCGGCGCGGACGCCGATGATGAAGTACGCGGACTGGAGGGCGGCGTTCAGGCGGGCCGACTGCTCGCGGGCCTCGCGGGAGCCGCCGAACAGGTCCTTGGCGCCGGGGAAGTGCGGGAAGAGCTGCGGCAGCTCCTCGTGGAACTCGTTGTCGGCGGAGAGGATCGCGACCAGCGGGGCGGTGGCCGTCTTCGGGCGGTTGCCCTCGGACATGAGGCCGACGAGGCGCTCGCGGGCCTCGGCGGAGCGGACCAGGGTGATCCGCAGCGGCGACTGGTTCATGGAGGTCGGGCCGTACTTGACCAGGTCGTAGATCGCCTGCACCTGCTCCTCGGTCACCGGCTCGTCGGTGAAGGTGTTCGCGGTGCGGGCCTCGCGGAACAGCAGGTCCTGTGCGGCGGAGTCAAGAACGAGAGACATGGTTGAACCTTCTCGGGACGTGCGTCGGATCCGGGTGATCGGCTGACAGTGTCGACACTAGAACAGCAATGTTCAAGTTTCAACTAAAAGCGGGGTGTCGTGATCCGCTTCACAGGTCCCGGTGTTGTCCCGCCCGAGCGCCGGGCTACTCGGACTCGGTGTCCTCGCTGCCGTCCCCGGCTCCCTCGCCGTCCTCCCCGGCCAGAGCGGCGTCCAGCCGGGCCCGCGCACCCTCCAGCCAGCGCCGGCACACCTTCGCCAGTTCCTCGCCCCGCTCCCAGAGCGCGAGGGACTCCTCCAAGGTCGTACCGCCCGCCTCCAGCCGGCGTACGACCTCGATCAGCTCGTCCCGCGCCTGCTCGTACCCGAGCGCTTCGTCCACCTTGCTGGTCATGCGCCCACCCTATGCATCGACTCGGACGGAGAACTCACCCTCGGCGACCCGCGCGCGCAGCGGCTCGTCCGCCGTCACCTCGGCGGGGTCCCTGACCACATGGCCGTCGGCCCGCTGGAGCACGGCGTAACCCCGCTGGAGCGTCGCCGCGGGGGAGAGGGCCACCACGCGCGCGTGGGTGTGCGTCAACTCCGAGACCGCGCGGTCCAGGAGATGGCCCAGGGTGCGCCGGCCGCGGTCGAGGAGCGAGGCGACGTGGTCCGCCCGCTCGTCGATCATCCGGTGCGGATCCTCTATCGAGGGCCGGGCCAGCGCGTGCGCCAGGCCACGCTCCTCGCGGTCGATGAAGGCGTGGACGCTGCGCCGCGCCCGGTCCCGCAGCAGCCGCACCCGCTCGTACTCCTCGCCGACGTCCGGCACGACCTTCTTGGCGGCGTCGGTCGGCGTGGACGCGCGCAGGTCGGCCACGTAGTCGAGGAGCGGGGTGTCGGGTTCGTGTCCGATGGCCGACACGACGGGAGTACGGCAGGCCGCGACCGCCCGTACCAACTGCTCGTCCGAGAACGGCAGCAGATCCTCCACGCTGCCGCCGCCGCGCGCCACGATGATCACGTCGACGTCGTCCCGCGCGTCGAGATCCTGCACGGCCCGCACGACCTGCGGCACGGCGTGCACGCCCTGTACGGCGACGTTGCGCACCTCGAAGCGGACCGCCGGCCAGCGGTGCCGCGCGTTCTCCAGCACGTCCCGCTCGGCCGCGGACGCCCGCCCGCACACCAGCCCGATGAGCTGCGGCAGGAAGGGCAGGGCTTTCTTGCGCTCTGCCGCGAACAGCCCCTCGGCCGTCAGCGACTTCTTCAACTGCTCCAGGCGGGCGAGCAGTTCACCCACTCCCACCGGCTTCATCTCGGTGGCCCGCAGCGACAACTGCCCCCGTGGCGCATACCACTCGGGCTTCGCGAGTACGACCACACGGGCGCCCTCGGTCACCACGTCTGCCACCGCGTCGAACACCTGGCGGTAGCAGGTCACGCTCACGGAGATGTCGTGCGACGGGTCGCGCAGCGTCAGGAAGACGACCCCCGCGCCCGGGCGCCGCGACAACTGGGTGATCTGCCCCTCGACCCACACCGCGCCGAGCCGGTCGATCCATCCCCCGATGAGCCGCGACACCTCGCCGACGGGCAGCGGGGCGTCCGCGGACGTGTTGAGAGCCATGTCGCGAGCGTAGCCGCAGGCTCGGACAACGCGGCCGCACGATCCGGCACGGCGGGGGCCGGCGTCCTGAACCCGGGCCACCTGCCTCTGGCCCACCCAAGTCGGCGGCTCGTCCAGGACCCGCTGGGGACGGCGGTTTGCCTGTGGCTCACCGGGACCAGCGGCTTCACCAGGAGCCGCCGGGGACGAGAGGTTTGCCTGTGGCCCGCCGGGACCAGCGGCTTGTCCAGGAGCCGCCGGGGACGAGCGGTTTGCCTGTGGCCCGCCGGGACCAGCGGCTCGTCCAGGAGCCGCCGGGGACCAGCGGTTCGCCTGAGGCCCACCGGGGACCGTCGGCCGTCCCCCTCGGTTACCCGGTTTCCTCGCCACCCCGGCCGCGCTGCACCACCAGCACCACGAGTCCCACCGCCAGCCAGATCGCGCCGACCACCTGGGCCGTGCCCGAGGCCTCGACGATCACGGCGACGGTGATCGCGGCGCCGACGACGGGGATCAGGATGTGCCGCCACCACACGAGAGGCCCGCCCCGCCGGCGTACGGCGAACCAGCCCACCACGCTCGCGTGCAGCAGCGTGAAGGCGGTCAGCGCGCCGATGTTGACGACCGACACCAGGCGGTCGAGTCCGTCGTCGCGCCGGGCCGCCCAGACCGCGGCGACCAGCGTGATGAGCGCCGCGCACAGGAGGGCCGGCCTCGGTACGCCGGCGTCGGTCCTCGAAAGGAACCTCGGCAGCCGCCGGCCGCGGGCCATGGCGAACACGAGACGGCCCGCCGCGGCCTGCCCGGCGAGCGCCGCGAACGCCGCTCCGATCGCCTTGCTCAAGGCCACCAGGTCGTGCAGCCAGGTCCCGACGGAGGCGTCCACGGCGTCGTAGAAGGCCGATCCCTGCATCCCGGGGTCGGCGGCGAGCCGCGCGGACGTCGTCGGCTCGAGGAGCGCCACCAGGTAGGTCTGCGCCACGAACAGCACCCCCGCCAGCGCCAGGCAGAACAGCACCGCCCTGGCCACCTTCTCCGAACCGCCCGTGACCTCCTCCGCGAAGGAGGCGATCGCGTCGAAGCCCAGATACGACAGGACGGCGATCGACACCGCGCCGATGACCGCCGACAGCGCGAACGCCCCCTGGGTGCCGTCACCGGACAGCGGTGACAGCCAGCCGCGCTGGGCCCCGTCGCGCGCGAGTACGACGACCGCGGAGACGACGAAGACAAGGAGGACCACGATCTCCATCGCGAGCACCAGGAAACCGATCCGCGCCGCGGCCCGTACGCCCCACAGGTTCAGCAGTGTCGTGATGACCACGGCGAGTGCCGTCCACACCCACCGGGACACCTCCGGGACCAGGGAGTTCATCGCGATCCCGGAGAAGAGGTACGCCACCGCCGGGATGAGCAGATAGTCGAGCATCGCCATCCACCCGGCGACGAACCCGGCCTCTTTTCCGAGCCCCACGCGCGCGTAGGCGAACACCGAGCCCGCCTGCGGGACCACGCGGACCATCTGCGCGTAGCTGAAAGCGGTGAACGCCATCGCGACGGTGGCGACGACGTAGACCAGCGCGACGGCCCCGTGCGACTTCGCGTCGAGGGTCCCGAAGATGCCGACGGGTGCCATGGGGGCGATGAACAGCAGCCCGTAGACCACCAGATCCCGGAAACCGAGACTGCGCCGCAGCCCGCGTTCCCCACCAGCATCGCCGGCACCACTGGTGTCACCGGCCGAGGTCTCCGTGTCGGACATCCATGCCTCCCGAGAGTCGCGACTGGCCCCGCCCCTTCCAGTTCCCGACCAGTCTCCCCAAGGAGGCGATCTTTGACCTGTCGAGCGCGGCCTTACGATGGGACGCATGACTGCTTCGCCTGGCCGCCGTGTCCTGCTCGCCGCCCCCCGGGGCTACTGCGCGGGTGTGGACCGCGCCGTGATCGCCGTCGAGAAGGCCCTTGAGCAGTACGGGGCCCCGATCTATGTCCGCCACGAGATCGTCCACAACAAGTACGTCGTACGCACCCTGGAAAAGAAGGGTGCGATCTTCGTCGAGCAGACCGCGGAGGTCCCCGAGGGGTCCATCGTCATGTTCTCGGCGCACGGCGTCGCCCCGGTCGTCCACGACCAGGCCGCGGCCGGAAAGCTCGCCACCATCGACGCGACCTGCCCGCTGGTCACCAAGGTCCACAAGGAAGCCGTCCGCTTCGCCAAGGAGGACTACGACATCCTCCTGATCGGGCACGAGGGCCACGAGGAAGTCATCGGCACGTCCGGTGAGGCGCCCGAGCACATCACCCTGGTCGACGGCCCCTCGGACGTCGCCAAGGTCGAGGTCCGCGACCCCTCCAAGGTGGTCTGGCTCTCCCAGACCACGCTGTCGGTCGACGAGACCATGGAGACGGTCGACGCCCTCAAGGAGAAGTTCCCGCAGCTCATCTCCCCGCCCAGCGACGACATCTGCTACGCCACGCAGAACCGCCAGATCGCCGTGAAGAAGCTCGCCGAGGACGCCCAGCTGGTGATCGTGGTCGGCTCGAAGAACTCCTCGAACTCGATCCGGATGGTCGAGGTCGCCCTCGACGCGGGCGCGCCCAAGGCACACCTGGTGGACTTCGCCTCCGAGATCGACGAGACCTGGCTGGAGGGCGTCGACACCGTCGGCCTGACCTCCGGCGCCTCGGTCCCGGACGTGCTGGTGGAGGAAGTACTGGAATGGCTGGGCGCGCGTGGCTACGGAGACGTGGAGACGGTGAAGACGGCCGAGGAGTCCATCACCTTCTCGCTGCCGAAGGAACTGCGCCGCGATCTGCGCGCGGAGGCGGCGGCCCTGGTCGCGGAGCGCACCGGCGAGAAGTGACCGACCGGCGGTCGCACCGGCTCCGGACGTGAAGGTACCGGGGCCGTGCGCCGTCGGGGAAGTGACTGTCAGTGGCAGGACGTAACGTGGGTCCATGCAGATCTTTGGTGTGGACATCGGCGGTTCCGGGATCAAGGGCGCTCCTGTGGACCTGGACCGCGGCGAATTGACGGAGGAGCGCTTCAAGGTGCTCACACCGCATCCCGCGACGCCTGACGCGGTGGCCGACGGCGTGCGGGACGTCGTCGCCCACTTCGACTGGACGGGCCCGGTCGGCATCACGTTCCCCGGTGTGGTCACCGGCGAGGCCACCATCCGTACGGCCGCAAATGTCGACAAGGACTGGATCGACACCGACGCGCGCGCCCTGCTCAGCGGCAGGCTCGGCGGCCTTCCGGTGACGGTGCTGAACGACGCGGACGCGGCGGGCGTCGCAGAGATGCAGTTCGGCGCGGGCCGCGACCACCAGGGCACGGTCATCCTGCTCACCTTCGGCACCGGCATCGGCAGCGCGCTCTTCATCGACGGCACCCTCGTCCCGAACACGGAGCTGGGCCACCTGGAGCTCGGCGGTCACGAGGCCGAGAAGCGTGCCTCCACCAAGGCCAAGGACGACCACGAGCTCACCTGGGAGCACTGGGCGCGCCGGGTCACGAAGTACCTCGCCCACCTGGAGATGCTCTTCTCGCCCGAGCTCTTCATCATCGGCGGGGGTGTCAGCCGCAAGTCCGAGAAGTTCCTGCCCCTGATCGAGGACATCAAGGCGGAGATCGTTCCGGCGCAGCTCCAGAACAACGCGGGGATCGTGGGCGCGGCGATGCGGGCGGCGAAGGCTTCGTAGGCGCTTCGCGGGGCTTGTCGGAGGAGAAGCCGGGCCTGTTGCGGGGCACGTCGGGGACAGCCGGGCCTTGCGGTTGGGAGCGCGATGGGAACGCCCGGCGGACGACGCCGGGCCCTGTCGAGTTGTCGCTCGGGGCGGGCCGTACAGGGCTGTTGCTCAGGCCCGGTCCGTACCCGGCTGTCGCTCAGGCCGGACGCCGCCGGGCCGGGGCCTGTGCCGCCCTGCGCTGCGCGGCCCGGCGGCTCATGAGCCGAGCCTTCCGTACGGTCGCGATGAGCCCCGCGATCAGCGTCCCCCCGTACAGCCAGCCCGCCTCTACGGCGAGTGCGGTGACGAGCCCCATCAGCCGTCCCCCGATCCCGCCTCCGTTGTCGCCGGCGACCGGCAGCAGCCCGAAGGCGAAGGCGATCGGGACGACGACCGGCGCGGTGACGAGGTCCCCGCGCCGCACCCACACCGCGGTCAGCGCGCAGACCGGCAGGAACAGCACCCCGTAGACCACCAGGGACGCCCCGAACAGCAGCTGGTCCAGGCAGCCGAGGGCGAACATCAGCGCACCGCAGAACAGCCCGCTGCCCAGCCCGGTGAGCCGGGGGTTCGGCATCCGCCGTACCGCCTGGACGACCGGCGGAGCGGGCCGCCGGGCGGTCGCCGTGCCCCGCCGGACCGCGCCGGCCGCACCCCGCCCGGCCTGCGAGGGAAAGGGCGCACCGCGTCGCGGTCCGTGCTGCTGTCCGGGCTGAGGGGGACGCGTCCTGTGTTGCTCCACTGGATCAACTTAGGTCGTTTTATGTGTGGAATAGGCCTTCAGACACGCCGTAGAGCCGACCTTGGGCAAGCGTTCGATACGTCGCCGGTGCGGGATCCCGCACGCCGTAGACTGGTGGATCGGCCCGCGCTCTCCCGGGGGCCCTCGCCCATCCTCACGTACGGGAAGTCGCAACGTGTCGCTCACGATCGGAATCGTCGGTCTGCCCAACGTCGGCAAGTCGACCATGTTCAACGCCCTGACCAAGAACGACGTGCTCGCGGCCAACTACCCGTTCGCCACGATCGAGCCGAACGTCGGCGTGGTCGGCGTGCCCGACACGCGGCTGACGAAGCTGGCCGAGATCTTCAGCTCGCAGAAGGTCCTGCCCGCCACCGTCGACTTCGTCGACATCGCCGGCATCGTGAAGGGTGCCTCCGAGGGTGAGGGCCTGGGCAACAAGTTCCTCGCGAACATCCGCGAGTCGGACGCGATCTGCCAGGTCATCCGCGCCTTCAAGGACGAGAACGTCGTACACGTCGACGGCAAGGTCTCGCCCAAGGACGACATCGAGACGATCAACACCGAGCTGATCCTCGCGGACCTCCAGACGATCGAGAAGGTTCTGCCGCGCCTCCAGCGGGAGTCGCGGATCAAGAAGGACATCGGCCCGAAGGTCGCCGCGGTCGAGGCGGCCCAGGCCATCCTGGAGAAGGGCGAGACCCTCTTCTCCGCGGGCATCGTCCAGGGCTCCGGCAACGAGAAGCTGCTGCACGACCTGCACCTGCTCACCACCAAGCCGTTCCTGTACGTCTTCAACGTCGACGAGGACGAGCTGGTCGACGACGAGTTCAAGGCCGAGCAGCGCGCCCTGGTCGCCCCCGCCGAGGCGATCTTCCTCAACGCCAAGCTGGAGGCGGACCTCGCCGAGCTCGACGAGGAGGAAGCGATGGAGCTCCTGGAGTCGGTGGGCGTCGAGGAGCCCGGCATGGCCACCCTGGCCCGAGTCGGCTTCGACACCCTCGGTCTCCAGACCTACCTGACGGCCGGCCCGAAGGAATCCCGCGCCTGGACCATCAAGAAGGGCGCCACCGCCCCCGAGGCCGCCGGAGTCATCCACACCGACTTCCAGAAGGGCTTCATCAAGGCCGAGGTCATCTCCTTCGCCGACCTCGTCGAGACCGGCTCGGTCGCCGAGGCCCGCGCCAAGGGCAAGGCCCGCATGGAGGGCAAGGACTACGTCATGCAGGACGGCGACGTGGTGGAGTTCCGCTTCAACGTGTGATCGCATCATCGCTGTACGTCAATGCGACTCGTTTGACGTGCGGGTCCGGGGTCGAGCTGTCTCGTGAGCTCGGCCCCTTGGTCGTTCCCAAAGGGCCCGCTCACGGTGGGTGGTTGGCGCTTTCGGTACCGGTGAACCACGGGTCGCGAGCACCGGCGTATCGGCGCCGACGGGTCGGCACCCGCCGTGTCCGGCTGTCTCCTGAGTCCAGCTACGCGCCTGTTCTCTCCGGGAGTACGCCGTCCGTCGACAGGCGCTACATTCACCGGGCGGAACCGTCCGGCCATGTGGCCCCGTGTGGTGCGCCTAGCCGGACGGGTCGTACCGGATGGGGATGGTGGATGGGAATGGGGCGGATCGCGGGCCACTTGCCAGGACCCGGTTCTCGTACCGTTCAGCACTGGATTCAACCGATCATGGGTGGCGATGGAAGACCAAGCGGTGCGTGAATCCCCTTCCCGAGCCGGGCCCGCGTTACCGGTGCGGGGCAGGGGTCTTCCCGCACGCGCGGGCCTGGTGGCCGCCGCGACCGCCCGGCTGCGCCTGCTGTCGCGGTGGTGGGAAGCACGCCCCACCGCCGTCAAGGACCGCGAGTTCGCGCTCGTCTTCACGGTGCTGTCGTTCACGTCCCCGCTGTCGCGGATCGGGGCGCAGTTCGGCGACCTACCCGTTCACGGCGTCTCCGTCGCGAGCGTGCTCCTGACGCTGGGTCAGACCCTGCCGCTCATGGTGCGGACCCGGTGGCCGGCCGCCTGCCTCGCGGTGGTGGGCACGTCGTTCGCGGTCCACCAGTCCCTCGGCTGCCCCCCGACCTTCGGCAGCCTGGGTCTGTACATCGCGCTGTACTCCGTGGGTGCCCACCAGGATCGCCTCCGGCGGGCCGTACCACTGGCGGCTACGGGCGGATACGTGCTCTTCGGCGTCGCCCTGCACGCGCTGGGCTCACCCGCCGGCTTGACCGACTACCTGCTCTACTACATGGTCCTGGCGGCGGTGTGGGGACTGGGCGCCCTGGTCCGCAGGCAGCGGGGCCAGGAGGCCGCGCGTCGGCACCTGTCCGCGCAGGTGGCCATCGCCGTCGAACGCAGCCGTATGGCAAGGGAGTTGCACGACGTGGTGACCCACCATGTGACCGCGATGGTCGTCCAGGCCGGCGCGGCTCAGTACCTCACCGAGTCGCCTGACCGGCTCAGCGACGCCCTCGAAGCCATCAACGGCACCGGCCGCCGCGCACTGGCCGAACTCCGTTTCCTCCTCGGCGTGCTGGAGGCGACCGGCGAGTCGGAGCCCGAGGGGCGGACGCCGATGCCGGGCCGGGTGGCTGATCTGGTGGAGCAGACACGCGGGGGTGGCCAGCCCATCGAGCTGGTCGAGGAGGGGCAGCAGCCGGCCACGGCCATAGGCGCCCGACTCGCGGCCTATCGCATCGTTCAGGAATCCCTCACGAACGCCGTGAAGTACGCCGCCGGCCACCAGACTCTCGTACGCCTCGCGCACACCCCCGACTGGACGGAGGTCGAGGTCACCACCGCGGGCAGGGCCGACGACAGGCCCGAGTCCGCCGCCCTCCGCGACGGCGGACCGCACATCTCGGGCGGCCGGGGCCTGACCGGGCTGCGGGAACGGGTGGAGATGCTGGGCGGCGAGTTCGCGGCAGGGGCCCGCCCGGAAGGCGGGTTCCGCGTGCACGCGCGCATACCCACAGGAGGTGCCGCGTGAGTGTTCCGACCGCTGCGATCAGGGTGCTGATCTGCGAGGACCAGGCCCTCGTGCGCGCCGGCTTCGTCACGATCCTCTCCGCCCAGCCCGACATCGAGGTCGTGGGGGAGGCGACGGACGGCCGGGCCGCGATCCGCGCCGCGGAGGAGCTGAAGCCGGATGTCATCGTCATGGACATCCGGATGCCCCTGCTCGACGGGATCGAGGCCACGCGCCACCTGGCCGGCCCCGCATCCCTCAGCCCCGCGAAGATCCTCATCGTCACCACCTTCAACGTCGACGAGTACGTGTACGAGTCCCTGCGTGCCGGGGCCAGCGGCTTCCTGTTGAAGGACGCCGCGCCGGCCGAACTGATCAACGCCGTACGCACCGTCGCCCGCGGTGAGGCCCTGCTGGCCCCCGCCGTCACCCGCGCCCTGATCGGCCGTCACGCCGAACGCCTGCGCCCCGCCGCCACTCCCGCCTCCCGCGACCGCGAACGCCTCAAGGCCCTCACCGGCCGCGAGCACGAGGTTCTCCTGCTGATCAGCGAGGGCCTGTCGAACGCCGAAATAGCCGCCGTGATGGTCATCAGCCCCGAGACCGTCAAGACCTACGTCTCCCGCATCCTCACCAAACTGGATCTTCGTGATCGCGTCCAGGCGGTGGTCCTGGCCTACCGGGCCGGCTTGGCAGGGGACGGCGACCGGACCTGAACGACCGGAAACCCTGTTCGGTGGACGGTCCTTCAGCGAGCGGGCGCACGGGTGCAGCGTGAGTTCGGTGGCGGGGACCCGTGGCTGCCGGGTCAGGACAGTGCGCGCGTCCCCTCGGAGCGGAGCTGGCCGCGGGTGTAGAGGCGCCCATTGCGTTGGGCCGAGCGCAGGAACATGACCGTGGGG
>NZ_JBITHE010000021.1:0-7097 GCF_044457665.1 Streptomyces sp. NPDC050535
TCCGACGCGAAGGCGTAGCATCCCGTGCGCCGGACGTCTGCCCCTCTCCGACCGCCTGGCGGTCGCCACCCCGCTCCCGCGGGAGGCGACCGCCAGGCGCCTGTGCACCCGTACCGTTCCACCCGTTCCACCCGCAGCAAATGGGGAGTGTCTTCGATGACGACAGCCACGTCACGCGAGTCAGCAGACGGTTCCGCCCAGCCCACGGTGCGTACAGCCGCCGGTACGGTACGCGGGCGCCGGGAGGGCGGTCTGGCCGTCTTCCGCGGCATCCCGTTCGCCGAACCACCCGTGGGAGATGCGCGGTTCCAGGCCCCGCGCCCCATACGCGCCTGGGACGGAACACTCGACGCGTTCACCTTCGGCCCCCCGCCCCCACAGGAGGCGGGATTCCAGGGCCGCTCCCTCTTGCTGGACGCACCCACGGGCGACGACTGGCTGACGGTCAACGTCTGGACTCCCGACCCGGACCCGGCCGCCCATCGCCCGGTGATGGTGTGGATCTACGGCGGCGCCTACAAACTCGGCCATTCCGGCAGCCCCGGCTACGACGCCCGGCACATCGCCCGCGACGGCGACGTGGTCGTCGTCACCCTCAACTACCGAGTCGGTATCGAGGGTTTCGCCCGCATCGACGGGGCGCCCGCCAACCGTGGCCTGCTCGATCAGGTCGCGGCCCTGCAATGGGTGCGGGAGAACATCACGGCGTTCGGCGGCGACCCCGGCCAGGTCACCGTCTTCGGCGAGTCCGCCGGAGCCGGATCGATCGCCTCACTGCTGGCCATGCCGAGCGCGGTGGGACTGTTCCGGCAGGCCATCGCACAGAGCATGCCGGGCACGTTCTTCTCGGACGAACTGGCCCGCGACATCGCGGCCGCCATCGCCGCCGAGGCGGGCCTGCGACCCACCGTCGCCGACCTGTCCACGGTGGACCCACGCCAACTGCCCGCCGCAGGAGAGGCGTTGAGCGCCAAAATGCGCCAGTACGAGGAAAGGTGGGGGCAGGTCGTCCCCACGCAGACCCCCTTCTCCCCGGTCGTCGACGGCGAGGTACTGCCGACCACCCCCTGGCAGGCGCTGGCGGACGGCGCGGCACGGGACGTGGAGCTGATCGCCGGGCACAACAAGGACGAGTTCCGGCTGTTCCTCGCCCTCGCCGGGCAGCTCGGGAAGATCACCGACGAGCAAGCGGCAGCGGCACTGCGCACGTTCGCACCCGGGCCGGACGGCGAACAGGCCTACCGCACCGCCTATCCGGACGCCTCGCCCGGTGAGCTGTACGAACGGGTCCAGACCGACTGGCTGTTCAACATGCCCTCGCTGCACCTGGCCGAGGCCCAGGTCGCCGGGGGCGGCCGCGCGCACGTGTACGAGCTGGCCTGGCCGGCCCCGGGCAATGGCGGTGTCCTGGGCGCCTGCCACGGCCTCGACATACCGCTGCTGTTCGGCACGTTCGACGCCGACCTCGGCGCGCTGCTGTTCGCCGGTTCCGAACCCTCGCCTGAGGCCAGGTCGCTGTCGTCCCGCTTCCGCGCGGCCTGGACCGCGTTCGCCACGACCGGCGACCCGGGCTGGCCCTCGTACGACACCGAACATCGGCTGGTCCAAATTCTCGACGCGAACCCGCACGTCACCGCCTACCCGGAGGGAACCTCCCGACGCCTCTGGCAGAACCACACCTTCCCCGCACTGCCGCTGATCAACTGACCACCTGGCAAAACATCGCCGCAACGATACCCACTCCGTCAACAGGCCGGGCCGACTTCGCGGACCTCGACACCGCCGAAGTCAGCCCGGGCAGTGGACTGAAGCACGGTCGGCACCCGTCACCCCGAAATACGCTTGCCTAAGTTAATCAATCTCTATATAGTTGAGTGAGTTAAGCAAGCCGCTGTCGCTGAGCCCTGCTGATCCCAAGGGATTCACGGCCCCCGTCCGGAAGGAAACCCATGGAGTCGCTGCCGCTCTCGTCGAAGCCCGGGACGGTGTACGAGGCGCAGTGCATGGAAGGGATGGAGACCGGCTCGGACGAGGCGCACCGGGCCCCGGCTGCTCCCGGTCCGCTCGCCTCCTTCGCCCGGTTCGTAGTGTCCGGCGGCGGTGTCGGGGTCGCCTCCAGCTTCGCGGTGGCTCTGCTCGCCGCGCTGATGCCCTGGGCGGTGGCGAACGCGCTGATCACAGTCGCCTCGACCATCCTCTGCACGGAACTCCACGCACGCTTCACCTTCGGCGCCGGGCGGCGTGCCGGATGGCGCCAGCACTGGCAGTCAGCGGGATCGGCCGCGGCCGCCTACGCGGTGACCTGCGCCGCGATGTTCATACTGCACATGGTGCAGTCGTCGCCCGAGATACTGACGGAGCAGATCGTCTACCTCAGCGCCTCCGGGCTCGCCGGAATCGGACGTTTCGTGGTGCTGCGCCTGTTCGTCTTCGATGGAGCACAGAACCGGACGACGGTGCGGGCGAAGAGCCCGGCGGAGGTTCAGGAGACGAGCGGGACAGTGGTCTCGTCCATCCCGGTTCCGGCGTTCTCCAAGGTCGTGTCACCGGCCAGGGAGATGGCGAGCAGCACTTCGTCGTGCAGGCCGAACACCTCGAGCAGCGTCGTCAGGTGCGGGACGGGGGCGACGACGGTCACGGGAGGCCCTCGGTGCCGGACGAGGACCGCCACGACGGTCACGGGAAGCTCCCGGTGCCGGACCGGCGGCGTTGGTCACCCTTCGGCGAGCAGGTCGCCGGCGCGCTCAGGGATCGGATTCACTGCCGAAGCTTCCGACCACATGGGGTGGATCTCCGACCGGCTACCTCGCACCGGTGCGACCGGAAGCCCTTCACCTCTTCGCAGGCGGCCAAGCGAGTCATGCAGCGGCAAGGCCCCTCACCAGTCCGTCGGCAGGGCCGGTACCCCCGCAGGGCGGTAACCGGCGCCGCCCTCCTACGAGTTGTTCAGATACGCCAGTACGGCGAGCACCCTGCGGTGCCCGCTGTCGCTCGGCGGCAGGCCCAGCTTCAGGAACACGTTGCCGATGTGTTTGCTGACCGAGCGTTCCGTGACGACGAGGGTCTTGGCGATGGTGGTGTTGTCGTGGCCCTCGGCCATCAGTTTCAGGACCTCGCGCTCGCGAGGAGTGAGCGTGTCGAGAGGGTCGTTGCGGCGACGGGTGAGGAGTTCGGTGACGACTTCGGGGTCCAGGGCCGCGCCGCCGGCCGCGACCCGCTCCAGAGCGTCCAGGAACTCGTCCACCCGGCCGGCCCGGTCCTTGAGCAGATAGCCCACTCCGCTCGCACCGCCGGCCAACAGCTCATTGGCGTAGGACTCCTCGACGTACTGCGAAAGTACGAGCACCGGCAGCCCGGAGAGTTCTTCGCGCGCCGCGATGGCCGCGCGCAGGCCCTCGTCGCGGAAGCCGGGCGGCATCCGAACATCGAGGACGGCGACATCCGGACGGTGGGCGAGCAGTGCGGGCAGCACTTCCGGTCCGCTCCCCGCGACGCCCACCACCTCGTGCCCGGCCGAGGTCAGCAGCAGTACCAGGCCCTCCCGCAGCAGGGCGTTGTCCTCGGCGATCACCACACGCACGGCAGCTCCACTTCGATCACGGTCGGCCCCCCGACGGGGCTGGTCAGCAACAACGTTCCGTCCAGCGCGGCGACCCGGCGGCGCATGCCGAGCAGTCCGGACCCGCCCGGGCCGTCGGCGGGAGCGTTGCCCTCGCCCCCGCCCCGGCCGTCGTCGTGGACACTGACCCTCAGCCCGCCGAGAGTGCGGGCGAGCCGGACCTCGGCCCGGTCGGACCCGCTGTGCTTCGCCGCGTTCGTCAGCGCCTCGGCCACCACGAAGTACGCGGCCGCCTCGATCGCCGCCGGGGGCCGCGGCCCGTCCTGCGCACCGTCCCGCAGGCAGTCCACCCCTACGGTGACGTCCAGCCCGCTGCTCGCGGCCAGTGCCCGGACCGCGCCGACGAGACCGCGGTCGGTGAGGATCGGCGGGTGGATGGCCCGTACGACGTGACGCAGCTCGGCCAGAGCCTCCTCGGCCTGGTCCTGGGCGTCGTCGAGAGCTTGCGCGCACCCTCGGGATCACGCTCGTACGCGCGTTTCGCCAGGCCGATCCGCATGGACAAGGAGACCAGCCGCGCCTGCGTGCCGTCATGCAGGTCCCGCTCGATACGGCGCAGTTCGGCACCGTGCGCGGCGACGGCGCCCGCCCGGGTCTCCGTCAGCTCCTCGACCCGTTCGGCGAGCCGTGTCTTAGGGGAGAGCTTGAGCAGGGGCGGTCGACCAGGCGGCGTCGAGGTCGGCGAGCCGGATGATCAGCGGGAGTACGACCGCCTCGCGACGCCCGTACCGCAGGCCGTCGACGAGCAGGCCAACCGGCCACAGCGGCAACGCCAGGTATCCAAGACAGCCGTAGCCGTAGTACGCGACCATCCAGCGCAGGTCGGTGAACGTGCCCGGGTCACGGACCGCCGTGCGCAGCCGACCCTCAAGGGGCAGATAAGCCTCCGGGATCTCTCGGCCCATCCACGCCGCCACCTGCTTCCGTTTGGCCCCGGCGATCCGGCGCACCAGCAGCACCGTCTCCGTCAGCATCCAGGCACCGACCACCACGACCGTGGCGGTGGCCGTGATCAGCAGCACGGTGATGAAGACGATCGATCCGAAGCCCATCGCAGCGGCTACAGCCAACTGGACCGTGGCCCGCGCCGCCTGCCGCACCGTCTCCCACATGCTGACCAGGCTGGGCGACACCGCGCACGGACGCGGGTGAGCAGGCTCCCGAACCGTGGTGTAGCGGGCTACACCACGGTTCACGCGTGCACTCCCTCGTGGCGGCGGGCGAACGACGGGATCGTTGATCGCAGAGGTTCACAGCCCCTCGTTCGGAACGAAACCCCGTGAAGTCACTCCACGCCAGCGTCGGCGACCAGCGCGAGAGCGGCGGTGCGCACCGCCGCAGCCCGCCCCAGGACGCAGCCGATCACCGTCGGGATCACCGTCTGCCCCGACCTGAGCCCGCACGACCGAAGCGGGCGCGCCGACGACGGGCGCGTAAAGAGCCGTATGGGGCCGAGCCCACCACCATCACGAGGGCTCGCTCGGGCCCTGTCATGATGTGCAGACGTTCCTCAGTTCGTCGGCCGCATCGTTGATCTTGCTGGAGTCCGGGCTGGTGTCGCCGTTCAGAATGGCCTTGTTGTAGTCCGTGATCGCCTTGTTGAGGTCGTCGACCGCCTTGTCGGCCTTGTCGTTGTCAGTGTCGTCGCCGATCTTGTCGAGGTTCTTGTCGATGGTGTCGATGGACTCGTCTGTCAGCGTGGGGTCGTTCGCCGCGTCCAGACCGGCCTCGTGGATTGCCTTGAGGCTGTCGGCGATCGTGCCCGCGTTGTGGAAGCAATCAAGTGAGCTGTCGACGTCGTCGCAGCCGGTAAGGAGTCCGGCAGTCAACGTGACGGCGACAACGGCGGTGGCTATGGCGGCAGTACGGCGTCCACGTCGGCGGTTCGCGGCCATGGGGTGGTCCCTTCCTCAATGCGATCTCTGACAACCACGATTCCGTCGCTCGCTCGCCGCCACGAGGGACCGGCCCCCCGAATCCATGGTGTAGTCCGCTACACCATGGGGCGGACCGCCCGCGGACAGCTTCCACTCCCCTGGGCTGAACCTGGAACGCGGTCCAGCGGCGAAGAGTGGTGTGGCCGTCGTGGTGCACCACATCGCGCTGCGAGGGAGGGGCGGGATCTGTCACGGATTACGGAGCCTCGTGGTGTGACGGGGACGGCGCCGTGAGCCGCACCCCAGAAGAGACCAACCGCCGCATGCTGCGGGCACGGGATGCGATGGACCCGCCTACGCGCAGCCGCTGGACGTCCCTTCCCTGGCGCGGATCGCCTATCGAGGCGACGGTTATGGTGCCTTGAAAGACCCTGACGTGCGCGGCGGCAGACAGGTCGCCGTGCACGTTTTTCCGATTCGATGACTCGCCAGCTCACCTGTGGTGGTGAGGAGTTCGGTGACACCAGGATCGTCCGGGCCGGCCAGGACATCCTGGCCGGCGTCACGAAGCGTCGACGACCTCTCGGTCCGTCGGGCTCGCACGGTCCCCGCTCGCTCCGCGGAGACCACGGACTGACGCACAGTCGGTCGCCGGCACGGGGCCGCAGCTCGTCAGGCGGAGGGTCCGACTTCGACATCCGCCTCGGCGTGCGTGACGAAGTCGTCGACCAGCCGGTGGAAGAGCGTGGCGAGCTGCCGCAGGTCGTCGGGCGACCAGTCGGCGAGAGCCACCTCCATGCCCCGGCGGCTCACCTCTCGTATGCGCTCGACCGCTGCCACTCCGGCGTCGGTGAGCTGGATGCGATGAGCACGGCTGTCGTCCGGATCCTGGACGCGGATCACGTAGCCGTCCTTCTCCAGCTGCCTCAGTTGTCGGCTGACATGGGAGGCTTCCACGGACAGCCGGACAGCCAGCACTCCGGGCCGTATCGGCTCGCTCTCGGCGATGCTCCGCAGGATCGAGGCAGCCGCTCGGTCCAGCTTCAGTCCGGCCACGGCCATCAGACGCTCGTGCTGCCGGGCCCTGCCTGCCAGATACGCGACGCGGGTGAGGGCTTGCTCGATCGCGATCACGTCCGGCGAGGCGGGCGCTGCGGGGGGTGGTGTGGACATGAGTCCACCGTAACAGATACTTGCCTTAGTTAACCAAAATTCTCACAAGGTTGCTTGACTTAAGTAATGCATCTATGCTTGCCTAAGTTAAGTAATCCAGCGGTGCCCGTCATGAACGGACCCTGCCGGACTCCCACTTTCCTCGCAGGAGCATCACTCATGTCGCATCCCCACCCCTGTGGTCACCACGGCCACCCTGCTACGGCGCCCACGGCTCCGTCCTGTACGGACCGACGCCCCCGCGCCATCTGACGCGATCCGAGCCGCACGGCATGCCGGCCGTGGGCACACAGACCGGGGCCCTCGAGCGGAGGAAGCCCCGCCGCGGGGGGGGCCCGGGGGGCGGGGGGGCGCGGGGCCCCGCGCCCCCCCCCCCCCGGCCGCCCCCCCCCCCCCCCCCCCCCCCCCCCGCAGCCACCCACACCCCA
>NZ_JBITHE010000021.1:7107-166358 GCF_044457665.1 Streptomyces sp. NPDC050535
GCGGGGCGTACCCCCCGCCGCGCGGGGCCGGGGGGGGCGGGGGCCGGCCGCGACCTCGGGCCCGGCGGCCGGAGCACTCCCCCCGTCCGCCGCCGGGCCCGAGGAACCACTGGTCACGCCGGAGGCCTCCCGCACCGCCGGTCCGATGGCGGCCCACTCACCTCCGGCCACCGCGAACAACATCAGCGGCGCCATTCAGCCCGTCGACAGCGGATGTGCCGCCATCCGAGGGCAGCCCTCGACTCCGGTCGGGGCACGTCTCGCCATAACCCGTCAGGGCCCACTCCAGCTCTGACACATCTATCTCCATCAGCTCGAGAAAGAGAGACCCTCATGGCCACGATGAAGTCCGTCAGGACCGGCGCGGTGGGCACGATCGACGTCGTCGACACCGAACGCCCCGTCCCAGGGCCGAAGGACGCACTCGTACGGATCCGCGCCTGCGGCATCTGCGGTACCGACACCTTCTTCCTCCACCTCGGCGGCACCCCCATCGGCAGCCCCGACGGCTCCATGATCTCCCTCCCCCTCGGCCACGAACCCGCCGGCGAAATCGTCGAAGTGGGCGCCGAGGTCACCGGCCTCAAGGCCGGCAACCGGGTCGTCGTCAACCCGCAGGGCGTCCCGTCCGGCATCATCGGCTGCGGCGGCGCGCACGGCGCCATGAGCGAATACCTCCTCATCGAGAACGCCGAGATCGGCAAGAACCTCGCGGTCTTCCCCGACGGCATCCCCTTCGACGTCGCCTCCCTCAACGAACCCATGGCCGTCGCCCGCCACGCCGTCAACCGGTCCGAAGCCAAGCCCACCGACACCGTCATCGTCTTCGGCGCGGGCCCCATCGGACTCGGCGCCACCATCTGGCTCAAGCTGCGCGGCGTCGAGCACGTGGTCGTCGCCGACGTGATCCCCGAGCGCCTGGAGACCGCGCTCGCCATCGGCGCCGACGCCGTCATCAACTCGGCCACCGAGGACGTCACCGCCCACCTGACCGAACTGCACGGCCAAGCCTCCAACGCACTTGGCCAGCCCCGCCCCGGCACCGACATCTACATCGACGCCGCCGGAGTCGCCGCTGTCTTCAACACCACCATCGCCTCCGCCAAATGGGGCGCCAAGCTCGTCATGGTCGCCGTACAGAAAAAGGGCGCCGACATCGACCTCGGCGGCATGCTCCGCAGCGAACTCACCCTCATCGCCTCCCAGGGCTACCCCACCGAAATCTTCGAAGTCACCCCCGAAATCGTGGAACACCACGAACGCTTCGCCAAGCTCATCAGCCACCGCATCCCCTTCTCCGAGGCCAAGCACGCCTTCGAGCTCGCACTGACCCCCGGAGCCGCCGAGAAGGTCGTCGTCACCTTCGACGAGTAACGGCAGGTGGCAACAGGCGTCCGGGGATTCCTGCCGTCGACCGAAGCCGGCGACAGGAATCCGCACAGGCCCGATTCCTCGCCGCAGAAGTGGCCCCTGGTCACCACCGCGCGCAGCACACGACCGGCTGTTCCGTCCGAGGCCGCTGCGCCCAACCCGCACGAACATCCCTCAACGACCCGTTGATTCGTCGCGCCACCGCGGTTGCACCATCGGACAGGAACCCCACTCCATGATCAACAACTTGTGGCGGCGGTCACGCGGCCACCCCCGTATCGTCGATGCGGCCGTCTCCGCCGCGCTCTTCGCCTGTTCCTTCCCCGGCAGCATGATCACGTTCCCGGGCGGTGACCTGGACGTCCCATGGTGGCCCGGCGTGCTGCTGGCGGGCGTCTCCTGCGCCGCTCTGCTGTGGCGCCGCAACTGTCCCCGCACCACCGTGGTACTGGCCACGGTCTGCGCCATGGCCATGGCGGCGCTCGGCTATATCCTCACCGTCGTGCTGCTGGGACCTCTCATGGTCGCGCTGCACTCGCTGGCCGCCCACACCAATCGGAGAACCGCGAACACCTTCACCTTCACCGGTATCGCACTGCTGTTGGGCACGGCACTGACCGTCGGCCCCGGAAACGAACCGCTGGTCCTCAAGCTTCTCGGCCCCGCCGCCTGGCTGCTGCTGCCCACCTCTCTCGGTACCGCGACCCGGCTCCGCACCGAGCACGCGGAACGAGCCCGGGAGAAGGAAGCGCGGCACCGCGTCACCGAAGAGCGCATGCGCATCGCCCGTGACCTGCACGACGTCGTCGCCCACCACCTCGTCCTGGCCAACATCCAGGCCGGCGCCGTCGCCCGTCTCATACGTGACCGGCCCGACGAGGCCGAGAAGATCGCCACCGTCCTCGCCGGCACCACCTACACGGCTGTGCGCGAACTCAAGACCACCGTCGGCCTGTTGCGCCACGCGGACGACGTGGAGACGCCTCAGGAGCCGGCCCCCGGGCTCGCGCGACTCACCGACCTGACCGCCTCTTTCCGGAGCGCCGGGCTCGCGGTCACCGTCACCACCGAAGGAGAACGGCAACCCCTCTCCCCCGGCGCGGATGTCACGGCGTACCGCATCGTGCAGGAGGCGCTCACCAACGTGACCAAGCATGCCACCGGCGGCTCGGCCGAGGTACGTCTCACCTACTCGGAGGACCGGTTGGACATCGCCGTCACCAATGGTGGTAGCCCGGCACGGTCCTCCTCCCCCGTCCCGGCCGGCGGTTACGGACTCATCGGCATGCGCGAACGCGCCCACGCCGCCGGCGGCCGTCTCCGCGCGGGCCATCGTCCCCAGGGCGGCTTCGAAGTAGTCATCGAACTGCCCCTGCACCCCCACTCCGGCCCCCACGAGGAAATCGTGCCGACCTGACCGTCCCGGCTTCGGATCAGCGGCAGCGACCTGGCCGGGCCGAGGCGAGCCCCGGCGATCAACTGACCAGCGGTAGCGCGATGTTGTCGACGCGGTGGTCGAGGAACCCTCAGAGGGCGTTTGATCTAGGCGAGTTGCCCTTTATCTCCTAGATCAAACGCCCTCTAAGTGCGCGGCCAGCCACACGGAGACCAACGGGCGCGTATCGTGAAACGGACGGCGCCGGGTTGGTGTAGAGGATGTCGAGGCCGCGGAGGCATCGACGGCCTCGTCAGCCCAGGTCCGCGCGGAGTCCTCACTGGTGACGTCCAGCGGCCCGGGTGTGAGGGCCGCACCGCCCGCCTTGCTCCTACCCTTCTCACGTTCAGCCAGGCCGACCTCGACGCGATTACCCACGAAGTCAAGCACCGTCCGCGCAAGACCCACGGCTACCGAACTCCGGCAGAGGTCCAGGCGTCGGCCTCCTGAACAGCAGTGATGCGCTGACCACTTGAGCTCGCCCCGGCAATCCGCATGAGGTCTCCGTACCGCAGCTCGCGGTGACGGACGTACCCAGCGAACACCCCCTGGCCTATCCCATCCCCGTCCCCGCCGCCCATTAGGCACCGCCGGAGTGGGCCCCGTTGAGGGAGAGGTGCCCGGTGGCGCGGGTGACACTGCCCGGCGGGGACGAGGTGTCGCTGGTCATGCGGTACGAGGACGTCAGGAACATACTCGCGAACCCGAGGTTCACCCGCGACCTGAACGCGCCCGGCGCGGCCCGGATCGCCGTCGTCGATTCGTGCGGGGCATTCAACAGCCCGATGGACCACGCGCTCGCCGCCGAGGGCCACGAGCGGTGGCGGCGAATGGTCGGCAAGTCGTTCACGGCCGGACGAATGGCCGTGCTGCGGCCGCGTATCGAGGCGACGGCCGACCGGCTCATCGAACGGGATGCCGGCGCACGGCCAGCCGGCCGGCGGACCTCATCACGCACCTGGCCTTCCCCTGCCGGTGCAGGTGATCTGCGACATGCTCGGCGTTCCGGAGAGTGGCCACGAGAAGGTCGCGCACTGGTCCGACGTCCTGCTTCACGATGACCGAGTTCACCAGGGTCGAGGTCGACGTGGCGCGGGTCGAGTTCACCGCCTGTCTCACCGAACTCATCGACGGCCAGCGAGTGCGGCCCGGCGACGACCTGATCAGCGACCTCCTCACCGCCCGGGACGCCGAGGGCCGGCCGATGTCCGACAGGGCCGCGGCTGCAGGAACCCAGCGGCTCACAGCTTTCACCCTCTCCCCCGCTACTCGGCCCGCCCTCCTGCCCGCAGTCCGCGCCGCATCGCACCGACCGCCTCGGTGATCATCCGCTGGCTGACCTCCGCGTCCATCACCGCGGTCGAGGCGTGGAAAGTCCCCGGGAACAGGTGCAGTTCGGTCGGGACACCCGCCTGGACCAGACGCTGGGCGTAGGCCAGTCCCTCGTCGCGCAGCGGGTCGAACTCGTTGACTGCCACGTACGCCGGCGGCAGCCCGGAGAGGTCCTCGGCGCGAGCGGGCGCCGCATACAAGGACACGTCGTCGCCGCCGCGGATCCCGGGACCGCCGAAGTAGTAGTCCCAGCACTGCTCGACGTCGGCCCGCCGCAGGCCCGGGGTGTCGGTGAACGCGCGCATCGACGGCGTGGCCAGCCGGTCGTCCAGCACCGGCATGCCCAGGTACTGGAAGCACGGCGCCGGGCCGCCCCGGTCCCGGGCCAGCAGACTGAGCGCGGCCGCCAGTCCGGCGCCGGCGCTGTCGCCGCCCACGCCGATCCGGTTCGGGTCGACGCCCAGTTCGGCGGCGTGCGCGGTCGTCCATGTCAGCGCCGCGTAGCAGTCCTCGAGCCCGGCGGGGAACGGTGCCTCGGGAGCCAGCCGGTACTCCACCGAGACCACCACCGCGCCGGACTCCGCCGCGAACATGGAGGTCCCACCGTGAGAGAGAGCAGTGCTGCCGAGGCAGAACCCGCCGCCGTGGAAGTAGACCAGCGCCGGCCGTGTCTCCTCGGCGCCCTTCGGGGTGTAGATCCGCACCGGCACGTCGGGGGCCCCCTCGGGGCCCGGCACGTTCGCCTCCCGCACCTCGACGGGGAACGAGGTCTCGCGCCGCGCCAGCGTCGTGATCAGGTGCGACTCCTGGGCACGGGCCGCCGGGAGGTCCTCGAAAGGCACCGCGGGAAGCATGGCCACCCAGGGGGCCAGTTCGGGATCCAGGGCGTAGGGCAAGTCGTACTCCTCGCGCTCATGTCCTGCGCCGATCCCTCCCGGACCGACGCTGATCACCCATCCTGCGCCGGCCACGGGGGCCCCACCACCCGTCATCCGGCGGACAGCGGCCACCCGTCACCCGACAACTGTCGGGCGTAGCCTCGCACCCATGAGGACCCTGCTGCTGCGGCTGTCGGAGCTCGACGCCGACGCGGAGAACATCGTCCGCGTGGTCACCTTCTTCGACGGGCTGATCGCCGGCCGCGCTCCGTTGCCCGCCGCGCTGTGCTCCACCGCCCGCCTCGCCGAGTGCCCGGTCGGCGTGGCGGACACGGAGCTGGGCGTGTGCCTGCGTTCCGACGGGGACGCCGTGGTCACCGCCGACGCGGTTCCGGACTCGGCCTCCACCCGCGAGCTCTCGCCAGGCAGCCTCGTCTGGCTGGAACGGACCGGTTCCCAACTGCCCCTGGACGAGATCCTCCTGGAGCGCTTCGCCATCGCCGTCGCGCCGCTCCTGGACCCCGCGCGCGGGCCGCTGACCGGGCTGGGCGACACAGCCCTGTTGGAGCTGGCGCTGTCGGAGAGCGCCGGCCAGGCCGAACGCGCCCGGGCCTTACGCCTGCTGGGATACGAGCCGGCCACCCCGCTGCACACCCTGGCCCTCACCGGGGAACCACAGGCCATCAAGCGCTTGCTCACCGCCCTGCGGGAATCGGGAGCCCATGTACGGGCAGCCTGCCTCGGCCCGGTACACGCCGCCCTGTCCCCCGCGCTCCCGGCCGCCGTGACCGACCGGCTACCCCCGGGCCTGGCCATCGGGGCAGGTCCCGCGCTGTCCGCCGCCGAGGCTCCCGCGTCCTGGCGGCAGGCCCGCACCGCACTGCGCTTCGTGCGCACGGGGCGGTCCTGGCCCGCGGTCGTGCACGCGGACCAGCTCGGGGCGCTGGCCGCCCTCGCCCGGCTGCGGGCAAAGGACATCGCCGAGGTCGCCGACCTGGCCGTCCTGGACGGGATCGCAGCCGAGCCGCAGGGCGAGGAGTTGCTCTCGATCCTGATCGCCTTCTGCGCGACCGGTTCAACCCGCAAGGCAGCCACCGAGGTCCACCGCCACCACAGCACGGTCGCCGCCCGCCTCGCCCATGCCGAGACCCGACTGGGTTTCCCCCTCACCGTCCCCATCGGCCGCATCCGCCTCGAACTGGCCCTGCTCCTGCACCACTTGCGCGACACCGCCGAGTAGCGGGACCACAGCGGCACCGACCGTGTCCTGCGACACGCGGCGGTCCGTTCCCGACGTCGTCCAACATCCGGCGACCGCCTCCGGTGTCCGTTGCCGGAGACGAGACACAGAGGGGCACGGGAGACGGCGCTCAGCAGTTCGACCGGCAGGTCACCGTCACGTACAGCCGGAGTCAAGCGCCTAACGGCGGCTGCGAGTTGGGGGAAGCGGTCACAGGGCCGACGCGTCTTCGGCGACCGGCGCGGGCGGCACGCGGCCTGGGTGTCAGGCGAGCAGCTTCGACGAGACCTCCCAGAGGCGTTCGGCGTGAGCGGGGTCGACCGCGTAGGGCGCGACACCGGGGCCGAGGTTGGTGAGGTCGGTCGTGTCCACGTCGGTGACGGGAGCTTCGTTGCAGTCCTCGAAGTAGCGCCCGTAGACGCCTGCCAGCTGGGGCGAGGCCGCTGCTACCACGCTCGTCGCCGCGCCCTGGGCGGCGGTTTTGACGTGGTAGTTGCCGACGGCGGGCGGGTCTCCCGCGCGGGCGGCCCGGTACCGCCCGAGGCTGGTGTCATGAATGACGCCGGGGTGGACAGCGTTGACGGTAACCCCGTCGTCGGTCCAGCGCCGGCCGGCCTCCACAGCGAACAGGACGTTGGCGGTCTTCGACTGGCCGTAGGCAGTGAACGGCTGGTAGGGGCGGACGGAGAAGTGCAGGTCGTCGAAGAGCACGGGCGTGAGGCGGTGCCCGCGCGAGCTGACCGAGACGATCCGCGCTCCGTTCGCGGCGGCGAGCGCGTGGCGCAGGCCGACGGCGAGCGCGAAGTGTCCGAGGTGGTTGACGGCGAACTGCGTCTCCCAGTCCTTGCCGATCAGGCGGCGCTCCGGCAGCGCCATCACGCCGGCGTTGTTGACCAGAATGTGCAGCGGCCCGCTGAAGTCCGCCGCGAACACCGCGACAGAGGTCTGGTCGGCGAGGTCGAGCGGGGCGACGTGCACGCCGCGGCTCCCTGTGGTGGCCGAGATGTCGTCGGCGGTCCGCTGCCCGGCGACGAGGTCGCGGACGGCGAGGGTGACCTCGGCGCCCGCGGCGGCCAGCGCGCGGGCGGTCTCGACGCCTATGCCGGACGAACCGCCTGTCACGACGGCCCGCTTGCCGCCGAGATCGATGTCCGCGACGACGTCCATGGCGGTCGAATCGGCACCGAACCCGGTCGTGATGAGGTTGCTGGGCATGGAAGCTGCTCCTCACTCGCGTAGCCTGAGCAACCGGAGCCAGCTCCGGTTGCTCGTCAGCATATGCGGAGCCGAATCCAGTTGGTCCAGCGTTACGAGTCAAGAGGCGAGGTGCGAGGTGCCCCCGGACAAAGCCCGGCCACTGCGCTCCGACGCCCGGGAGAACCGGAACCGCCTGCTCGAAGCGGCGGCGCGCGCGTTCGCGCGGGACGGCTCCGAGGCGTCCCTGAAGGCCATCGCCAAGGACGCCGACGTGGGCATCGGCACGCTCTACCGCCGGTTTCCGACCCGGGAAAGCCTCGTGGAGGCGACGTACCGCAACGAGACGGCCAAGCTGTGCGACGCCGCCGACACCCTGCTCGCCCAGGAGACACCCGCTGCCCGGGCGCTGCGCAGCTGGATGGGCCGTTTCGCCGACCACATGACCACCAAGCACGGCATGGCCGACGCCCTGCACGCCGTCCTGGCCGACGGCGGGGAGCTGCGGACGCACTCCCGCCACCTGCTCACCGGCGCCCTGGCCAGGCTTGTCGAGGCCGGTGTCGCCGACCGGTCGATCCGTCCGGACGCCGACGCGGAAGACGTACTGATGTCACTTGCCGGCCTCACGCTGATCGCGAACAAGCTGGACCGGCCCGACCGGACGCACCGCCTGCTCAACCTGCTGATGGACGGCCTGACGTACCGGAGTTGCTGAGATCGCCGCCCCGGTCGGGCCGGTACGGCCCGACCGCACGATTCCGGAACACCGGCCGGGGTGGTGGTCGGCCATCGAGTAACCAGCGACCTCGCGGGCCGCGAGGTCCGGCCAGCGCCAGATACACCCAGCCGTCGTCGGTAGGGGATGTAGGTGAATGTCGCCAGTTTCATCCCCGGTGCGCTCGCGGTGAAGTCGCAGGCGCTCAGGTCCGGGGCGGGCACCGCCCTTTGGCCGGGCGGGTCAGGCCCTTGCGTCTGAGCCGCGTGACGCCTCTGATATCGCGTTCACGCATGACGCGCTCGATCCGTTTGCGGTTCACGCGGTGTCCGAGCCGGTGCAGCCCGGCGTGGATGTGCTGCACCCCGCAGGCACCGCGGGAGGCGAGGTGCAGCACGGTGATCTCGTGGGCCAGGGCGTTGTCGGCGGCCTTCCTCGCCGAGCGCGCCTTCTCACCGGCCGGCCACGCGTAGAAGGAGGACCGGGCCACCTTCAGCAGCCGGCACAGCAGAGCAACATCGTGGGTGGTCTTCTCCGCCTCGACGAACGCATACACCTCGCTCATCGATCGCTCTCCTTCAAGAAGAAGACTGCCGCTTTTCGCAGCACCTCCACCGTCTCAGCCTGCTCGGCCGCCAGCCTCCGCAGCCGGCGTAGCTCTTCGCGCTCGGCCGTAGCTCTCCTGGCGCCCCCATACAGAGCGTAGGGAGAGTCACGATTCAGAATCGGGCATGACGGTGACTTGGTGCCTCACCAGTTCCTGGGCGAGGGCGGCGAATCCTTCTGGACCGAGGGGCGGTGCAGACTTGCCTGGCTGGGGGTCGGTGCCGTTGTCGAGCCAGAAGCCCTCGTGGCCTCCGGGCATGATGAATGTAAGCAGTTTGGCCGGCAGGGCGCCGGTGTTGGTGAAGCCGTGCCGGTTTCCCCGCGGAACGAAGAGCAGGTCCCCAGGTCCCGCCTGGATTATCTCGTCGCCGTTGACGAAGTCGAAATCACCGGAGAGGACGTAGAACGCTTCCTCCTCGCGGCCGTGGGCATGCGGTAGTGCACCACCGCCGGGCGGGACCGAGGTCTCAAGGACGCCCAGAGCGCCACTGGTCTGAGCTGAGCTGATCTTGACCGTTGTCGTGTCGCCCGTCATCCACTTGGTGACGCCTTCGTCACGGCGGACAAAAATACCATCTCGACGTGTCCAACGCGGGTCCTCCTGGTCGGGGACGCGAGGTAATACGAAGGTCATGGGTTTTTCCTCTTCTCGACGTTCGGGTTGGCTTCCTGAGGGCTGATCAGCGCGACGCGAGACGCAAAAGCAGCGCTGCCGCGCCGGCGAGTAGCAGGATAAGAACAGGAGCGAACTTCCAGTCACGTACGCGCAGATGAGAAATGAGGGCACCGCTGAAGTAGGTGACGATCCCAATTGCGGCGGCTACGCCGAGTGGCCACCACGCCAGGCCGAGAAGAATACCCACGGCGCCAGCAATTTCCGCGGCGGCCAGCAGCTTCACCTGATTTTCCGGGAATCCTACGCGTTCGAGTGTCTTCATTTGCATCGGGTCTCGGACGAGCTTGCCGCGTGCGGAGAAAAGCAGGATCAGAGCTAGTGGGACAGACACGGCTACGGTTGCGATAAACATGGGATCCTCCTGGCAGGAGTGGGGTCACTCAAAGGCGCCTATACGGTTGTGGAGTAGTTGGTGAGCTGTGACGTCTACGTGCTGAGCCGAGGGCGGGGCGGACCCGGCAGCCCTCTCCAGGACGGCGGTTATTCGGCGGCACCGACAACAGCGGGCACCTCGGGGGTCTCGAGGCCGAAGGCGCGCTTCAGGACTTCGAGAGTGTCGGCATTCATCCGTTGAGACACGGCGGTCTGCGGTAGCGCTGCGGCTCCGTGGAAGGTGCCCGGGTACAGGTGCAGTTCCACGGGGACATTGGCCTGGGCCAGTCGGCGCGCGTATTCCATGCCTTCATCCCGGAGTGGGTCGAACTGACAGAGGGTCACGCATGTGGGCGGGAGCCCCGTGAGGTTCTCAGCTCGGGCCGGGGCCGCATAGACAGGAACATCGGGCGAGCCAGGCTGCGTGGTCTTCCGCAGATAGGCGGCCCAGCTCTTCTCGGCGTTGGCGAGGTGCCAGACTGGGGTGTCGACGTACGCGCGCATGGAGACGGTCTGCAAACGGTCGTCCAGCTCGGGAATGCCAAGGAACTGGAACACGAGCTGCGGTCCGCTGCGGTCTCTGGTGAGCAGTGCGACAGCGGCGGCCAACCCTCCCCCGGCACTCTGGCCGTGAACAGCGATACGGGTTGGGTCCAGGCCGAGCTCATCAGCCTGCTGGCCGAGCCAGACCAGAGTCGTGTAGCAGTCTTCCAAGGCGGCGGGATACGGGTGTTCCGGGGCAAGCCGGTAGTCCACGGACACAACGACTGCTTCCAGGGCCCGGGCCAGGGTGGCAGCACTGCCTTCCTCTGTGTCGAGATCACCCGTGACGAAGCCGCCGCCATGTATGTACAGGATCGCCGGACGAGGGGCGTCAGCCTGCCCGGCAGGACGGTAAACACGGACCGGAACCTCGTGATCTTCCGTAAGGCTGCGCACCAGGGCGTTGTCAACGAGCAGGCCATCAAGCGAAGGCGCGGGCAGTCGATCGATGAAAGAGCGCAGATCAGCCCGTGCTTTCAATGGATATCCCACATCGGTGGCAGGCAGTAACGCCAGGAGAGCATCGAGTTCGGGGTCAATTGCGTACGTCATCTTCTCTCCAGATCAGGCGTTTTCTGACAGACGGGAACCCGAGCTCAGCCGGCTCGTCACCGCCCGCAGGGCATTGGATCCTGCACACGAGGGGCCGCTCACAGTTGCTCCGCGCCTGGTCTTGTTCTGAACGGACAGGCGCGGAGCAACTGCTTCGACAACCAGTTGCGCCTGTATGCGTCTATGTCCGGGCCGTGGCAGCTTTCACGGCGTGGTGAGGGTGATGCGGATACCGACCGACCCGTTGACGCCTCGGCGGAGGCGGCTGCTGAGGAGGGTGAGACGGCCGGTCATGCCATATTTGCGGGCGATGAGCGTGCGGTGGTCGCGGGGTCGCAGACCTCGGCTGTGGCCCTGACCGGGGCGCTGAGGGGGTTGCCGCGAAGGTCGCAGGAGCCGACGAGGACGTCACTACGTGCCCGGATCCTTTTCACCTTCCAGGAATCAGCGGCTGTCCAGATGCCGAGGGTGTTGCCATCGCGTACTGACCAGACGGGCGTGGCGACAGGGGTCCCGTCTTGACGATGGCTGGTGACCAGCAAGTACTGGCCTGCTCCGAGTCTCTTCAGCTCCGAGCTGTCCATGGCTCAAGGACCTTTCTCTCCGTGATGTCGGGTGCTTGGCTGGACAGCACCGGTCTCGCTGCTGCAGCGGGTGAGCGATGCCAGCAGGGCGGGACGTCTCAGAGGTAGGCGCGCAGGAAGCTGTCGATCTTGGCAATTGCCGGATCGACGTACTCAGGACGGTCGTAGAAGTCGAAGTGGGTGCCGCCCTTGACGAGGAACAGCTCCTTGGGCTCGTGGGCCTTGTCGTACGCGGCCTGGCTCTGCTGGAGAGTCTCTGCCTCGGAGCCTGCGACAAGCAGGAGCGGAGTGGGGGCGAGGAGCTCGATGACATCGAGAGCGGAAAACTGGACCATCTTGTCGTAGGACCAGACAAGGAGCTGGTTCTTCCAAGCGGGGTCCTGGTTGCGATCACTGAGGTAGTACTTCTTGCCGTTGTTGACCCACTCACCCGCGTCGCCCGGCGGCATGAACGGCAGGTACTGCGCCTCATCGCCCTGGGCATGCGCCTCGCGTGCACTCTGGGCCAAGCCCATCGTGTCCCGCCAGTCCCCCGCGTAGCCGTTCGTAATCGTGCCTCGCAGGTCAGGCAGACCGCTGACCGTGGCCACCGCCTTGATCCGTCGGTCAGCCACAGCCGTGTAGGGCACATAGCCACCGCCGCCGCAGACACCGACGGCCGCGATACGGTCACGGTCCACTTCTTCCCGGCCACGCAAGAAAGTCACCGCGTTCTTGATGTCCTCGGACTTGGCAAAGGGGTTCTCGTCGCAGCGCGGGAAGCCCTCGCTGTCACCGTAGGTGGAGTGGTCGAACGCCAGCGCCACATAGCCGAGCCCGGCCAGGCGGGTGGCGTAGGCGGCCGGGGACTGCTCCTTGGTTCCCGAGGCCGCTCCCACTACCACCACAGCCGGGGCCGCTCCGGGAACACCCTCAGGAACGTAAAGGTGCCCCACTATAAGGTTGCCATTGCTCTTGAAGGTGATGTCGGTACGCATGGACGATGTGCCCTTCCAGGGAAGTTTTTACGGGCTCAACATCAAGCATTGCGCCCGAACAGTGCCCTGAACAGGGGAAAGAGTCTTCCTAGGAAAAGATCTTCCTAGGTTAAAAATCGCTCTTCCTGTCGATTCATCCCAGGTAGAAGATGGGGCCATGACTCCACGCAGCGACCGTCCCCGAGAGCTCGGGGCCTTCCTCAAAGCGCATCGCAGTCGCCTCGAACCCGACGCCGTCGGGCTGCCCGGCGCCGGGCAGCCGCGTCGTGTCCCGGGCCTGCGCCGTGAGGAAGTGGCTCGGCTTGCGATGATCAGTACCGACTACTACACCCGCCTGGAACAAGGCAGGCTCGCCGGAGCCTCCGTAGCCGTCCTGAGCGCCCTCGCCGAAGCCTTGCGCCTGGGCGAGGACGACCGTAACTACCTGTTCCAGCTCGCAAACAAGAACCACCAGCGGCACCTGCCTAGGAGCCCAGGCCTGGAACGTGCATGCCCGCAGCTTGAGCAGCTGCTGAACAACCTTCGCGACACTCCCGCCATGGTCCTCGGCCGCTATATGGACATCCTGGCCTGGAATCCGCTCGCTACTGCCGTGTTCCGAGACTTCGCTGAAGTGCCTCGCCATGAACGTAATTTCCTGCGGATGCTCTTTCTCGACCCTCAGGTCCGCGGACGCTACGTCGACTGGCCTGACCTCGCACGGATCTGCGTCGGGTTCGTTCGCGCCACCACCGACGGACTCAGCGAACCCAGAGTCTCCTCCCTGATCGGTGAGCTCTCCCTCCGGGACCTGGACTTCCGCACCTGGTGGGCGGAACAGCACACCAGCTACCAGTTCACCGGTACCAAAACCCTCACCCACCCCGACACTGGCCGCTACTCACTGGACTGGCAGGTGCTCCGCACCGTAGACGACAACCAGATCGTGATGGCGATGACAGCTCCGCCGGGAACCCACAGCCTGGACGCGCTTCGTCGTCTTCAGCCTCAGAGCACCCCGACCAGCCCCTGAGCGTCTTCAAAGTGATCACCGATGGGGTGACAGAGGGAGCAGGACATGGCAATCACCGCATCCAGTCCGGTCAGCGAGAACACCTTGGCAACTGATGTGGATGCGGCCGCCAACCGCAGCTGCCCTCCTCGCAAAGACAAGAGCTGATAGATCCGCACAAGGCCTCCGATACCGGACGAGTCGCAGAAGGACAGGAAGGTGCAGTCGACCACTACCAGCCAAGGCGCCGACCGCGCGGCCAACACCGTCTCCACCGCCTCGTCCAGCTGCACCACGCTCTCGTGGTCCAGTTCCCCACGAAGCTGGAACACCGCAGCCCCTGCCACCGGCCTGACCTGAACCGAAAACACCTGCCGCCACGCCTCCCGACCGCCGTTCAGAACACAAGGACCTCATCGTAGAAGCGTTCTTGCCTACCGGCGAAGCGACCGGCACAGTCTCACCACGCGCCGTCTCGCCTTCGACATGCTCGCCGTCATCGCCATCCAGACACGCTGAACCTGATAAGGAAGCCCTCGGTGACGAAGGCCGCGTATGCGCGGGTGGCCAGTTCGCGGCGGGAGCGCTGGCCCCGGTCGCGGGCGCGTTCGGCGCCTTCCAGCGGCGGCATCTCGAACTGCTCGGCCCACTCCGCAGCGGCCTGCTGCTCTGCAGCGCGCCGAGCGACGAGCCACTCCTCCGGTCCGGCACCGTCGCTGTCACGGACGGCCTTTGTCGCGCAGTCGACTGTGGCCGGTGATGGTGCTGGTCATGCAGAACGATGCATCGGCCGGTTGTGAGGTGCTGGTGGAATGTACTTTGTCCGCGCCCATCGGACAGTCAGCGGCACCACATCGCCATCGCCGTCCGGCCCGATGACCGCCTGGGACAGGCGCCGGCTGCCGTGGTCCTCTCGCTCCTTCAGCAGATGTGCCATGAAGACCGCGCTCAGCGGCTCAGGGCCTGAGACCGGCGTGTCCTGGGACGGCCGTGAAGCCTGAAGCTGGTCCAAAACGGCGACGGCTCGACGTTCTCGGCAGGCTGCGTTGATTCTGGGTAAAAGCATGGGACATCGGTTCTGCTCCCGTTGGAGTAGCGGAGGCGTGCGGGTCTACTGACCGCCAACCACCCTTCCGCGCCCGATCTCGGAGTTCCCGTGAAACGCCCCTTCCTTCTCGCGAGTCTCTCGTTCGTCACCCTGCTCACCGCATCGGCATGCTCATCCGCCGCCGGATCCGCCGTCGACGTCGATCCCGCCACGGCCTCCGCCGGGATCAAGGCAGCAACCGCTCTCACGACCAAGTACTCGGCCGACACCGTTGCCTCCGAACTCCCCGAAGGCGCCAACCCGATCTCGGCCAGGAAGCTCATCGTGACGGTGCCCTGCGCGTACGCCGCGGAGAACTGCAAGCGTGGGGTCGACGCCTTCGCCGAGGCCGCGAGAGCCGTCGGCTGGACCACGAAGATGATCGACCCCGCCGGCAACCCCGACAAGGCACGTGCCGCCGTGCAAACGGCCATCAACCTCGGTGCCGACGGGATCTTCTTCATGGCCGGCAGCGGGGAAGCCCTGGGCGCCGCGCTCAAGGACGCTCGCGCCGCCGGCCTCGTCACCGTCAACGTCGAAGGCGGGACGAACGTCAAGGGCCAGTTCGACACCGACATCGAGCCGTCCGCGACCGGGATGGGACGGCTGCTGGCCGCCCAGATCACCGTGCAGAGCAAGGGCAAGGCCAAGGTACTGCTCGTGAACGACCCGGAGTTCAAGGCTGTGGTGGACATCCACAAGGGTCTCGTCGACGGCCTCAAGGAGTTCTGCCCGGGCTGCATGATCACCGACGACATCAGCTTCCAGATCGCCGACCTCTCCGGTGGTCTCCCGACGCAGGTGCAGTCGGCGCTGGCCGCTCACCCGGACACGGACACGGTCTGGGCGGCGTACGACGCCGCCGCATCGAGCATCGAGCCCGTGATCGAGCGATCGGCCAACGGTGACTCGATCAGCATGGTCTCGACGGACGGACTGAAGTCCAACCTCGAAGCCATCCGGTCCGGCGGCGTCCAGACCGCGGACGTCGCCGCGGAGAGCCAGTGGCTCGCCTACCAGTCCCTCGACGAGATGGACCGCGTCTTCGGCGGCGGCGAACCCGAGCTCAACATCGCCGCGCCCTACAAGCTCATGACGAAGGACACCATCACCACGGTGCCATGGGACGGCGACGTCGCCTGGAAGTCCACGTACCTGACCCGCTGGAAGTGACTGCGATGACCACCGCACCTGCCGTGGCCCTGACCGCGGTCAGCAAGACGTTCGGCGGACAGCGCGCTCTCGACGAGGTCACAACCGGGATCCCGCGGGGCCGGGTCACCGCGCTCCTCGGGATGAACGGATCGGGCAAGTCCACGCTCATCAAGGTCCTCGCGGGGATCCACGCGCCCGACGACGGAGGCTCTCTCCGGGTCTTCGGTGACGAGATCCGGCTCCCGGCAACGCCCGAGGCCGCCCACGCCCACGGATTCCGGTTCCTCCACCAGGACCTCGGGCTCGTGCCGGAACTCACGGTCGCGGACAACTTCGCGTTCGTCAGTCGCTTCCCGACCAGGGGCGGCACTGCGCGCGATCGACACGCGCCGCCTGCACGAACAGGTCGCCTCGACAATGGAGTTCCTCGGCGTCGACGCCACACCCGATCAGGGGGTGGAGGAGCTCGCCCCGTCGACCCGCACGATGGTGGGCATCGCCCGCGCGCTGAACGAGTCCGGCGGGATCTCGGAGCAGACGATCGGTCATCGGATCCTCGTGCTGGACGAACCGACGGCCTCGCTCCCGGCCGACCAGGTCGAGAGCGTGCTCGGCATCGTCGAGCACGTGCGCAGCCTGGGCGGCACCGTCGTCTACGTCAGTCACCGCACCGACGAGGTCCTGCGGATCGCCGATCACATGCTGATCCTGCGCGACGGTCGACTCGTCGTGGACGAGCCGATCGGCACCCACACGGCGCAGGAACTCGTCGCGCGCATCGTCGGCCGCGAAGTCGAGACCGAGTCCGAGTACGGGTCCGGGTCCGTGTCCGAGTACGGTGCCGGGTCCGGGTCCGGTGCCGCCCGGCGCGGCGGCCGGCCGGACGCGGGCCGCACACCCGTGATCGTCGCCGAGAACCTCGTCGGTCGACGCCTGCGGGACGTGTCCTTGGTCGTGTCGAGCGGTGAGATCGTCGGCATCGCCGGTCTGGTCGGATGCGGTCGGAGCGAGCTGGTGCGCATCCTGGGCGGTGCCCAGCAGCCGCTGGCCGGCACCCTGCGTCTCAAGGGCGCACCCTACGCCCCCGGCGCACCTCGGCAGGCCCTCCGTTCCGGGGTGGCGACCGTGCCCCAGGACCGGCGCCGCGACGGCTGTGTGCTGCCCATGTCGGTCGCGGACAACCTGAGCCTGGGCTCGCTCGGCTCCTTCGTCCGCAGGACCGGCGTCATCGACGTGGTCGCGGAGCGACGTCGGGCCGCGACGCTGGTGGCCGATTTCTCGGTCAAGGTGACCGATCCGTCGACCACCGTGGAGTCCCTGTCGGGAGGCAACCAGCAGAAGGTCGTCGTCGCCCGGGCATCGGACCGCGCCACATCCGTCCTCCTCCTGGACGAGCCGACGCAGGGCATCGACGTCGTCGCGAAGGAGGAAATCGCGAACCTGATCCGGAAACGCGCCCGCACCGGCGTCGCCGTGGTCGTCGCGTCCAGCGACAACCAGGAACTCGTCGATCTCTGCGACCGGGTTCTCGTCCTCGACCGGGGCGTCGTGGCCGGAGAGCTCACCGGCGCCGATCTGACGGAAGACACCCTCACTTTCCGGTGTGCTCACGCGTCGGAGCACACCGCCTCCCTCATCCCCGCGGAGAAATGATGACCACCACCGCCGCCCGGGCCCAGCAGCCCGTCGTCGAGCAGTCCGCCCGGTCCCGCGGCGCAGCCCTGGGCTCCGTTCTGTCGAACTACGGGGTCCTGCTCTTCCTGGTCCTGCTGATCACCGTGTTCGCCGTGCTCGCCCCCACGACCTTCCCGACCTGGGACAACGCGCGCGCCGTGCTGGCCGACTACTCCATCCCGGGTCTCCTCGCACTGGCCGCGGTCCTGCCGCTGACGGTCAACGAGTTCGACCTGTCGCTGGGCGCCACGCTCGGCTTCTCGGCGATCACCTCGATCTGGCTGTCCAACGCGGGCGTGCCGCTGCCGGCCGTGATCGCCGTCGCGGTGCTCGTGGGAATCCTCGTCGGCGCGGTCAACGCCGTACTCGTGATCCGCCTCAAGATCAACGCCTTCATCGCCACCCTCGGCGCCGCCACGCTGCTGGCCGGTGGGAACCTCCTGCTGACGAACAGCTCACTCCTGGTCCTCTCCTCGGACTCGTTCGCCTCTCTCACCACCACCCGGGTAGGCGGGGTCCAGGTCGTCCTCGCCTACTTCGTGGCGGCGTCGCTAGTGCTCTGGTTCACGATGGAGAAGACCCCGTTCGGGCGCTACGCGCGGGCAACCGGCCTGGGGCGCCCGGCGGCGCAGCTGAGCGGTATCCCCACCGCCCGCCTGATGGCCGTCTCGCTCGTCCTGGCCTCGGCGATCGCCGCGGTCGCGGGCGGCCTGTACGCCAGCCGCGCCGGCAGCACCCCGCCTTCTCTCGGGCCCGAGTTCCTGCTCCCCGCCTACGCCGCCGCCTTCCTCGGGGCGACGACGATCAAGCCGGGGTTCTTCAACGTCTGGGGGACGGTGGTGGGTGTCTTTCTCCTGGCCGTCGGTTCGAACGGTCTGACACTTCTCGGGGCGCAGACCTGGGTGACCAACATCTTCAATGGAGGAGCCCTCATCGTCTCGGTGGCGGTGGCTGGGATCCTCACACGTCGACGTCGCACTCGTCAGGGAGGCCACTGAAGCGCACCCATAGGGAATGTGGGCATGTCCTCCGGCACGAAATGGAGAGCAGCCGTGATCCCGTCATCTCATCGGTTGCGTCCGTGGAAGTTCATCGGACGTGACCTGCTCATCGACGGCACTCCGGGTAACGCGTTTCGCGTGGGGCTCGTCCGGAGGAGAATGCCTCCATGGAGTTGTTGCGGGTTACCGGCCCGGGAGAGTGGGAGCACTTCGTCAGTAAGAGCTTCTACGTACTCTCGCTCAACTCGGTGTCCAAGGGGTTCACCGCCACCGGTCGCCTGACGGAGATCGGCCGGGGCATCCGGTTGGCCGAACTGGAAACCGGGGTCTCCGGCCTCCAGCGGACACCGGGTCTGATCGCCTCCGCACCCTCTGACGACCTCCTTTTCCTCATCCAGCTGGCAGGTCAGGCGCGGATCGAGCAGGCGGGACAGCAGCTGCTGCTGCGGGCCGGCCATGCCACCTTCTGTGATCCTTCCGTCCCCTACAGGATCGTCAGCGGCGGCCAGCAGATCGTCACGATGGTGCCGCGCCACGAAGTGCTTCCCCCGCGGTCGAGGGCGGCCCACATCAGGCTCCACGACCTGAGCATGACCCTCGCCCCCCTTCGGGTCTTCCGTCTCCTCGCCGAGGAGATCACCTCGGATCCCGGCTCCGAGCACGACGCCGAGCGGTTCGGTGTCGGAAACGCGGCCTCCGAGCTGCTGCGCAGCGCCGCCGTCATGGCGGCCGAAGCCAGACTCGACCTCCGATCGTGGTCGAACGAGACGCGGCTGCACGCGGTCAAGGAGTTCCTCCTCGCGCGGCTGTCGGATCCGACCCTGACGATGGAGCGGGTCGCCGCCGCGAACGGGATGTCCGTCCGTCAGCTCACGGCGGTCTTCGAGCCCGACGACTCACCGGCGGCGTTCCTGCGGCGGGAACGCCTGCGGCGCGCCCGCCAGGAACTTGTCGACCCGCGGTTCGCCGGCGTCCCCATATCCGACATCGGGGCACGGTGGGGATACCCCAACCCGTCCACCTTCGGACGGGCGTATCGGCGGGCGTTCGGCGAGACCCCGCTCGAGGCGCGAAGGAACGGGTTCGGACAGCGCTGAGCCGCACGCGCAGCGGCGTCCGCGCCGCGGAATCGTCGAAATCGGTGGGCGCTCGACCTTCTCGGCAGGAGCGGTTCCAAGGTCGTGAACTCCCGGTAAGACTGGGTCCTGAGGATGGATCGCCGACAGGCCGTGGGGTCTACTCGGACGCACCGACCCGCAGGTGAAGGCGCGGTCGACGGCGGCGGCGGGCCGCCGGCACCCACCCCAGAAAAGGTCGCTCCATGTTCACGATCGCCTTCCTGACCCGACGTGTCGACGGCATGACCGCGGAGGAGTTCTTCGAGCACTACCGCACGACGCACTACGACCTCGCGTCCCGGATGCCGGGACTCGTGTCGTACCAGCAGGCACCCATCCGCCACGGCGCCGGAGGTTGGACGACGCCCGAGTCGTTCCCCGACTACGACGCACTGTCGATCTACACGTTCACGTCCCGCGAAGCGGCCGATGCGGCGTTCGCCTCGCCCGAGGGCCGGCTCGTCGACGAGGACACGGGCAAGTTCATCGACTGGCCCAGCGTGCTGTCGATCGCCGCCGACGTGTCCCAGCGATTCGACGGATCCCTCGCATGAGCACGAGGTATCCACGGCCGGTGGGGCGCCCGCGGACTGATCAGTTACGGCCTGGGCTTCGTCGTGATGGTCCCGTTGTTCAGCGACTCCCCGTACACGGGTCCGATCGCGTCGGCCCTGGGTGGCGCCGACACGCCTTCGTGGTCGGTCTCGCCGTCCCGGGCCCTTGCCACGTCCTGCTCATGCGCGGTGTGGACATCGCGGCCGGGTCCGCCCTGGTGCCGGCCGCTCCCCCCAACACCCCCTCCCTCTCATCCAAGGTCTCCGCAACCCCCCACACCGAAAGGACACCACTGTGATCCCCGCTTCCGCCGGCTCGGCCTCGACGTCGACCCTCCGCCTCGTCTGGCCCCAGTGGCAGGGCGCCGGCCCCGATGTCGTGCGCGCGCTCTTCCCGGAGGTACCACTCGACGAGGCGCACCGTGGGTACGCCGTCGGAACGACGGTGCTCGAAGCCGTCCTGCCCGCGCACGACGGCCCGTCCGCCGTAGTGCCGGTCACGCTCGGCTCGGAGGGACTGGAGACCCGCGACGGTGTCGACGCGAAGGACGCCGTGGTCTCCCAGCTTCGAGGAGCACTGGGCGTCATCGCCGAGCACGACACCCACAAGATCGTCACCATCGGCGGCGAGTGCTCCGTGAGTGTGGCCCCCTTCTCCGTACTGGCCAACCGGTACGGCGACGATCTCGCCGTCATCTGGATCGATTCGCATCCCGACGTCGGGACGCCGGAGAGCGAGTACCACGGCTACCACGCGATGGCGTTGGCGACCTTGTGCGGACACGGCGACGACGATGTCCAGGCGCTGTTGCCCGCTACCGTGCCGGCCTCCCGGGTGGCCCTCGCCGGCCTCCATTCGTGGACGGAAGACGACTTCCCCAACGCGGAGAAGTGGGGTATCTCCACCTTCTCGCCGGAGGACCTGCGTTCGACGAGTGACGAACTGCTGGAGTGGCTCGCCTCAACCGGCTGCAGCCGAGTCGCCGTCCACCTCGACGTCGACGTCGTCGACAGCGACGAAGCGCTGCTCGGGCTGGGCATCGAGCCGGGAGGGCTTACCTCCGCACAGGTTCGGAGGCTCATCACCGACATCGACGCGGCTGCCGAGGTCGTCGGATTCACCATCGCCGAGTACATCCCCCGACAGGTAATGGCACTCCAGCGGCTCGTGGACGGGCTGCCCCTGCTCTGACGGCCGGGGCGCCGCTGCATCGAACCGTCGCCGAGATCGCAGGCCAGTGCCGAAGAATGCGGCCTTGCTCATGACGTGCCCCTGATCGCATCTGTACGAGGTTGTACGGCTGCGACCACCCGAAACGTAAGGCCGACGCGGAGATTCGGTCGGCGTTCCCGGCACGCTCCGGCCGGCCTTTCGGGCACCAGGCCGCGCCGCTCCGGAGGTCGGTGGAGGTTGTCCTACGACGCCCGGTCTCCTGCGACCCCGACACTGGCAATACTGAATGGGTGTGCCGCTTGTGACGGTGTGCGGTGAGTGAGGGCGGCTGTGGGCTGCCGGAGGAGGAGCGGTCATGGCTGCAGGCGGGGAGAAGAAGGACCGGCGCGCGTATGCCAAGGGTGAGGCACGTCGGGCGGAGATTCTCACGGCCGCGCTGGAGGCGTTCGCGGAGCAGGGCTACCGGGGGTCGTCGCTGCGGGACATCGCGGCCGACACGGGGGTGTCGGCCTCGGGGATCCTCCACCATTTCGGCAGCAAGGACGCCCTCCTGACCGCCGTACTCGAAGAGCGAGAGCGGCTCAACCTTGAGTTGCTCCCTCCCGACGCGGCCCTTACCGGCGCCGCCGAGTACTTCCGGAATCTGGTGGCGTACAACAGTACGCAGCCGGGGTTGGTGCGGTTGTTCGCGACGTTGGCGGCAGAGGCAGCCGATCCCGAGCACCCGGCGCACGCCTGGTTCGTGAAGCGTTACGCAGGTGCGCGAGAGCATGTCCGGACGGTGCTCGACGAGGATCTGGCACCGCTGGAGGAAGCGGAGCGCGAAGCGACCGTCCAACTGTTCATGGCGGTGAGCGACGGCCTCCAGACACAGTGGCTGCTGGAGCCGGACCGTGACATGAAGGCCGGGATGGACCGGTTCGTCGATCTGTACGCGCAGGCCAAACAGCACCGAGAGGTGCCGGAGACGCCCGGTGCCACCGAACCGGGGTCCAGACCGGTGACGGGTGCCGGGCGCCTGCGGCAGCTGCGCCTGGGACCGAAGGGCGTGTCCGCGGCAGACCGGCTGGAGAGCTTCGGACATCACGGGCGACTGGCCGACGGCCGCACACCCGCCTCGTTCGAGGCCGAGACCGAGGCCGCCTGCGCCGCCCTGGGCGCAGCCCTCGCCAAGCGCGGATCCGGCTGGGACGACGTGACCGAGATCCGCACCCTGCACGCGGAACTCACCAACCACACCCTCGAAACGGTCGGCAGAGTTCTCCAGACCCGAACTGGCAAACGCGACATCCCCTGGCTCGCCCAGGCCGCCCCCGAACTCGCCCACGACGGCCTCCGCATCGAACTCGCCGCCGTCGCCCTCCCACACACCAACTACTGAACACTCGTATCGCTTTATGTGCGAACATCCACCCAGACTGCGGGTTCATCAACCAAAAGGTAAACCATTTGTAACGGAATGGGGTTCCCTTCTTGTCAATCACTGAACGATAGTTCAGTGTCTTCTGAAACGGGAGTCGTCCGCCGCCCGTACGGCGAGGCTCACCCGGACCCCTGCGTGACCCGGCGCTCCTGAAACGCGTCGGCGACGCGTGGGCGACCCCCTGTTACCGCACACCCTGGGCGCCGACGCCCTCGCATGCCCCCCTCCCCGGTTCCTTGTCAGCCTCCCCGGCGCCAGGAGCCGGCCTCCCCCGAAGTCCTCGACTCATCCTCGCCCGGTCCCGAGAAAGACGAGCCCATGAAGAGATCCCTCCCGGTCGCCGCGGCGGCGGCCGCATCCGTACTCGTGCTGGCAGGATGCGGTGGCTCCAGCGGCTCCGGCGCCGCGGACACCCTCCGTCTCGGTGTCGTCCTCAACCCCACGACGTGGGACCCGGCCAACTCCGACGGCGGGGGCAACACCCTGTTCTTCCAGGCGCTCTACGACACCCTGCTGCGCCTCACCCCGGCCGGCGACCCCGCGCCGGGCCTGGCGGAGTCCTGGTCGTACAACGCCGACAGAACCGTCCTGACCCTCAAGCTCAGACAGGGTGCCAAGCTCGGGGACGGCACGCCCTTCGACTCCTCGATGGTCGAGCCCAACCTCACGGCAATCAAGGACGGCTCCGGCGGGTTCGCCGCGTCGCTGGCCTCGCTGAAGTCCGTCAAGGCCACCGACGCGACCACCGTCGAACTGCATCTGGACGCCCCCGACCCAGGCCTGCTCTACAACCTGGGCCTGGGCGCGAGCTACATCCTCCCGCCCGCCGCACTCAAGGGCGACGGCCTCACCACCAAGCCGGCACCCACCGGCCCCTACAGCCTGGACGCCGCGGGGACCATCCCGGGCAGCAAGTACACCTTCACGAAGAACGACAAGTACTGGGACTCCGGCTCGTACCCGTACAAGAAGCTCACCTACACCGTGCTGACCGACGACACGGCGCGGCTGAACGCGGTGCAGTCCCACCAGGTCGACGCCGTCACCGGCAAGACCACGATGATCGAAGCGGCCAAGTCCGCCGGTCTCAACGTCGAGAGCGCTCCGCTGGACTGGCAGGGCCTGGTCATCGCCGACCGTGCCGGCAAGATGGTTCCGGCCCTCGCCGACGCCCGCGTCCGCCGGGCGATCAACTACGCGATCGACGCCGCGGGCATCGTGAAGTCCATCGACAAGGGCTCCGGCACCCGCAGCACGCAGATCTTCAACCCCTCGGGCGAGGCCTACGACACCGCACTGAACTCGCGCTACCCGTACGACCCGAAGAAGGCGAAGCAGTTGCTCGCCGAGGCCGGGTACAAGGACGGGTTCACCTTGCCGATGGCTTCGTTCTCCTCGCTGTGGGGTGCCTGGGAGCCGGTGTTCAAGGAGCAGCTCGGTGCTGTCGGGATCAAGGTGAAGTTCCACACCACCCAGCCTTCGGACATCATCAAGTCGTTCTCCGAATACCCGGTCTTCATGGTCACCTGGCAGACCGCGAAGGAGTCCTACGTCGACATCCTGCAGATGCTCAGCAAGACCAGCCTGATCAACCCGCAGAAGACCACGGACCCGAAGGTCGAGTCCCTGGTGGAGAAGATGCAGACCGGGACGGATCAGGAGCGTGCCGCGGCGGGCAAGCAGCTCAGCGCCTACCTCGTCGACCAGGCGTGGTTCAACCCCTGGGCCTCCTTGAACAACGCCGTGATGATCGGCGGCAAGTCCGTGAAGTTCGATCTGCAGACCGGCAACCTCGTGCCCGCGCTGCGCTTCATCACTCCGGCTTCCTGACCACTTGGGGGGAGCGGCCCTCAGCCGCCCCACCCGCCTCCCACGGGCACCTCTGCCCGACCCTCCCCCACCACACTCCACCCCCTACACCCGCCGGGCCGAACCCGGCGTCACCTCAGGAGGTGCCCTGAGATGTTGACCTACGTCGGCCGCAGAATCGCCGGCGCCGCGCTTCTCGTCCTCGTCGTCGTGACCATGACGTTCTTCGTCCTTCATGCCTTCGGCGGGGACATCGCGGCGAGCCTGTCCGGGAACACCGCCACGGCCGCCCAGATCGAGGTACGCCGCCACCAGCTCGGGCTCGACCGGCCCCTGCTCACCCAGTACGGGCAGTGGCTGGCCCACGCCGTTCGCGGCGACCTGGGCAACTCGTGGACCACCAGTGAGTCGGTCTCGGACTCCTTGGGAGCGCGGCTGCCCGTGACGCTGGTGCTGGCCGTCGGAGCCACGCTGGTATCCGGTCTGCTCGGGGTCGCGGTCGGTACCTGGGCCGCTTTCCGCCGAGGTGTCCTGGACCCGGTGCTGCAGGGCTTCGTGGTGGCGGGGTACGCCTTCCCCGGCTTCTGGCTGGCGCTGGTCCTGTCGTCGGTCTTCGCCGTCGACCTCGGGTGGTTCCCCGCGACCGGATACGTGCCCTTCGCGGACTCCCCGGCACAGTGGCTCGGATCCGTCGCCCTGCCCATCACCGCGCTGGTGCTGGGGGCGACGGCGGCCATCGCCCAACAGGCCCGCAACGCAACGGTGCAGGTCCTGCAGGCGGACTATGTGCGCACGCTGCGCAGCCGAGGACTCACCACCCGGCGCCTGCTCCTGGTCAATGTGCTGCGCAACGCCGCACCCACCTCGCTCACCACCATGTCGCTGTGGTTCATCAGCCTGCTCAGCGGCACCATCATCGTCGAGAACGTCTTCGCACTGCCCGGACTGGGCTCCCTGGCCAACACCGCCACGACGGCCGAGGACATCCCGGTGGTGATGGGCGTGATGCTGATCATGGTGCTGCTGGTCGTCGTGGTCAACGTCGTGCTCGACCTGATCCAGGCCTGGGTCAACCCGAAGGTGCGTATCTCATGACCAACGTTCCCCAGCTCCCTGCCGCAGACGCGGTGGAGGCAGCCCCTGCGAAAGCGGCAGAGACCGCGCGCGTGCCGGGAGAACCGGCACGGCGCCGTGGTGTCCTGCGCGCCCTGGTCGCGCGCCCCCTGGCAGCCGTGGCCCTTGCCGTCCTGCTCGTGATCGTGCTGGCCAGCCTGTTCGCCCCACTGCTCACCGACCAGTCCCCGACCAGGGTCGACCTGGACCTGGTACTCGCGCACCCCGGCGGCGAACACCTGCTGGGCGGCGACGGCAGCGGACGGGACGTCTTCGCCCGCCTGCTGTACGGCGGACGCTCCAGCCTGCTGTCCGGTGCGATCGCACTGGCCACGGCGCTGGTCATCGGTGTCCCGGCGGGTCTGGTCGCGGGCTACCGCGGCGGTCGCGTCGACGCGGTGGCCACCTGGATCTGCAATCTGCTGATGTCCATCCCCGCGGTGATCGCCCTGCTGGCCGTCATCGCCGCCCTGGGCTCCTCGATCGTCCCGACGATGACCGCCTTCGGCGTACTGCTGGCGCCGGGAAGCTTTCAGCTGACCCGCTCCTCGGTACGCGGGGTGCGCAACGAGCTGTACGTCGACGCGGCGCGCGTCTCCGGCCTGAGCGAGGCGCGGATCGTCCGCCGCCACATTCTCACCGTGGTGCGCCCGCCCCTGGTCATCTGGGCGACGTTGATGGTCGGACTGGTCATCGTGACCCAGGCCGGTCTGCAGTACCTCGGAGTCGGCGACACGACCTCGGCGAGCTGGGGCGCGATGGTCAATGACGCACAGCGCAACATCTACACCGCACCGTCGCTGCTGTACCCCCCGGGCCTCGTCATCGGCGTCACCGCCGCCTGCTTCGGCATCCTCGGCTCGGCGCTCGGCGACGTACTGACCGGAGACGGCCGCGCCCGACGTAAGCGTCGCATGCGTGGCGACCTCATCCCGGCTCCGGCCGGCACCGAGGCCGTGTCCGCCCCGGCCGCACCGGAACCGCAGGACGAGGCCCTGGTGGAGGTCCGGGACCTCCGGGTGTCCTATGCGCAACCCGACGGCACGACGAAGGAGGTCGTCCACGGGGTCAGCCTGACGGTCCGTCCCGGCGAGGTGCTCGGGCTGGTCGGCGAGTCGGGTTCCGGCAAGTCACAGACCGCCTTCGCACTGCTCGGCCTGCTCCCGCGCGAGGCACGCGTCCAGGCGGCCGCCCTGCGGATGGGTATGCACGACCTCTCCAGGCTGACCTCCCGGCAGTGGCAGAACCTGCGGGGCCGGAGGATGGCCTACGTACCGCAGGATCCCATGTCCAACCTCGACCCGTCCTTCCCCGTCGGCCAGCAGCTGGTCGTGCCACTGCGGCGGCACCTGGGCCTGTCCCGGCAGGAGGCGGCCGCCAGGGCGCTGGACCTGCTCGACCGGGTCGGCGTCGCCGATCCGCGCAAGACCTTCGCGGACTACCCGCACCAGCTCTCCGGCGGTCTCGCCCAGCGCGTCCTGATCGCCGCCGCGGTCTCCTGCGAGCCGGAGTTCCTGGTCGCGGACGAGCCGACGACAGCCCTGGACGTCACCGTTCAGGCCGAAGTCCTCGACCTGCTGCGCGGCCTGCAGAAGGAACTCGGCATGAGCATGCTGCTGGTCACCCACGACCTGGGCGTGGTGGCGGACCTGTGCGACCGCGTCGCCGTCATGCGCGCCGGCCGCCTGGTGGAGAACGCGCCGGCCCAGCACATCTTCGCCGAGCCCCGGCACCCCTACACCCGCAGTCTCCTGGCATCCGTCCTGGAGCACTCCGCCACCCGCCCGCCGCTCGGCACCGATGCCGACCCCGTCCCCCCGACAGGTGCCCAATGAGCCCGACGCCCGCAGAAGCCCCGCCCGCCCGCATCTCCCACCCCGCCCCCGTCCTCGAAATCAACGACCTGGTGGTCGAGTTCGCACCCACCCGCCGAGGCCGGAAGACCTTCCGTGCGCTCAACGGCGTCAGCCTCGACGTCAAGCAGGGGGAAACCCTCGGCGTCGTGGGGGAATCGGGTTCCGGCAAGACCACCATCGGCCGGGCCGTCCTCGGCCTCCTCCCGGTGACCTCCGGCTCGATCGTGTTCGACGGCCAGGACATCGCCGGAGCAGAGCCCCGCCGACGCCGCAGCCTGGCCGCCGACCTCCAAGTGGTCTTCCAGGACCCCTACTCGTCCCTCAACCCCGCGCTCACCATCGAGGACATCCTCACCGAGCCCCTCGAAGCAGCCGGAGTGGAACGGCGAACCGCGCGCGCCCGAGTGGCCGAACTCCTCGAACAGGTGCGCCTGCCCGCAGACGCCGGACAGCGTCTGCCCCGCGAGTTCTCCGGCGGCCAACGCCAGCGCATCGCCATCGCCCGCGCGCTGACCCGCTCCCCCAAGCTCGTCATCTGCGACGAGCCGACCAGCGCCCTGGACCTCACCACCCAGGCCCGGGTGCTCGACCTCCTCATCGAGATCCAGCAACGCACCAAAGTCGCCTACCTGTTCATCTCGCACCAACTGGGCGTGGTCCGCCACATCAGCCACCGCGTCGCCGTCATCCACCAAGGCGAGATCGTCGAGTCGGGCCCGGCCGCCAGGATCACCGACTCGCCCCAGCACCCCTACACCCAGCGGCTGCTGCTGTCCGCGCCGGTCGCCGACCCGGCCGAGCAGGCGAAACGCCGGGCAGCGCGGCGCGCGCTGATCGACGGTACGTCCCCCTGAGAGCAGACCCCATGACCTTGATCGGCCTGAGCCGTCCTCCCCAGCACGGTTCGGCACAGGGATCCCGATCATTGAGAACATGGCCGGTCCCACCCCCTCCTCCGGGCGGGCGCACCGGTCACGGACGTCCCGGTGACGGGCAGGGGAGCCGGTTTCCTAGCCTGTCCGGACTTCCGCCCGCGTGAACATCCGGACAGGCAGACGGGGCTCTGCTGCCGGTAGCCGAGTCCCGTCTGCCCCGGTGCTCTGCCGGCAGGGGCTCGAGGACGCTCCGCCCTTCTCCTCTCCGACACCGCCCTCCACCGCGCGGCAGCCGTCTTCGCCCTGCTCGGCACCGTCGTCGACCAGCGCGTCCGCGGCACCGACCGACCCAGCACACCACCCCAACCCCCACCGGCCCGGAAGGGACCCCATGAACCACAACCCCAGCACCGGACTGCTCCCCGTCGACGAGAGCGACCTGGCCGCCCGGCTGTCCAAGCTGAGCCTGGAGCAGAAGGCAGCCCTGCTCACGGGGGCCGACGCCTGGAACGTGCCCGGCTGCCCGGACATCGGACTGGCACCGATGCTGCTGTCCGACGGCCCCAACGGCGTACGCGGCGAGCGGTTCAACGACGAACGGGACCCGGCCCTCCTCCTGCCCAACCTCGCGGCGCTGGCAGCGACATGGGACCCGCAGCTCCTCTTCCGGGCCGGTGAGCTCCTCGGCGAGGAGGCCCGCCGCAAGCGCGTCCATGTCCTCCTCGGCCCCACCGTCAACATCCAGCGCGCCCTCACCGGTGGCCGCAACTTCGAGAACCTCTCGGAGGACCCGCTGCTCACCGCGCGTCTCGGCCGGGCCTACGTGGAAGGCGTACAGTCCCGCGGGGTCGCCGCCTGCCCCAAGCACTTCGTCGCCAACGACTCCGAGACCGAACGCTTCAGCTACGACGTCCGCGTCGACGAACGCACCCTGCGCGAGATCTACCTGGCGCCCTTCGAAGAGGCCACCGTCGTCGGCGGCGCGGCCACCGTCATGGCCGCCTACAACGCGGTACGCGGACAGACCATGACCGAGAACGCCCCTCTCGTCGAAGGTGTCCTCAAGGGCGAATGGGCCTTCGACGGCGTCGTCCTGTCCGACTGGATGGCCACCCGCAGCACCGAAGGCGCGGCCCTCGGCGGCCTGGACCTGGCCATGCCCGGTCCGGTCGGACCCTACGGCGCGGCGCTCGTCGCCGCAGTGTGTGAAGGACGGGTACCGGAAAAGACCGTCGACGACAAAGTGCTACGCCTGCTGCGCCTGGCCGCCCGGGTGGGCGCCCTGGACACCGGCACAGCACAGGCTCATGGCCCCGTCCCGCCGCCTCCCCGAGCCGCCGCGGCGCAGATACGTGACCTCACCACCCGCACCTTTGTCCTGCTGCGCAACGAGGGCCTGCTGCCGCTGCGCGCCGACACGCTACGCAACGTAGCGCTCATCGGGCCCGCCGCGGTCTCCCCCGCCTACCAGGGCGGCGGCAGTGCCAGCCTCACCGCCGCCCGCCTCTCCGAGCCACGGCACGCACTGCGCGCCGCCCTCCCGGCACAGGCCGAACTGACCGTCCACCGAGGAGTGCGCTCCCGCGCCAATCTCGACCCCCTCCCCGCCGCGCACACCCGCAACCCGGACTCCGGCGAACCCGGCGCCCGGCTGGACTACCTCGACGCGGACGGCCAGGTACTCCTCACCGAGAACCGGCACAGCCTCAGCCTGAGCTGGATCGGCTTTCCCGGAGTCCCGGTCCTGCCTCCCCAGACAACCGCGCTGCGCCTGCGCACCACCATCACCGCACCTCGCCGCGGCCCGCACACTTTCTCCGTCACCGGCACCGGCGGCCTGGTCCTCGACATCGGCGGCACGCAGTCACTGCGAGCCGACAGCGCCGCACGGGAAGGTGTCGAGGACGTCATGCGCCGCACCCCCGACCACCGCGTCACCGTCGAACTCGACGGAAGCGACACCGACATCACCCTGACCCTGAACGTCGCCCTCGTCGACTCCCCTGTCCAGTTCATCGAGATGACGCTCGGGCACGACGACTCACCGTCCACCGAGGACGAGGAGTTCTCCACCGCGGTCGAGGCCGCCCGGCACGCCGACGCCGTCATCCTGATGCTGGGCACCTCGGACGACATCGAGAGCGAGTCCTTCGACCGCCCGACCGTCCGTCTGCCCGGCCGCCAGGACGAACTCGCCGCTGCGGTCCTCAAGGCCAACCCCGACACCGTGGTGGTCGTCAACGCGTCCTCCCCCGTCGTCATGGACTGGGCCGAACAAGCCTCCTCCCTGCTGTGGACCTTCTTCGGCGGCCAGGAGTACGGTGCCGCACTGGCCGATGTCCTGCTGGGCGCCGCCGAACCCACCGGACGCCTGACAGCCTCCTTCCCCCGCAAGGCAGGCGACGCCCCCGTCCCGGACGCGGTCCCGGTCGACGGCATCCTCACCTACGACGAAGGGCTGCTGATCGGCCACCGTGCCTACGACGCCCTGAACACCGACCCTCTCTTCCCGTTCGGCCACGGCACCGGCTACACACCGTGGACGTACCTGTCCGCCGCCCTCCCACCAGATGCCCGCAGCGCACTCACCGAGGGCGACGACAGCAGCGTGCGCGTAAGGCTCCGCAACACCGGCGACCGCCCTGGCCACGAGGTCGTCCAGATATACGCCGAAGGCGCCGAGGGGGACGGACAGGCGCCCCCGCGCCAGTTGGTCGGCTTCGCCGTCGCCCAGGCCGCCCCGGGCCGCACCGCCGAAGTCGATGTCCTGCTCACGCCTCGATCGCTGTCGCGCTACACCCGCGGTGGCTGGGAGTTCCCCGACACACCACGCCGCCTGCACATCGGACACTCCTCCCGCGACCTGGCACTGACCGTCGACCTGTAGAAGCGTCTCCGAACAAGTACGGCCACTCTGCTCCGTACCCGGGACTGACGCTTCATCAGATCCATGCCCGGGATCGGTGGATCAAGCTCGGGAAGCATGCGAAAGACGTAGCTTCCCGAGCTGTCGACCGATGGTCACCAAGCGGGCCGAATCTTTGCCGCCGCTGACGAGACTCCCTGATCCAGGAGCCGTAGGTGCGGTGGATGGTGTCGTCGATGCCCGCGAGTGAAGGAGCGCAGGAACGACCCCAGCGTGGACGGGGCCCGCACTCCGGAGAACAGGCGGCCCCTCGCGCTGTGCCGCAGCCGGTCCATGTCCTCGATGCTGTCGGCGCCTGCGACCCTACCGCCCAGCCGCATCACCGGCTCCAGCCCGCCGTACGCAACCAGGTTGGGATCATCGAACATGGAAGAGACCGCAGTCGCGGCATGGGAAGACTGCATCTCGGAAGTGCCTTGCCGATCGCGCCTGATGTACCCGAGAGGAAAACCCATCATCGCGGATCAAAAGGCACTTCTACGTTTCCGGACAAACTATCCACAGACCTCAAGCCGGTGGATCCGGGCTCAGGTACACAGATCGCCTTCAAGCCCGAACAGGCATGCGTCATAATGCGTCCATGATCACCATTCATCTGAAGTACGAGATTGACGCCGACAGGCTTGAGGACTTTAAGGAATACGGCCGCCGTTGGGTCGAGCTCGTCAACCGGTTCGGCGGGACGCACCACGGCTACTTCCTGCCGAGTGAGGGTGACAGCGACATCGCCTACGCCCTCTTCTCCTTTCCAAGTCTCGCCGCGTACGAGCAGTACCGCACGGACAGCATGACCGACCCGGAATGCCAGGCTGCCAACGAACTGGCTCGTAGCACCCGCTGCATCAAGCGATATGAGCGCCGCTTCCTGCGGCCACTCGACGTCATGTCCTAACCTCGCCGTTTCGGTTGGGACAAGGCGGCGCCGCTGATCAGCAGATGTTGGGGCGACGCGTTTTCGCCTGGTCGGGTGCCCTTCCGGCCGGTCGCACACGAAGTCAGGGCCTCCTGGCAGCTCGGTGGTGCGACCCCATTCCGGGTGGTTCCCGGAGTCCCTGTGGTCGTTGTTGAACGCGCCCGAGCCCGTCGACTTCAACCCGGCTGCTCCATCGTGTGATTGCCTCGCGCACGTGTACGGCAACGCGGCCGAACATCCGGACCGAGTGCGCCGGTATCCGTCGGACATGACGGACGCAGAGTGGGCGGCCATCCGGCCGTTGCTGCCGGTGCCGGCCTGGCTTCAGGGGCGGGGCGGCAGCCCGAGGGCTACTGCCACCGCCAGTTGCTGGACCAATGCCGCGAAGTCAAGGATTCGGTGGTGACGTCAAGGCGTCAGGGAGGGTGATCTTGTAGGTGTTCGGCGCGGTGCGGATGAGTCGCCCGTTGCGGGCCCCGTCGCAGAGTTGCGCGGTGAGTCTGCTGAGGGGGCGCCCCGAGGCGGGAAGCCCGAGATGCCGCGCGATGTCCCGGGTGTACATGGCCTGGTTGGAGTTCGCGGCCAAGAGCTGGCAGACCTGGCCCCAGCGGCCGCAGAGGGCCCGGCCCGGGTCCTGCGCGCTGGGCAGAGCTGGCGGGTGCACGGTTGTCTCGATGGCGGTGATCGGTGTGCTGGCGCGTGGATGCCCGTCGCGGTTCCAGATGTTGTAGCGGGAGGTTCCGCACCTGACGATGCGGGCGGACAGTCGCATCCGGCGCCCGGGAAGCAGCACGAGCAGGACGCGTGCGCCGATGTGCCAACGACGACTCACGAAAGGACAGGCGCTACCGTCACCACGCCTCGTCTCGGACCAGCGGTGCAACGCGCTTCAGGCAGGCGTCGCCCGCTCGAAGAATCGCCCTCCGCGTTCGCCGCTGCGCCCCAGGGCGCCCTTCACCCACTCCGGGATGTTCGGGATCTCCACCACAGAGCACGTCCTGCCTCACCGCGATCGCGGTGCCGTGAGCGTGGAGCAACAGCGCCATGCCAGCAGTTCCTCCTCGATGCCGGCGACCGGCTGCGACCACGCACCCCGCGGGACGGCCTGGTGCCGACGAAGGTACGGATCATCGTCCGATGCGACCGGTACCCTTCCGGGGTGACGCAGCACCCCTTGCCGGACGAGCGGCGGCCCGCCAACCAGGGGCCGAAGGCTGCGGCCCGCAACCGGGCCGCTCTGGTCACCGCTGCCCGCGAGATCTACGCGGAGCACGGTCTGGATGCTCCGCTTTCCGTGATCGGGCGTCGGGCCGGTGTCGGGCAGGGCGTTCTGTACCGGCATTTTCCCGATCGGGCCGCCGTGGCGAGCGCGGTGCTCGAGGAGAACGTGCGGCAGGTCGAGCAGGCGGCTGCGGCCAAGGACGCGACCACCGCCAGTGTCCTCGGCGTGCTGACCTGGCATCTGACGGAGTCGGCTGCCTTCATCGGCGTTCTGCACGCTGACGCGACACGCGCGGACTCCGACATCCGCGCGCACGCCGGGGCCTTCTCCGAGCGGGTCGAGAGTGCCCTGCGGAGACACGTGCCGGCTGGTCATCGGCTGGCTGGAGCAAGGGACCTCATGCTCGGCGTCGCCATGGTCTCGGGTGCCGTCACCGGTCCCACCCGCGAGGAGCGGGAACGCCGAGCGCTGTCGGCCTGGCGGCTGCTCGGAGTCGAGGTGGGGCCGGTCCGGCCCTACGAGGCATGAGCGCACGGGTCAGCCCCCGTTGGACTGCCGGATGCCCTTTCCGAAAGCGTCGAAGGTGTACAGGTACCCCCCGGCGGGCCCGCTGACGGTCATGTACGCCCTCGTCCCGCCCGGCGTGATCGCCACGTTCGTCGCCGACTCGAGCCCAGTGGCGCGGCCGGGAACCTCTACCGTCGCCAGGCGCTCACCGTGCTGGTCGTACACGATCATCGCGGGCCGACCGTGCAGGGCCTGGTAGAGGTTGCCGTCCGCGTCCACGGCGATCGAGTCGGTCTGGGCGATCCCGCCGTCGACCCGGATGGCAGTGTGCCTCGCAGTCACCTTGCCCTCTTCGTCGAGGCGAAGGTAGGAGATCCGGTTCTGTGTAAGTTCGCTGATCCACAGACCGCGATAGTCCACGTCGAAGGAGATTCCGTTCGTCGACGCCAGTTCCTCGGCCAGAACGGTGACCTTCTCGCCGTCGCGGCCGATCCGCACCACACGACCGTGCGCCTCGTTCTCGGACAGGCCGCGTGAGTCGCTGATGTACAGGTTGCCCTGTTCGTCGAAGGCGATGTCGTCGGGGTTCATCTGCGTCCCGTCGACCTTGCCGGAGAAGAAGATCCGCGGATCGCCTTCTTCCGGGGTCAGGCTGACGACCTCGCCGTGGGCGTAGTCGGTCAGATAGAGCCGTCCGTCGTACGGGCTGAACTGCGCCGACGTGTAGGCCCCTCGGCTGTCGGTGTGGACTGCCCGTGACGTCTTCTTCTCGACGTCGACGCGCATCACCTTCGGTTTGCCCGCGGGTGCGGTGACGTCGACGACGAGCAGGCGGCCGTCCTCGTCGAAGGTCGGGCCCTCCAGCAGGGTCATCCCGGTCTCCGCGTGCACCTTTGTCAGCCGCATGACCTTCTGGGCGGTGATGACCCTGCCCGTACCGGTGGAGGTCACGCTGTCACCGCGTGCACCCGTGTCCGTACCGCATCCGGGGAGAGTCAGTGTGCCGACCGCGGTGAGCGCGGCGAGAGATCGGATCGGGAGTCGTCGCATGGGGTTCAATCTTCCTGTCTCCGGGAGCAGTCGCAGCGTCGGGGAGGCTCTCACGGCAGGGGCGGACGCGCCCTGACCGGATGTCGCCGTGCGCCCACACCACAACCGGACAGTGCTGTCCGGTTGTTGCTACGGTAGCGGACGGCTTCCTTCCGCGGGTGGCCCCCGACAACGGACCAGCAGGATTGAGACCCCCCACGTGACGACCTCTCAAGCCCCAACCTCCGACGACCTCGCCGCTCTGAGGCAGCGATACCGGCTCGAACGTGAGCGGCGCGTGCGGCCCGACGGCGCCAGCCAATACCAAGGCACGGACGCCGAGTTCGGCTACTACGCCGCTGACCCGTACACCGCGGGGGCGCCCGAGCGCGACGCACTGCACGACACCGTCGACGTCGCCGTGATCGGTGGTGGCTTCGGCGGCATCCTCGCCGGGGCGCGGATACGTCAACAGGGCGTGGAGAGCGTCCGGATCGTCGAGAAGGGCGGCGACTTCGGGGGCACCTGGTACTGGAACCGGTACCCCGGCATCCACTGCGACATCGAGTCCCACGTCTACCTGCCGATGCTCGACGAGACCGGATACGTACCGCGGTGGAAGTACTCTCCCGGCGAGGAGATCCGCCGCCACGCGGTACGCGTCGCGCGGCAGTTCAACCTCTACCAGGACGTCTTGTTCTCCACGACGGTCACCTCACTGACCTGGGACGAGGAGTCTCAGACGTGGCTCGTGGCCACCGACCGCGGTGACGCCTTCCAAGCCACCTACGTCGTCACCGCCACCGGCACCCTCTCCGAGCCCAAGCTCCCCGGAATACCCGGCATCGAGGACTTCAAGGGCCACACCTTCCACACGTCGCGGTGGGACTACGCCTACACCGGCGGCACCCCGGAGGGCGGCATGACCGGCCTGTCGACGAAGCGAGTCGGCATCGTCGGCACCGGTGCCACCGGCGTCCAGGTCATCCCGATGGTGGCCGAGGACGCCGGCCACGTCTACGTCTTCCAGCGCACCCCCTCCACCGTGGACGTGCGCGCCAACTGTCGCACCACGGCCCTGGATGTCGGCGCAGACCGCGCCGGCTGGGCACGCGAGCGCCGGGACAACTACCTGCGTATCGTCTCGGGCGAGACAGCCGAAGAGGACCTCGTGGCGGACCGCTGGACCATGTCGGCAAGCCTGTTGGAGAAGCTCCTGCCGAGCTTCCGCCGCCGAGGCGACCGGAGCGCCTTCGAAGCCGAGTACGAGATCGCCGACGCCGCGAAGATGAACGAACTCCGCGCCCGCGTGGAGCGGACCGTCATCGATCCGGACACGGCGGAGAAGCTCAAGCCCTGGTACCGGTACGCCTGCAAGCGTCCCGCTTTCTCCGACACGTACTATCCGGCGTTCAACCACGGCGGCGTCACGTTGGTCGACACCGCGGACACCCACGGCATCGAGCGCGTCACCGAACACGGTGTCGTGGTCGGCGACACCGCCTACGAACTCGACTGCCTGATCTTCGCCACGGGTTTCTCCGTCGGGACCTCCGGCATCCAGTCCGGCAGACTCCCCGTTCACGGCCGGGGCGGTGCCCAGTTGCTGCACGTGCGGGCACAGCAGGGTCCGCGTACTTTGCACGGGTTCACCAGTAACGGTTTCCCGAACCTGATTCAGATGGGATCCCTGCAGAACGCCAGCAGCGTCAATTTCACACACGTCCTGGACGAGCAGGCCGTGCACGCGGCTGCCCTCGTCGCCGCCGCAGAAGCCCTCGGTGCCCTCATCGAACCCTCCCGTGAAGCCGAAGACGACTGGATCGCCGACCTGGCCGAAGACGCTCCGGACCACGAGTGGTTCCACGCCGAGTGCACCCCCGGCTACTACAACCGCGAAGGACTCGGCCGGCCGAACGGCCCGACCGCCTACCCCCACGGTGCGGTCGCCTTCCATGAGCTCCTGAGGCAGTGGCGCGAAGAGTCTCTGGGCGAGATCCTCCAGACCCGGTCGAAGTTCTGATCTTCGCTGAACGGGCCCGCGAGATCCGCGCCCCTCTTCGACGCGCACCGAGACCCCGCGGCTCGCAGCGACCCGACCGACCAGGCTCCCCGCGCCGGAAGGTGAGGCATCAGGCACCTCGCCTCGCCCGCCGGAGAGCGTGGTCTGTCACACGTCAGTCGCCGATGCCGGACCGGGCGGCCGCCTCGACCAGTTCAGCCGCGTCGGCCGGGCGGATGAAACCCGCGGCAACCCCCTGCGCGGTGGCGACCGACCACTTCGCGACGAATGTGGCGTGATCGGGATACAGGGCCGCCAGTTTCTCCGCGCCGAAGGGAACGGTCGTACCGAACAGGAAACAGAACGACGCCCCCGTCTGCCCGAGACCGGACAGGGTGGCGACCGGCGCAGCGACTGCCGGTGTGCGGAGGCCGCCCGTGACGTTGCCGTGGCCGTCGAGGACGAAGGCGGGCGCGGAGCCGGAGGTGTCCACCCGGAGAAGGGGCGCCCTGGCGGGCGGGATACCGGTGGTCACCCAGCGGTTCAGCGCGAACGCGGCGGTGTCCAGGACGTAGTGCGCATGGCCGGTGTTGATCGGAGAGGCACAGCCGGTCCAGGTCGGAGGACTCAGCATGGCCTTCAGGCCCAGAAGGCCCGCGGTTCCGCTGCCGTCGTCACTGCTCCCCAGGCCGATGTAGGCATCGGCATGGGCGGTGCCGGCCACCTCCCAGAGGCGGAGGCGGGAGGAGTCGGGCTGCCGGGCCGACAGGGAACCGAGCCCGATCACGTCGGTTTCGGTCTGCACGACGAGCACCGGTACACGCAGGTCCGTGCGGAGGCGGACGACCTGCGGAGTCGGCACGTCCTCCTGGGGAGCCTGGGACAGCGGCGCACCGGTGTCCCGCCGACTGTGCACGAGGAATCCGTCGTACACGGACACCAGGGGCTGGATCGCGTTGAGGTAGGTGGTGAGGCGGAAGGCGGACTGCGATTCCCCACCGGCCTGCACGGTGCGGGGGCGCAGTCCGTCGAGGACCGTGGCGGCGGAGAACCGTACGGCCTGGCCGGCCTGGCTGAAGATGTCGTAGGAGTAGCTGTCGCCCGGGTGGGACAGGTCCGCGTAGCGGACCGGGTCCGCGGTCTCGGTGGCGGTCGCCCCGGCGGCCTGGGCGGAGACACCCACCCAGGCGTAGCCCTCGCGGATCAGTTCGTTGTGGGCGTAGATCCATTCAGGGGCTGCGTCCACCCCGGCGCTGACGTTCAGCCACTCCACGACAACGGTCCCGTTGAAGCGGGCCGGATCGGCCGGACGGTTGACGACGATCCGGGTGGTGTACGGCGCCGTGCTTGCCTGGGTCACCTGCCATTGTCCGTCGGAGTCGAGGGGCGCCTTCGGTACGTAGGACGCGGCGTTGCCGGACAGGAAGTACTCGGACTGCGTGTATCCCACGCTACTGAGGTCGAACGCCGTTCCCTGCAGTACGACGGCGCCGTCTCCGCCCGTCACCGGCCCGGTGACCGTCGGGCTCATGGCTGCCTGGGCAGTCGGCTCCGGGCTCACACCGCCGGGCTGCACGGCAACGGCGGAGGGGGATCCAAGCAGTAGCGGGAAGATCAGCGCGCCTGCGGTCAAGAAATGAGGGCGGACTCTCCGCGCCCAAGGGGCTTTCATGCTCATGACACTCCCTTAGTCAGAAAACACGTCCGACGTCCTGGCGGACGATGCTCTGCATGCTGTGTTCGGCGAGGGCGGCAATGGTCATGGAGGGGTTGCAGGCGCCGGTGGAGCCGGGGATGCGGGCGCCGTCGAGGACGTACAGGCCCTTGTGGCCCAGGACGCGTCCGCTGAGGTCGACGGCGTCTCCCATCGGCACTCCGCCCAGAGGGTGCCAGGTCGACGGGGCGCCCGCGTTGGTGTCGACCATGATGCCGCCGCCCGTTGCCGCGATGTTCTGCATACGGGCCGCGATCAGCCGCTGCAGTGCGGCGTCCGCGTCGGCGGGCCAGGTGAGCACGGCGTCGTCCTTGTCCGCGTCGTACGCCCAGGTGCCGGCCCCGTCGACGACGCCGAAGCCGACCACGGTCAGGGCCGTGACGCCCGGGGTCTGAACGGGGGATCCGGCGTGCACGACGGTGAAAGGGATGGAACTGTCCGGGTCCCGGCCGCCGATACAGGCCGGCCCGCCCTGCTGGGTTCCGGCATCCCCGGTCGGGTTGATCCAGGCCCAGATCCGGTCGCCGTTGTTGCCCCATCGCGTGCCGATCGCGTCGGGCAGATCCGGGATGAGCCCCTTGGCGCGCGACTTGACCAGGAGCCGGGTCGTACCGGGCGAACCAGCATTGAGGAAGACCGCGTCCGCGGTGATCCGGATCCGTTCCCGGACCGCGCCTGCGGTGTCGATGCGGTCGACCGACAGCACCCAGTGGTTGTCCGCGCCGAGCGCGAGGTCGCGGACGACGTGCAGCGGCGCCACCTCCACCAGCGACGTGGACTCCGCCTGGGCGAGGTAGGTGGCGTCGATGGAGTGTTTGCCGCCGTTGTTGACGCCGAAGGCGATGTCGCTGGTGGTGTAGGTCGCGTCGTACCGGCCGGCCAACTCGCCCCTGGCATAACTCCAGTCGATGGGCAGGGGCACCTTGAAGGGAGTCAGGCCCGCCTTGGGGGCGACGTCCTGGAACAGGCGGGAGGACTTGTACGGGGCGGAGGCCAGGACGTCGTAGGGGATGGTGGAGATACCCAGCATCCGGGCGACCGTGGGGTAGGCCCATAGGTTCAGGTCGTCATAGAGGTCGGCGGCCTGCGGTATGGAGGCGGCGAAGTTCGTCCTGGTCGGCTGCAGCGTCATGCCGTGGTAGGCGATCGAGCCGCCGCCGACCGCGGCCCCGCACATCGCGGTCATGCCGTCACCCTCGACGGCTTCGACCACGCCTGTGTAGGGCGTCCACGTCTTGTCGACGCCGCCGACGATGGAATGGTCGGTCAGCCAGGCGGAACGGTTGTCCATGTTGGCGAAGCGGCAGAAGGTGGTGGCGTTGGGACCGGTGACCCAGCGCCGGCCGCGTTCCAGGACGAGGGTGGAGACCCCGGCCTGGGCCAGCCTCAGCGCGGTGACGCCGCCGCCGAAGCCGGTGCCTACCACCACGGCACGTGCGCGCCTTTCCGTCACCGAGGCCCCGGCGAAGGACGTCGTGGCGTGGGCCCGGACCGCGCTTGTCACGGACCCGCCCACCGCGGCCGCACCGAGTGCGGCCGCGGTCAACAACCTGCGGCGGGTGAGCGTGCGGGAGGAGTAGGAAGAAGACGAGGAAGCGGAGTGGTCGGGCATGGTTCTCCCATCGGGACCTGTAGATGAATCAGTAATGTCGTATACATGTCAACTCCTGTGCTGGAGGTCGACTCTGCCGACCGCTCCGGTGCCGGTGCCGCGGCCGGGGCACCGGCACCGGCTCCGGCTCCGGCTCCGGCTCCGGATGCGGCTCCGGATGCGATGCTGTCAGACTGCCGACCACCCGTTGTCCACCGGCAGAATCGCGCCGTTGACGCTACTGGCCGCGTCGGACGCGAGGTAGACGATGGCGGCGGCCTGCTCCTCGGCTGCGGCGATGCGGCCCATGTTGCCCATGTGCCGCATGATGACGGACGGCCCGTGGGCCTCCCGGTCGACCTCGGCGCTGCCTCCGATGCCGGTCGCCGTACCGCCGGGGGCGATGGCGTTGGCGCGGATACCCTTGTCCCGGTACATCACCGCGAGAGACCGGGTGAGTCCGAGGATGCCGTGCTTGGAGACGGTGTACGCGGCGCCCGCCGCGCTGCCGCGCAGGGACGCCTCGGAGGCGGTGTTGACGATCACTCCGCTCCCGGCGGCGAGCATGTGCGGCAGGACTGCCCGGGCCAGCAGGAACGGCGCCGTCAGGTTGACGCGCAGGACCCGCTCCCATTCGGTGTCGGTGACGTCCGCCGCCGCGGTCATGCCGTCCATGATGCCCGCGTTGTTGACGAGGATGTCGACGCCGCCGAAGGTGTCGACCGCGCTCGCCACGACCTCGTCGATCACCGCCTGGTCGCTCAGATCTCCCGTGACCGCGAGTGCCGTTCCGCCCGCGGCCTCGATCTCGCTCACCACGCTCTTGGCCGCTTCGGCGTTCAGATCGGCGACGACGACCTTCGCGTCCTCGGCGGCAAAGCGCAGCGCGGCGGCGCGGCCGATGCCGGACGCGGCTCCGGTGACGATGACACTCTTGCCGGACAGGCCTGTGGTGCTCATGAGAAATCCTTGCGTAGGGGCTGCTGCGGCATCACCGTACTGCCATCCGTCACGACGCGCCATGCTGTCGCACTGCGACATGAATTATGATCACTACACCAGAGCGAGGCGAGGAGGGGCGGATGGCCGGGCGACCAGGTGTGAGCGCGGGACGACCGCCGTTGACGGAACGGCGCAAAGAAACGACCCGCATGGAGATCGCCGACGAGGCGGTACGGCTCTTCGTCGAGCAGGGCGTGGCGGGGACCACCGCGGAGGACATCGCCGCGGCCGCCGGAATCTCCACTCGCACCCTGTGGCGCTACTTCCGCTCGAAGGAGGATTGCGCGCGCCCCCTGCTCACGGCGGGCCTCGACGCACTGACCGAGCGCCTGCGCGACTACTGGAGGGGCAGCCGCACGCTCGCCGAGGCAATCTCGGCCATCGACGATCCGGGCATCGCTGTCGCGCAGCACCTGGAAACGCTGCGCGGCCTCATCCGGCTGAGCCGTGACGAGCCCGGACTGCGCGCCGTCTGGCTGGAGGCGCACTTCGAGGCCGAAAGCATTCTCGCCGGCCTGATCGCCGAAGGCACCGCTCGCTCCGAGGACGACCTGACCGTCCGCCTGGAAGCGGGCATGATGAACACCGCGCTACGCGTCGCGGTCGAGTACTGGGCCCAACAGCCCTACGAGCCGACCGGTCCGCCGCTCGGCACGACCCTCGGCCACGCCCTGCGGGCAATCACCCAGTTCCTCGAAGCCGACGCCGCCACCGGTCCCGGCCGCGCGCAGATGATCCACCTGCCGCGGTGGGGTGAGCCGGAATCGCTGGGAGGCTGACACCGGAGGGCGCGAACGGGGGTCAGCCGTTCAGAAGGAACTGGGGCGTAGGGTCGGCAGTCCCCTGGGAGTAGTGGCCTATCGTGCGGTCGCTGCCCTCTCTGGGCGTCGATCACGCAGACCGAAGGGTGGCGGTGCTTGCCTTCCTGCTGACGCACCAACTCCCGCAGCAGCCCGTTGAGCTGGGCGAAGATTCCGTCGGTCTGCCGTTTGGCGAAGTAGCCGTAGACACTCTGATGCGGCGGGAAGCCGTGCGGGAGGTAGGCCCATTGGCAGCCGGTGCGGTCGATATACAGGATCGCGTTCATGATCTCGCGCAGGTCATGCCGGGGCGGGCGGCCGAAGTCCAGGGCCCGGCCGCGGCGTTCGCAGCGCCAGGCGGTCAGAACCGGCTCGATCAGCTCCCAGCGGGCATCGGGCAGGTCACTTGGATACGCGCGGCGTTCCGTCATGCCCTGGGTGTATCGCCGGCTGGGGGCACGCAGCCCCCTCGACCTTCGACTTGTCGGTGCTCAACCCGGCCGCGGCAGCCGCCTGGGCAGCCCGCAACGGATGCCCGGCATCGACCAGGACCTCGACAAGGTCCTGACACGCCTTCGGCAGCACCGCCACCGCGAGACCCGGGCGCCACGGCACCACCGTCAGCGCCCCGACCGGCGAGGCGGGAGCGGACTCCACAGACACCGGCCCCGCGTCCTCGGCCCTTACCGGGACCGTGGCCGAACTGCCCTTCACACGATCCGCGCCTGCCTCGCCGAGGATCTCGGCGACTGTCTCCCGGGCGATCTCCAGCCGGGACAAACGCTCCTCGGCCTCCGCCAGACGCTCGGTCAACGCGTCGATCTCACGCCGGATCCGGGCCGCCTCCTCCCGCGCAGCCGCCTCACGCCGATGCAGCTCTTCGATCAGCGAACTCATCCGACAGCCACCTCGCTCCCACCCGAAACGGTAGAAGCCAACGCGCCATCACGGCAGGCCGACTCACAACTACGCAGGTCAGCAGGTCACTTCAGGAGAGCCGCACCTAGCCTTTTCCGCCTATCACATTCTGACCTGCAGGAATCCTTCACCGGCCTCGGGTTTCGTCGAGGTCGACCCGTCGACGCACGGGTGCCACGAGCATCCCGCCAGGGGCCGACCCTCGCTTCAGGCAGCTGCGAAGGCCAGGACCGTGTTGTGTCCACCGAAGCCCAGGGAATGGCTGAGGGCCAGCCGGACGGGTTGCGCGCGACTGGCTGTCGTCACGATGTCGATGCCGGTGGTGCTGTCGTCCGGTGCGGTGAAGTTGGCGGTCGGCGGCACGGTGCCGCTGACGATGCTCAGCACGGTGAGAGCGGCTTCGATGGCTCCCGCGGCCCCCATGGTGTGGCCCAGAACTCCTTTGGCAGACGTGACCGATGGTGGCCGGCCTGGATAGAGGTCCCGGATCACGGTGGCTTCCACGCTGTCGTTGAGGGGCGTGCTGGTGCCGTGGGCGTTGATGTGGTCGACATCGTCCGGACCGGCTCCTGTCTGCTCCAGGGCTGTCAGGGTCGCGGCTCGCAGTCCAGCCCCTTTGGGGTGCGGTGCCGTGGGGTGGTGGGCGTCGCTGGTGCTGCCGTGCCCTGCGATCAAAGCCAGTGGGCGGGCTGCGCGGGAGGCTGCGTGCCGCCCGCGTTCCAGGACGAGCATCCCGCAACCCTCGCCGAGGACGAAGCCGTCGCGGTCCTTGTCGAAGGGGCGTGAAGCACTGCCGGGATCGTGGCTCCGGAGGGACAGCGCACCCATCTTGGCGAAGGCGGCGGCGCACAAGGGGGTGACCATGGCGTCGGTGCCACCCGCGATGGCGATGTCGCAGGCCCCGGACTTCAGGAGGAGGCAGGCGGTGATGAGGGCGGTGGCTCCTGAGGCGCAGGCGGTGGAGGTCTGCAGGGAGGGGCCGGTGACGCCGAGTTCGAGGGCGAGGTGGGCGGCGGTCATGTTGGGGAGGAAGGCGGGCAGCGTCATGGGTGAGACGATGCCGTGGCCGGTGGTGAGCAGTTTGCGGTGCTGGGTTTCGAGGGTGCCGATGCCGCCCGCGGCGGTGCCGACGACCACGGCCACACGTGAGGGATCCCATTCGCCGGGGTTCAAGCGGGCCGCGTCGAGGGCTTCGCGGGCGGCGGTGAGCAGGAAACGGGTGCCGGGGTCGAAGCGCCAGAGCCGTCCCGGCCCGGGTTCCAGCGGCGGTACGCGGCAGGACATGGTCACCGGGCTGCCACTGAGGGCGGGGTCGGCCTGAGCGGTGGGTCTGCCCGCACACACGGTCTCCCAGGTGGGTTCGGCTCCCACACCTGCGGGTGTCACCAGGCCGACGCCCGTGACGGCGATTCCCTCGCTCACTGCACGGCCTCGCGTCCGGACGCCGGTTCGTCCAGGAGCGCGCTCACCGAGCGGGCCACGTCGGCGATGGTGAGGTCGGCACGGGCGGTGGAGTCGTCGAGCGGGATCTGCCACTCCTCCTGGAGCGTGACGTAGAGCTCCACCACGGCGAGGGAGTCCAGGTCCAGGTCGTCGAGGGTGGCGTCGGGGCCGATGCGTTCGGCGTCGACCTCGAACTTGTCGGCGAGGAGGGTCACGAGGTGGTCGTAGACGCGGTCCACGGATGGCTCCTTGAGAGGTCGGGCGTGCACAAGGGCGTGGTGTCCAGGCCGGCGGGCGGTTCTTCGGACCAGGGGACGGCGGCGGGCCATTTCAGCGCGACGGAGGCCCAGGTGAGTCCGCCGCCGAAGGCGGTCAGCAGTGACCGTTCGCCGGGGGCGACGGCTTGGTGAACGGCAGGGTCGGCCAGGACCAGGGGTATGGAGGCGGCCGCGGTGTTGCCGAGTTCGCCGATGTTGCCGAACCGGTGAGCGGGTGCGATGCCCAGGCGGTCGCCGACGGAGTCCAGGATGCGCTGGTTGGCCTGGTGGCCGACGAAGGCCCGCACGGTTTCCGCTGCCCAGTCGGCTTGGCGGAGGACGGAGCCCGCGGACTGGGTCATCCGGCGGACCGCGTGGGCGTAGACCGTGCGGCCCTGCATGTGGAAGTAGTGGGCGTCCGGTTGGGGCAGCGGCATGTGGTGCGGGTGGCGGGATCCGCCGTACGGGACGGTGATGAGGTCGCTGCCGCTCCCGTCGGCTCCGAGGTCGACGGCTGTCACGGCTCCGGGTTCGTCCCGGGTGCCCGGAGCCAGCAGCACGGCTCCGGCACCGTCACCGAAGATCGGTGCGGTCTCCCGGTCCGCGGGATTGACGATGCTGGTGTAGGTGTCGGCGGCGATCACCAGGACCGCGGAGCAGGTGGCGCTGCGGACGAGGGCCGTTGCCGTGGCCAGCGCGTACAGGAAGCCGGAGCAGACGGCGGAAATGTCGAAGGCGGGGATGGTGCCGAGTCCCATCCGGTGGGCGACGGCGGGAGCGGTGGCGGGGCAGGGGTGGTCGGGTGTGCTGGTGGCCAGCAGGAGCATCTCGGGGCGGTGGTCTCCGGCGGAGGCGAGGGCCGCCCGTCCCGCGCCGACGGCCAGGTCTCCGGTGCTGGTGCCGGGGTCGGCGTGGCGGCGGCGTGTGATGCCGGTGCGGTCTCGGATCCAGGTGTCGTCCGTGCGCAGGGCCCCCCGCGCGACGACCGTGTCGTTGTCGACGACGTGCGGCGGGAGGCAGGCTCCGATTCCGGTGATGACCGCGGTGGAAGGGGCCTGGTGCATGAAGGTCCTCTCGTGGGCGTTCATGCAGCGGCGAACGGCGAGGGGGGCTTGGGGTAGCCGGCCAGGCCACCGTCGGGTACGGCCAGGCCGCCGTCGACGACGAGCGCGTGCCCGGTCACGAACGACGAGGCGGGGGAGGCGAGGAAAAGAGCGGCGCCGACCACCTCGTCCGCGGTGGCCCACCGGCCGAGCGGGACATGGCTGGTCAGCCAGTCCGAGAGAGGGCCGGGCCCGCTGGCGAAGGCGGTCATGTCGGTACGGGTCCAGCCCGGGCACAGGGCGTTGACGCGGATACCCTGACGTGCCCAGCCGACCGCGAGGCTGCGGGCGAGGGAGAGCTGGGCCGCCTTGGTGGCGGCGTACGCCTCCATCATCGGGGTGCCGACGAGCCCGGCGACGGAGGACATCAGGATCAGGCTGGCGCGGTCGGAGTCGGCCAGGTGGGGGTGGGCGGACCGGCACAGTGCGGCCGTCGCGTTGAGGTTGACGGTGACGACGGTGTCCCAGTCCTGCTGACGGGCGTGCTGAAGCGGTGTCAGCAGAGGGCTTCCGTCCTCTGCCGTCGGGAGGGTGCCGGCGTTGTGGACGACGATGTCCAGGCCGCCCAGTGCGGTGGCCGCCGCGTCGGTGAGGTCGGCCGCGACGCCGGGCTCGGCGAGGTCCCCGGCAAGGGCCACGGCCTTGCGGCCCCGGTCCTCCACCGCCGGCACGGTGGAGTCGAGAGCGGGCAGCGTCCGGGCGGTCACCGCCAGATCGCAGCCCGCGTCGGCGAGTGCCTCGGCGACGGCCTTGCCGATGCCCCGGGATGCGCCTGTCACCAGCGCGCGTGCGCCGTCCAGGCGGAACAGGTTCATGGCGTTCATCGAGGGACTCCTTCGGATTCGGGCGGCCGTGGGACGAGGGTTCCGGTCGTGGTGGATGCGGGTACGGCGGCTGCTGCCTCCGGTGTGATGGCGTGGGCCCCGCTCCAGGTGAGGAGTGCGCTGCCCCAGGTCATGCCGGCGCCGAAGACGGCCAGGAGGACACGGTCTCCGGGCTTCAGCTGTCGGCGGGACGCGGCGCGGGCGAGTGCGTACGGGGTGCTGGCGGCACCGATGTTGCCGACCTCGTCACCGACGACCACCAGACGGTCGGCGGGGATGCCGAGGTCGGCGCCCATGCGCCTCAGCAGTACGGGGTTGGGCTGGTGGGCGACGACGCAGTCGACGTCCCGCATGCTCAGCCCACCGCGTTCGAGGGCATCGGTGATCAGCCGGGGGAAGACGTCGGTGATGAACCGGCTGATGGTGCGACCGTCCATGCGGATGCAGTGGTCGCGGCCGACGAGCGTGGCCGGGCTGGCCGGGAGGCGGCTGCCGCCCGCCGGGATGAGGACGCGGTCGGCGAGGGCGCCGTCGGAGCCGAGGCTGAAGTGCGTGAACCCCTGGGGGGCGGGCACCGGCCCCAGGATGGCTGCGGCGGCCCCGTCGGCGAACAGGACGGCGGTGCCCCGGTCGGCCGGGTCGAGGAACTTCGAGTACGTCTCGACGCCCACCACTGCCGCGTACCGGATCTCCTCGGTGCCCCGCAGCCAGTCGTGCGCCACCTTGGCCGCGAACAGCCAGCCCGAGCAGGCGGCGCTGACGTCGAGGGCGACAGCGCTGGAGGCGCCCACCAGGGTCTGGATCCGGCAGGCGGTCGACGGCCCCAGTTCGTCGGGGGTCGAGGTGCCGCAGACCAGCAGGCCGATGTCGGCGATATCGATGCCAGCGGCCTGGGCCGCCGCCCGGACGGCGTGCGCCGCGAGGTCGGAGGCCGCCTCGTCCGGGCCGGCCACGTGGCGTTTGAGGACACCGGTGCGTTCCCTGATCCACTCCGGCGTCACGCCGACCCCCTCGGCGACTTCCGCGTTGGTGCGGACCGTGGGCGGCAGATGGGTCCCCATGCCAAGGACGCCGATACGGCGCTCGCCCGTCATTCCGTACCTCCTCGGGTCCAGGTGAGCGTGGCCCGCAGTGCGGTGTCGTAGTCCGGGGCGGCCAGGGGGGCGCACACGACGTCGTCGGGATGGGCGAACGCGTCGGTCAGCAGGGGTAGATGAGGCGCGACCGCATCGCACAGCTCGTCGGCGGCCACCGACAGCCCCCGGATGTCAGCTGGTTGCAGCGTTCCGTGGGCGAGCAGTGAACCGGACCAGCGGCGGGCGGCCATGACGCCGTGCAGGGCCGCCAGCGGCCGAAGGGCCTGTGCCAGGTCGTGGTCGCGTATCCCGTCGAGCGTGCGGGGCACGTTCTCGGCCACGAGCATGTCCGCATGGACCTCGCCGAGCAGCCCGGCGTCCTCCAGCAGCGGGTTCCAGGTATCGAACGGGGCGTTCGGGTCCGTCGTGCGCAATTGTTCCGACAGTCGCTGGGTCAGGCTGTCCTGGTGCCGGCGTACGGTCGCGGGCCACCAGTGCGGGGACAGGGGTGGTGCTGACGGGGTTTCCCCTGGTGGCTGTCCGCCCTCTTCGGCGAGGGAGCGGCCGATGTCGTAGAAGATGAGCTGGCTGTCCCCGCCGGCCGCGTCGAAGGCATGGTGGAAGCCGTGGTACGCGGCCAGGCCGTTCACGTCCAGGTACCCGGAGAAGCCGCAGCGGCTCTGGCAGACGGCGGTGACCTTGGCCGCCAGCCGGACCGCGGCGGCCTTGTACGCCGCCAGCGGGCGGTTGACGGCGGCCCACGGTGTGAACCCCATCGCCTCGGCCTCGTTGCCGGCCCGGGGCGCGGGGGCCGCGAGGGATTCCGCCCACACAGTGCGCGCCCCGTCCGCGGCGCACGTCAGGGCGAACGCGTCGGCCAGCGCCCCCAGCACGGCGCGCTGCTGGGTCCGGTACGCCAGCAGGGGGACGCCGGGAGCCAGCCTCCCCTGAGTGCGGCGCTGCCGGGCGTAGTTGAAGGCCTGTACGGCCGCCTGGCGGGCGGTCGCGGCCGCGACCGCCGGCATGGTCGCCCACAACCCCTGCCCCACGCGCAGGGTGCGCTGCAGGCGCCGCTCGCTCGACCCGGCCGGGTCGTGGAACGTGCCGTCGTCACCGATGCCCGCACCGTCGGCCAGCCAGTCAGCGTACGGCACCCGGACGTGGTGGAAGCGCACCAGGACGTAGTCGAGGGGCAGCGCGCCCAGCCCGAGCGGCGAGGAGACCTCGACGCCGGTCAGCAGCCCGTCGTCACCGGTCAGGTCGACCACGAACGCGAAGACCCCGCGGTCTGTGCCGTCCGTGACCAGGCGCGCGAGCACCACCGCCGTCTGCGGTACGTCGAGGGTTCCGGCGCTGCCGAACTTGGCGGCCTGCAGGTCCGGCGTGTGCAGGACGAACTCGCCTGCGGCCGGGTCGAATTCCGCGTGCGTCCGGGTCGCGAGGTGGCTGTTGGCCTGGCCGGCCTCGGTGATCAGGTAGACGCCCTTGGCCCGGCCCGCCCGCAGCGACTCCATACGCCGTCCCAGGTGTTCGCCCTGGCCGTCGGCGAGTTGGGCCATGGACCCCAGGCAGAGCAGGTGGTGGACGAGGGCCGCCAGGCAGAGGGAGGGGTCGGCGACGGCGGCCCAGGCGTGGATGGCGGCCACCTGCGCCGGATCGTCGAGGAGGCGGTCTGCCGTCGGCAGGGTTTCGCCCAACAGCCGCAGGCGGTGCAGCAGTTGTCGACCGCCGTTGTCGCCTTTCCCGGCATCGGGACCGCAGTCGGCGGCGAGCGCCTTGTGCAGTGCGGAGAGGAAGGACGAGTCACAGGGGCCGTGCAGGAGTCGTTGCATCTCGTCACGGGTGGCCATGGGGAGGGACGCGAGGGGCATCGCTGGTTCTCCAGGTCGGGGAGCGGGGGTCACCAGGGGAAGTCGGGTTCGGCGAGAGGCGCGTGGACGGGTGCTGCGCTGTCCGCGGACAGCACGCTGCGGGCACTGGAGGCCAGGGCGTCCCCCGTACCCGCTTCGAAGAGGACGTCCGGACGATGCCGGGCCGCCTGGCGCAGGACAGCGGGTACGGCGGCGGGCCGTACCAGGCAGTCGGCCAGGCGCCGCGCCAGGTCGTCGTCGGGACGGTAGCGGCGTCCGGCCACGGCGGAGTAGACGGGGAAGCGGGCCTCGGACCAGGTGCGGGCGCGCAGTGACGCGGTGAACACCTCGGCCTGGGAGGCGAACGACGGATGGTGGGAGGAGAACGGCAGGCGAAGCCGCGCTGTGGCCACGTCCGAGTCCGCGGCCGTCTTCTCGACCCGGACCAGGTCGGGCACGGGGCCCGCGACCACTACCGAGCGGTCGTCGTTGACCACGGCCACCACCGCGTCCGCCGCTCCGGCCCGTTCCAGCAGACGGCGAGCGGACGGCTCGGGACAGGAGAGGAGGGTCAGTCCGCCGGGACAGGAGGCGAGCACGAGCGAGAGGTCATGGGCCGCGCGTGCGCCGTCTTGGACGCTGAGAACTCCGGCGGCGGTCAGGGCGGCGATCTCGCCGAAGCTCACTCCGACGACGGCCGACGGCGCTCCATGGGCGGCACACAACGCCTGATGCACCGCCACAGAGGCGCCGAACAAGGCGAGTTGAGCGGCTCCCGTGGCCGCGTGCGCCAGATCCCGCCCGCTGGGCGGATTCGCCCCCAGCAACCACGGACCGAGCGGCGGCAGACCGCGTCCGACCGCGATGTCGTCGATCTCCTGGAAGACCTGACGGACGGCGGTGAACACGCCGCCATCGGCTTTGGCAGCGCGTACCAAAGAGCTGACGGAGAAGTCCCCTTGTCCTGGGAACAGATGGACGGAACGCCGCCAGTCGGACGGACGACCCGGTCTGCGCGCGGGGCTGGTGTGCATCTCACCCTTCCGTTCGGACAGGTCGCCTGTGCACAAGGGGCGTACGGCTGCAACGTGTGCTCGACCGGTGCGCACTGTGCACGGCCGCCGGTGGAGCCACACTCTGAGCCTGCCTGCCCTAAAGCGCTTCCAGCGCCCATGCGGGTGGCAAACCTGTTGAACACATGCGGGCGTTGAACCCCCGCACTGACGAACGGCCGAATGGGACAGGAAGAGGAGCGTGCGATCGCCCCGTACACCGAACCAGGCCCTGCGCCTCCTCCTTGCCGAGGCCGGGTGGACCGGTGCCCACCTGGCACGCCAGGTCAACTCACTCGGCGCCGCCCAGGGCACCCCACGCCACTACGACCGCACCACGGTCGCCCACTGGCTGGCCGGCAGCCGCCCGCGCCCACCCGTCCCCGGCCTCGTCGCAGAAGCCCTCTCCCGGCACCTCGGCAGACCCGTCCGAGTGGAGGACACTGGACTGCTCGGCCCCGGGCAGTGGGAACAGGGCGTCGAAACGCCACCGGGTGGAGGGAGTGCCGTGGAACACCTCGACCGGATACTGCGCGACACCGGCCGACGCAGCGTCGCACTCGTCGGCGCCTACTCGCTGGCGGCGCTGGCCGTACCGTACGGACCTCCGTCCGACGTGAAGCCACGGACCTCCGCAGCCGACCCGCCGACCCGCATCGGCATGGCCCACGTGACCTCCGCCAGGGAACTGCTCGCCCTCCTGTCCCGGGCCGACGCCTCCTTCGGGGCCGGACCGGTACGCGAACCACTGCGCCAGTACCTCTCGACGACGCTGCTCCCCTGGCTCCGGTGCGGCATGAAACCCGCCGTCCGACGCGAGTTGTTCACGGTGGCGGCGCAGCTCACCTACCTCTGCGCGTTCACCCACTTCGACATGAACCGCCACGCCGCCGCGCAACGCCTCTACCTCACCAGCATCGAACTCGCCCGCGACGCGGGCGACCCGGTCGGACACGCGCTCGGCCTGCGCGGACTGAGCGTGCAGGCCCATGCACTGGGGCACTTCACCCAAGCCCAACGCCTGGCCGAAGCCGCCGTACGTACCGGCGCACGTCATGTCCCACCCCACCAACAGGCTTTCTTCCTGGGCCAGTTGGCTGTCACCAAGGCGGGGCTGGGAGACGCCCGCGCCGCCCGCCTGCTGGCCACGGCCGAACGCTGCCTGGAAAGGTCGTCGAGCGGCGTCTCACCGGTCGGAGCCTTCCATCACGGTTCCCTGGCCCTTCAGCACGCGGCCGTGGCCAGGAGCATGAGTGACAACCGCGCGGCCACCCGGGCTCTCGACCTGTCATTACGGTGTCGTCCGGCCGACGAACGCCGGTCCGGTGCCCTCGGCCTCGCCGAACTGGCCGAAGTCCAGCTGGCAGCCGGCCACCTCGACCAGGCGTGCCGGACCTGGCACGATTTCCTCGATGTGCGCCCCCATATACACAGTGCCCGCGCCGATGACCGGCTGCGCGCCCTGACCACCGGGCTCCGACCGCACGCCGCGCACCCCGCTGCCGCAGCACTCCTCGTACGAACACGCGAGATGCGCCTTGGCGTCAGTCGTGGCAGCGACCGCGCGCGCCGTCCCGGAAACGCTTCCTGAGTGATAGGGCCTGCAGAAGAACAACATGCGGGCGAGTGGCGGACTGACCTGCGATTTCAAGCCTCAAAACCCCCAAAAGCTAATTCTCTGCAGGCCCATAGTGATCCGCACAGAATCCCGCCTCCACCCACCCGCACTGCGCCAACAGGGTGAAATCGGGAAGCAGGCAGGAAACCTGTCGATACGGGCCTGTTGGATGGTGATGTCACCCTCTCCTCGCTCACTCCATCCGCCTCCGCCCGTTCCTGCGACCCCCACGGGAAGATGAACCGAAGCGTCCTGTCCGAAGTGCTCCACTCCACCACCCTGTCCGTCGCTCCGGGCACACTCACCGTGGCCAGATCCTTCAGACACCCCACACGCGGCCTGGTCGACTGTCCGGCACACCACCTGCTCGCCGCGCACGCCCGCCGGGCGGGTCTCGTCGCCGAAAGCCTCTCCTTACCGGAAGCAGACCTGCGTGACGCCCTCCCGGAGGCGCCGACCACGGTCTTCACCGTCTCCTACGAGAAACCGAGAGGCGGGCATCGCGGCCTCGCACTCGCGGCGCGCAGCGACGACCCCGCCTCGACCGCCTTCGCCCGCCGGCAGATCGAGTCCTGGCGAGCCGTCCTGCGCACGCGCCGGGTGCTGTACGTGGTCGCGCCGGGGGCCGCAGGCGCTGCCGCCGGCCTCCGGACACCGGGTTCTCCGGTGCCTGCACAGACAGCCGACGGTCCCCGCAGCCCATGGCAGCCGTGCGGCTGTCCCGTCGGCGCCTCGTGCCCCGCGGCCGGAAACGCCAAGCGCGCACTGCGCCGGTCCCTGGACCGGGGAGAAGAGGTGGTCGTCGTAGGCGTACCGGTCGCGGGCACCGGGTCATGGCCGACGCAGGCCCTCGGGGGAGACGCGGTCTTGGTACGGACCCCACAAGAAGCAGAGTTCCTCACCGTCACCGACCCTGACCGCCTCGCATTCGTCGTCGCTCCCGGTGCCGCCATTTCCGCAGTGGCCGAGATGCTGCAGGTGCTCCGCCGACGCTATCCCCGTCTACGGGGCCAGCATCCGGAGGAATGGTGCTACACCATGGACGATCTGCACACGGTGTTCGCTTCGGCGCTGGCCCAGTCCGACGCGCTGCTGATCACCGGCCGGGAATCCGCCCCCGCTGTCAGGACCGCGATCACACAGGCCGCGCGGGCCGGTGTACGAGTCCGCGACGTGACCGAGCTGGCGAATCTGCGCCCCGGCGACATCGACGGTGCGACGATCACCTTGCTGGACGTGACGCCCGACGGACGAGGCCGACGGGAGGTCGGCCAAGCCCTGAACGGCTTGGGACCGGCAAGCCACGTCCGCCGTGAGGTGCGCTCATACCCTGAGCCGTCGCACGACGACGCCCGCCGGATCGCCGCGAGATGAACCACGCGCGGCCACAGCCCCCGACGACCGCCTTGCTGCACGAAGAAGATCCGCTCGCGGCGGCCGGGGCCGTTGCAAGCGGGTGGTGACGCGGCGATCGGACCAGTACCGCAGGCGGTTGGTGCTAGCCGGGGCCGGAGACGGACGAAGGCGTCGAGGCGGCCGATGCCGGAGGACCGTGTGATGCGGTAGCACGACCCGGTGTCTGCCGGGTTCCGTCCACACTCAAGCGTCCGCCTTCCTCTCTGCCCCAGGTGCTCGGTGACGGCGCCGTACACGTACCCCAGAGAGGCCGGGTCGTTGATCGCTTCCAGGGTCTGCGCGCGGGGACGGGGCGTGTCGTTGCCAGCCGTCCACCAGCAGGGATGCCGACGAGTCGTGGGTGTACGAGCACAGGCCGAGGACGACCGAAGGGGTGTGCTGGGCGATGGTGGTGGTCTGCCGCTCGCCGAGGCTGTCGACCACGAGCACGGCGGCTTCGTCCCAGCCCGAGGCGGCGAAGGCCGTGAGCTGGTGGGCCCGGTGATGCAGGACCGGCGCGACGCGGGCGTCGGGGAACTGCCGGCCGATCAGCCGCAGGCGTCGCTGGGTGCGCACGGCCACCTTGGCGAAACCGCGGGCTCGGGCCAGAGCCCGGTCGCGGGCCGCTGGGGAGAGCGCGAGGCGCAGGGCGGCGGGAGACTCAACGAAGTGGTCGTGCCGCTGAAGTACAAGGACGCCTTCAACGCGCTCAGCCCTATAAGGACGCCACCGTCACCCCCGTCGTGGACAAGGTGAAGGACCCGATCGTCCCCAAGCTCATCCAGAACATCTACGGAGTCCCCGCTCCCGCAACTCCGCGCAATGACCTCGTTGAGATCTTCCTCACCGGGATCTGCAAGGCCTGCGGCCCGATCAAGGCGGACCTCAACTCGCAGCGCTTGAACGCCGACGTCGACAAGGCCGCGGTCGTCCCCGCGGAAATGCTGCGACTGAACATGTCCGTCCCGCCCGCCGCCAAGCCCAACCGTCTCGGTGTCCTCGGCAACGACCTGGCAGGCTTCCCCAACGGCCGCCGCCTCAACGACGACGTCGTCGACATCGAGCTCCAGGCCCTCGAAGGCGCTGCCCAGACCGGCAAGATCGTGCCCGCCCTCGCGGCCGGGGACGCGGTCGACACCCCCTACCGCGAGCCCGGCAGCACCTTCCCCTACGTGGCGCTGCCCAACAGCGCGGCCGTCAACCAGGCCGACTCCCTGCACCCCGACGGCGGCGTCGGCGCCGGCCTCGGCGGCCTCACCTCCGGCGACGGATTCCCCGTCGTCCCCGTCACGGCCATTGGCGGTGGCGCCCTGCTGGCCTCTGCCGGAGTCCTGGCCCTGCGCCGCCGGAGCACCGGCAGGAATGAGCGGGCCGTTCTTCACCGGCCGCCCGCCCCGCAAGAAGCGGGGCGGGCGGCCGGGCGGCACTACCCGCATAAGCCGACAGCATCGACTGCAGCGGGTAGCCGTCCCGGTGGCCGCGGCGACAGTTGCCGCAGGTGCCGCCCTGGCCTGCACCGGCGTCTCGACTCTGGAGGTAGGACCGGAGCGACCACCGCAACGGATAGGCACCGACCTTGGCAGCGTGCCACTGGCCTCGGATGCGGACGCATCCGGATCCGACGCCGACACCTCCCAGCAGCGCACCACAGCGATGCCCATCCGCATCCGCATACCCGCCATAGGAATCGACCAGCCCCTGACCAGCCTGCGGGTCCAGCAGGACGGCCACCTCGCCGCTCCCAGCGAGCCAGGACAAATAGGCTGGTGGAGCGGAGCGACGGCCCGCTGCCCGGCGACCCCGGCGCAACCGTCATCGTCGGCCATGTCGACTCGGCCACAGGCCCCGGCGCCTTCTACGGCCTCTCCACCCTCCACCCCGGCGACAAAGTCACCTTGCTGCGGGAAGACCGCTCCACCATCTCCTTCACGATCCGGGCGCTGCGCCAGTACGAGAAGGACGCCTTCCCCGACAGCCAGGTCTACGCGACCGGCGGACCACCCGCCCTGCGCCTCTCATCACCTGCTCAGGCACCTACGACCGCGGCCGAGGCGAATACCAGGACAACCTCGTCGTCTACGCGACACCCACCAGCGCTGCGTCAGCGTCACCCTCGCGTCCAGCACGTCACCCGGCGGCAAGTCCCAAGGATTGACGGCACACCGACATGGCAACGTCCCGTTTCGGGCAGAGGGTCTTCGTGTCGGCGGAAGCGCGGGGATAGCTGTGGGAGCGGCTTGATGCCGCGACGGAATGTGCTGTTGAACTGGTGCGGGCGGCTCGTCGGGCAGCCGAGGAGAGTGATCGGCTGGTGAACGAGAGTCGTCGTTTGAGGTGTCAACGTGCCCAAGAGTCAGAGGGCCGTCGGGCACTGCCGTGAAGGTCAGGCGGCTTGTGTCAGGTAGCCGTGGGCGACGTCGCGGCGTTCGGCGGGACGGGCCTGGCGGCGGTCATGAGGGTCAAGGACCTGCCCGGCTCCGCCGCCCTGCAGCGCGTGCTCAACGCCCTGAGGATCGGTGATCCCCCCAAGGGCGCCGACATCATCGTGCGGCTCGCCACCGACCCGGCACTCGCAGGCACGAGCGGCTGCTACTTCTCCGTACGCGACGCAAGCGGCTCCAGCTCGAGGTGTGGTGGCTCCACAACTCCTACTTCCGAAGGATCGCTTACGCGTTCCGCCCCCTCATCCGCACCGGATGGACCGTGCAGCAGCTCGCCGCCGAACTGTCCACCTGGGACGTACCCCCCACACCTCCACGACCCCGCCGCCTACATGCACCACGAGCTCAACCGCCGCCAGCGGATCGGTGCCCTTCCCCCGCCGAACCATCCGCCGGCGACCACCTCGCCGACAACGGCACCCGCTACGAGGCCATGCTCCGCGAGCGTGCTCAGTACCAAGCCCTTTGGCAGCGCTACTCCCCACAACTGCGACCGGCTCTCCGGGACGAACTGGCCCAGCTCCGGCGCCAACTACACCACCGCAACACGGCTGTCGCGTGGACCTACCGGCCGGTCCTGCGCGAGCCCGAAGAGGTTACGAGCCGTATTGCCGACGCGGAGTCGGCGCATCCGTGTTGGACGCGGCCCAGGCTGCCGCCGCGGCGGCGGGTTGCTCCGGCCCGGAATGGACCGCTGACGCTGACCGCCCCGCCGCCCACGCCTTCTACGCTCCGCGGTGCCTCCGTACCACGTCCGCGAAAGCCCTCGCGCTCGGCTTCGGATGGCGACGAAAGGTGTCCCGGTCGACCTCGTGGAGCCCGAGCTGAGCGCCGTAGCCGAAGATCCACTCGAAGTTGTCCATGAGCGTCCAGTGGCAGTAGCCGAGGACGGGGGTGCCTGCGCCGGCCTCGGCCACGAGGTCCTCGACCGCCGCGGGAATGAGAGCGGCGCGTTGCGCGTCGTCCGCCGTCTGGATGCCGTGCTCGGTCACAAGTACCGGGACTCCCGACACCTCGTGTGCGTAGCGAGCGGCGCCGGCGAGGGAGCCGGGCGCGATGACGGTGCCCATTCCGTTGAGCTCGCCTTCGACCGCCACTTCGCCATCGGGGCCGTGCACGACGCGCTCGTAGTTCTGCACGCCGACGAAGTCGTCGTGACGGGCCTCGCGCAGCCAGTGGTCGTAGACGGCGGCGCGCTTGGCGTCCCGGCGTTCTTCACCACCGGGAACCGCGACCTCGTCGGCGATGGCGATGGAGACGCCGACGGGCAGGTCGCTTCGGCGGGCCTTGATCGCTTCGCGGGCGGCGCGGTGCACGAGGGTGAACGCCTCCTGGAACTCGTCCTGCCGCGCGGCGGGGATGACGTTCGCACTGCCATAGGTGTCGCTCCTGGCGGCGCGCGCCGCGGCGGCGAGCATCTGCTTCTTGAGCGCCTCCGCCTCGGCCGGAAGTTTCGCGCCTGCCTGCAACAGCTGCTCCAGGTTGGGTTCGTTGAGGGTGATGCCGTACGCGATCCGGTCGCCGAAGCGTGCCATGACGCGGTCGCACTGCTCGGCGAACCGTGCCGGGGCGTCGGCGGCGGTCCACGAACCGGCTGCCGCGAACCAGTGCGGTGCGGTGAAGTGGTTGAACGTCACGAGGGGCGCGAGGCCTCGCTCGAGGCAACCGTCGATCATGTGCTCGTAGTGGTCGAGGGCCTCGGAGGAGACCACGCCCCGCTCGGGTTCGACACGTGCCCACTCCACGGAGAACCGGTAGGCGTTGAGCCCGAGTCCCGCGACGAGATCCAGGTCCGACTTCCACTGCTGGTAGCCCTGGCATGCCGAGCCGCTCGGCTCGCGGAAGAGGGAGGGCGTCGTGTGCTCGAGGAACCACGTGTCGCTGGCGACGTTGTCGCCCTCGTTCTGGTGCCCCGCGGTGGCGACACCCCACAGGAAGTCGTCGGGCAGCCTGGTGTGTGTCATGGGGAAGTTCCTTGTCTTGATGGGGTGAGCGGGTCGATGCGAGTGGCCGGACTCCCGGACGTCACCGTGTGGCCGCGGGGAACGGGGTGTGGAAGGAGTGCCGGCCGTGGCCGACCTCCACGGGCTCCATGCCGGGCAGATCGACCAGTGCGGTGACCTGGGGCGGCACGAGGAGGTCGACGAGCAGCGTGCCTCCCGTGAGGTGCCAGCCCGTCTCGGCCCGGCCGTATGGCGTGTCGTGCTCCGCCCCGGCCCAGGTGAGGCCGCCGCCGGGGCGGGGCCGGACCAGCAGCCGGCGATAGCCCGGCTCCGCGGGTGCCAGGCCGGCGACGGTGCGGTGGAGCCAGTCGGCGACCGCTCCGAGCGCGTAGTGGTTGAAGGAGGTCATCTCGCCCGGATTGACGCTGCCGTCGGGCAGCATGCTGTCCCAGCGTTCCCACACGGTGGTGGCGCCCATGTCGACCTGGTACAGCCAGGACGGGCACGACCGCTGTGTCAGCAGGCGGTAGGCGGTGTCTGTGTGACCGGTGTCGGTCAGCGCGTCGCACACCAGGGGGGTGCCGAGGAACCCGGTGCCGATGCGGTGTCCGCGCTCGGCCACCAGCCCGGCCAGCCGGCGTCCGGCCCCGGCGCGCTCGGCGTCGTCCTCCAGCAGCCGGAAGCACAGGGCGAGGGCGTAGGCGGTCTGCGTCTCTTCCGCCAAGCGCCCGCCTCCGGTGTGGAAGCGGGCGAGGAAGGCGTCCCGGATTGAGTCGGCCAGTGCGCGGTAGCGCGTGGCGTCGCCCTTGGCGTCCAGTACCTCGGCGGTCCGGGCCAGCAGCCGCGTCGAGTGCGCGAAGTACGCCGTGGCGACCAGGGCGGACGACGTCATCGCCCGGCCGGGATCGTCCGCCGGAGCCGTCGGGTCCAGCCAGTCGCCGAACTGGAAGCCCTCGCCCCAGATCCGTCCGGGCCCGGCGATACGGTCGACGGCGTCGATCCAGGCGCGCATCGAGGGGTACTGGGCGCGCAGCACCTCGGTGTCGCCGTAGCGCTCGTACAGCACCCAGGGGACGATGACGGCCGCGTCGCACCAGCCGGTCATCGGAGGGTTGCCGGGCGGGATCGGTACCGGGGTGATCACGGGGATGTCGGGGCTGAACACCGGCGGGACGTGCCGTTCGTCGTCGCCCTGGTCCGCGGCCAGGTCGCGCAGCCAGGAGCGCAGGAAATCGCGGACGTCATAGAGGAAGGCCGCGGTGGGGGCGAAGACCTGGATGTCGCCGGTCCAGCCGAGCCGCTCGTCACGCTGCGGGCAGTCGGTGGGGACGTCGACGAAGTTGCCGCGCATCCCCCACACCACGTTCCGGTGCAGGCGGTTCAGAGCGGTGTCCGAGCAACTGAACCAGCCCGTGCGGCTCAGGTCGCTGTGCAGGACCACGGCGGTGACGTCGGCGGGGTCGAGGTCGCCGGGCCAGCCCTCCACGTCGGCGTAACGGAAGCCGTGGAAGGTGAAGCGCGGTTCCCATTCCTCCCCCGCCGGGTCGCCGCGCAGGATGTAGCGGTCGGTGGCGGACGCGTGCCGCAGCGGACGCGTGCTCAACTCACCGTCCTCCAGGACCTCGGCGTGGCGGAGGGTGATCGTGCGACCGGCCTCGCCACGGACGCGGACGCGGAGCCGTCCGACGAGGTTCTGACCGAAGTCGAGGATCGTACGGCCGGTGGGTGAGACGGTCACGGCGACCGGCGCGAGGTGTTCGGTACGGCGTACCGGCGGGCTGTCCGCCGGGAAGAGCACGGCGGTGTCGAAGTCCGGGGTCTCGACCGGCCGCCACGCCGTGTCGTCGAAGCCGGGTTCGCTGAATCCGGACTGCTCGCGGCGGGCGTCGTACTCCTCGCCCTCGTACAGGCCGGCGGCCGTCACGGGCCCCGGGCTCCAGCGCCAGTCGTTCCCGGTGGCGATGGTGTCGACGGATCCGTCGGCGTAGTCGACGTGCAGTTCGGCGAGGAGCCCGGTGTGCTCGCCATAGATGTCGCGAGTACCGCCGTTGAAGCCGAGCAGACCCCGGTACCAGCCGTCTGCCAGCTGGGCGCCCCAGGCGTTGCGGCCCTCACGGATCAGGCTGGTGACGTCGAAGGTCTGGTAGCGGTGGCGGTGACGGTAGCTCGTCCAGCCGGGGGCGAGGACGTGGTCGCCCACCACGGTGCCGTTGACCTCAAGCTCGTAGACGCCGAGGGCCGTGACGAGGAGACGGGCCGACCGCACGGCGGACCGTACGGAGAACTCCCCCCGCAACAGTGCGGCCGGGCGGGCCGCCTCGGCGGGAGCGGGGACGGGTGGACGGGGACTGACGACACGAGCTGTCCAGTGGTGGTGCATGGCGGCCTTTCTCAGCGCCGGAGATGAGCAGGCTCGATCATGCGGCTAATACCTAGTGAAAACTAGGTGTTGGAGTGCGTGACGTGCGTCACGGCTCGGTCAACCGCTCCGGCGCGGGAATCCCGAGGGGTGCACTGCTCGCATTCTCGTGCAGTCATGCCCATGACAATCGTGCGGCCGAGGTCACGCCGCTCCGCCCACACTTGCCGGCGACGAGACGCCCGGCGCCCTACAACCCCTGCCCGTCGGCGGAGATGGCCCGCATGAGGCGGTCCAGGTGGGCGCGCATGACAGCGATCAGGTCGAACGAGCGCCCCCCGGCCAGCCACTGCTGCCGCAGCCCCGCGTCCATGGCCACGCACTCGCGGGCGATGGCCTCATGGTCCAGGTCGGTCCGCAGTTCGCCGTTGAGAGCGCCGGCGCGCAGCCGGTCGGCGAGTTCCCGCACACCCTTCTCCTGCCAGGCGGTGAAGTGGTCATGGGCCGGATGGTCGGGCGCGGTGGCCTCGGCGGTCATGACGACGGCCAGCTCCACCATGCCGGGCATGGCGACCGTCTCGGTCGCGTCCTCCAGATGACACCGGAAGGCATCCCGCACCGAGTCCGAAACCCGCTCCCACCGCACGTCCATGCGCTCGTGCCAGTACTCGACGACCGCCAGCAGCAACTGCTGCTTGTCGCGGAAGTGGTGCAGCAACCCGGCGTCGGTGATCTCGGCGTCCCGGGCGATACGGGCGAGGGAGGTCTTGCGGTAGCCGTCCTGGCCGAAACGCAGCAGCGCCGCCTCCAGGATCTGCGTGCGCCGCGCCCGTCCTGTCGTGTAGCCGCCGCGCGGCCCCCTGGATGTCGCCATGGGAGAACCGTACCGGCGAGTCACCGGGCGAGGCCGGGCCGCCGACCGGGCACAGCGACACGGTGTGGCATGGGTCACAAGTTGGATACCTAGCGAGCACTAGGTGTTCGGGTCATCATCGACGTCATGCGCCGACGGATTGCCGCGCTGTCACGTCCCTGTGAGCCACGTGTTACGCCCGGCCTCTTCCTCCGTGCCCCCCACCGCGACTCCCCGTTCCCCTGGCACCTCCGTGAAAGGAGGGCTGGCATGACGCCGTTGTCATCAAGCCCCTCAGCCGAACTCGCACCCCGCGCCGACGTGGACGGACGGTGGACTCCCCGCCTTGTCCTGCTGCTGATCGCGCTCGCCTGGCCGACCCAGTTGCTGGCCGCGGGTGGCATCCTCGGCGCCAATGCCACGGCGGGCGTCGCGCAGGCCTTCCACACCACCCAGGTGGTGTGGTTCGGGCTCACGCTGACTCTGGTGTCCACCCTGCTCACACCCTTCGTGATCAAGCTGGGCGACCTGTACGGCAAGAGGCGCGTCATGCTCGCCATGATGGCCCTGGGCGCTCTCGGCGAGGCCCTGGCAGCCCTGGCCGGGAGTTTCTGGCTGGTGCTGGTGGGCCGGGCGATCGCCGGGTTCTACGGGCCGTTCGGCGCCCTGTCCTTCGCCGCGGTGCGGGACATCTTCCCGGGCCGACTGGTCAAGCAGGCCAGCGGCATCATGGGCAGCAGCGTCGGCCTGGTGGCCCTCGTCTCCCCGTTCCTGGCAGGCTGGCTGGTCGACGGCTGGGGCTACCGCGGCGCTCTGTGGTTCCTCTCCGCCGCCACCGCGGTCGCCTTCGCGCTCGTCGCACTGCTGATCCCGGAGACGCCGCGGCACGCGTTCGACTCCGGCTTCGACTGGCTGGGCGGCCTGGTCCTCGGCGGCGGCCTGACCGCCGTGGTCTACGCCGTGGGTCAGGGACAGAGCTGGGGCTGGTCGGACCTGCGGACCCTGGGGTGGCTCAGCGCAGGAGCGGTGTCCCTCACGGCCTTCCTGTTCGTGGAGCGCTCCAGCCCCCACCCCATCCTCGACCTGCGAGTCCTGCGCCGCCGCCCGGTGGCCCTGGCACTCACCGCGGGTGGCCTCGCCCAGACGGTCGCCTTCACGATGCCGGCCCTCGCCATCCTGCTCGCCCTCTACCCCCACATCCCCGGGGTCTCCGCGGGCCTGGGCTGGACGGCCCACCACAACGCCGTCGTCAGCGTCAGCTGGAACCTCGTGATGTTCGGCACCGGTCTGCTCGTCAGCCGCTACCTGCGCCACCTCGACGCCCGCAGGGTGTGGTGCGCCGGACTGGTCGTGATGGCCGCCGGCTATACCCTCGTCGGCTTCTACCACAGCAACGAACTCGAACTCGCCCTGACTTCCTGCATAGCCAACATCGGCGCGGGCATCGTCGTCGCCGGAGCGCCCGCCCTCGTAGTCGGCGCGGTCTCACGCGATGAGCAGGGCCTGGGCAGCGGCATGCTCAACATGCTCATCAACCTGTTCGGCGCCATCATCACCGCCGGCGCCTACGCTGTCCTCGCCTCGGACAGCACCATCACCCAGGGCACTGCCTTCTACCACGACACCGGCTACTCCTGGGTGTTCTGGCTCGGAGCCCTGGTGACCCTGGTCTCCCTGCTGCTCTCCCTCTTCATCCCGCCCCTGCGCGACCCGGCCGACGAGGACACGCTGCCCGCCTGAGTCCCGCCCTCCGGCTCGAGTCGCCCACGCAAAACGCTCGGCTGGGAAACTCAGCCGAGCGTCTGCGCGAACTACTCACCGCTTGATCAGACCAATCGCGTATCGGCGACGACAGCTAAAAACCGCATGCCTCGCCCCTACGAGGCTTGCGTGGCGCCTTCCCCCAAGGGCCGGCAGGCCGCTCTTTCCGGACCCTTGCTACGAATTCCGCACGAGTGGGAACAGATCGTGGCTGTGGGCGCAGGACCGACTCTGCGTCCCACGGGTCCACCTCCGTCCATCCGAACCCCAGGACGATCTCGTCGAAGACCGGAGCGAAGTCTGCACCGACCAGGTCCGGCATCTGGTGGCGCAGCCTTCGAACACGGCCGACGAAGGCTGCGGGCAACGGCACGTGGTACGCCTCCAGATAGTGCGCAAAGTCCGCGCGCCATACCCATACGCCATCGGTAACAAGCGACGAGCAACCGGATGTATGGCGATGAACCTCACCCGTGAGGACATCCATGCCTGCCTCCATGAAGTACGTCAGGTGATGTCCGACGTCCAAGTACTCCACAATTTCCGCTTCGTCCGGGTCGCCGGACACTTGCACCTGGGCCCTCAACGGACCCGCAGCCAACTCGCTCGAATATCCGAAGTCATCGAAGAAGCCGAGCAGTCTCAGCACGCACACCCCCCTCAGCCTCTCCCGGAGTCAGGAATCGAGGCGAGCATACGCAGGCCGGCCCAGGCCCGGGCCCGTGGTCCGCCGGTCCCGCCAACGCGTGAGCCGCCGCCCGGCAGCGGGATTCGAAGCCGCGCAGCGGTGACACACATTCACGAGAGGAGAACCGCATGCGATTCGGAGAACCGGTTCGCGCGGCCGACGCGGAGTTCACCTCCCGCCATGGGAACGGGCTCGCCCAGCTGCTCAGCGTCGTCCGATCCAGGTGCTGATGAAGGAGGTACCGGTCCTTCCTCGAACACTGGACTCCGGACTTGCAGAAGCCGGACGTGTTTCGGGGCGGGCAGAAGCAGGAAGACGACACCCACTCGGGCGATGCCCTGGCACCCAGGCGGTCACCCTGTTGAAGGATGCCGTTCGTGGTCGAGGAGGCCGCCGGCGTTGATCGGCCCGCTGTCCTCTGTCACCGAGTCGTCCCTGACGCGGTCGCTCTGACCTGCGGCGAGGAATCTTGAGTGGCGAAGTGGCCGTGAACTGCGGGTGCCGCCGTTCGGAGATCCGGAGAGTTCTCGCCAGTGGATCTTGCTGGGTCGTGAGGATGCTTGGGGAGTACTGCTGCGGCGAGTTCGATGGCGTCGGGGTAGATCGCGGCGTGTGTGTAGGTGTCGAGTTCGGTCGGGATGTCGCGGTGGTGATTGTGGGCCTGCAGCGCGAGAAGCCGGTATCTCCAGTGGTGCGGGACGGCAGACGGGGAGGCCGGCCAGGGCGGGACGGCTTCGACCGCGGTTTGGTGGGCGAGGGTGAGTTGCTGGGGTGTGAAGCGGCGATGATTATCTAGTGCTGTCAACTGTCTCTACAGGTAAACGCGTTGAAGAGGAGTAAGGCAAGTTAGGCACATGTGGGCGCGTGACGCGGGGCGTGACCACGGCGGTGTTCGGGTGCGAGGGCGAGATCGACCAGCGTCCTTACTGTCCACGGACAGCGGGCCGTTCCGGGTAAGCGGTCATTTCAGGTCCCTGCGGGCGGACAGTTGATCTCCCTGTCCGGTATGACTTTTCGTCCCCTGGATGGGGGTATGGGTCGTGGGTGAAACAGTACCGATGCCGGCGTGCTGTCGTTGGTCCCGGTATGGACTTTCCTGATGGACGTGGACCTGTCCCGGCGCCTGTCCCCAGTGCCGCTCTGACGGGTGCGTACCGGATGGACTCGCCGGTGCTTGAGGCGGATGACTGCACGTGGTGTGCTCAGATGCGGGCAGCCGATGCTCATCACCGTGCCGGCGAGCGGGTGGATCCGGGCCGGAGGGGAATCGTTCGTCACGGTGGTTGGGCGGCCCTAGCGGGGTCGGTTCGGTGGGGCCGGCGGAATGACGCCCCGGCCGGTGGTGGGCCTGGGTTGTGCGACATCCCGCGGTGCGCCTTGAAGTAGTTCTTGACCGTGGACGGGTCGCGCGGGAGGGGGGCCCGCGTTCACCGGTGCGGGCCCCGTAGCGCGGTGGCCAGGGCGCCTTCGAGGGTCGTGGCGGGCTGCAGGAGTGTGTGGAGGTCTGTGGCCTGAAGGATGCGGCGTTGCCAGGGGCAGGTGCAAATCACGCCCATGTGTCCGCCTTGCCCGAGGGTTTGGCGGTGGGCGCGGCAGATGGGGGCCAGGGCGGAGGCGTCGAGGAAGGTGGCGGGCCGCAGGTCCACGATCACCCGGGCGCCGGCCGGCTGTGTCACGGCGTCCACCCGTGCCCGCATCCCGGGGATCGCGGCGATGTCGATGTCGCCGCAGAACTCCACCACGGTGAATCCGTGGACCAACCGGGTGCGCGCGGCCCCGTAGGGGGCCTGCGTCCCACGAAGCGGTGGAACCCGGGAGGGCGCGGGTAGCAGGTCTTCAAGCATGACGGCCCCGGTGCGACAGGACCCTGCCGGCGGCAGGGGCGGATAATGATCGGACAGTCACCGGGGTCTAGGGAGACGCCTCACACCGTAGGTAGCACACCGGGCAAGGAATCGTCACTTCGCTCGGTGTTCACCCGCAGGGGTGAACACCGAGCGGATAGCGCCCCGGAGACGGGTTCGTGCGGGGCCTGTTGGCCCGTACGGGGGCCGTTCGGCCCCTGGGGTGCGGTGCCGGTGGCGGGTGAGGGTGGGGGAGGAAGTTTCCCCTGCGGGCGGGCAGTGACCGACATGGCTCCCCGGTGATGTTGGCTCAGCCCCGCACGGGAGACGCCCCCGCGCCGCTGTCGCGGCTAGAGGGCGGGCGTCCGTTGGTGGGCGGGAGCACACAGCGGCCGCTCTCTCTCCCCCCCCCATTACCGTCTTCGTAGCCCCGCAACGGGGTTACCGGCCTTCGGAGTTGGCATGACTACCTCCCCTTGTCGAGTGCATGGCCCGGGGGGTGGTGTCACCAGCTCCGAAGGCACTGACAGACCGCTGATTAGGGGCATGACCACCGGCCTTTCCGCAGGTCGGGAGGCTCTTCGTAATGTGGATGTGGCGATCAGTGCCGTGGCAGGCCGGGTGAACAGCACCGAAGGAACCACGACGTGATCGATACCAGCGACATCGACGTCTACCTCGGACTGGACGTCGGCAAGGGCGAACACCACGCCACCGCACTCACCCCGGCCGGGAAGAAGACCTTCGACAAGCGGCTGCCCAACAGCGAACCCAAACTCCGCGAGGTCTTCGCCAGGCTGCAGGCCAAACACGGCACCGTCCTCGTCATCGTCGACCAGGTGGCCTCGATCGGGGCCCTGCCGCTGGCAGTCGCCCGGGACCTGGGCTGCCACGTCGCCTACCTGCCCGGCCTGACCATGCGGCGGATCGCCGACCTCTACCCCGGCGAGGCCAAGACCGACGCGAAAGACGCGTTCATCATCGCCGACGCGGCCCGGGCGATGCCGCACACGCTTCGCTCGGTCGACCTCGACGACGAGACGATCGCCGAGCTCCAGATGATCGTCGGCTTCGACGACGACCTCGCCGCGGAAGCGACCCGTCTGTCGAACCGGCTGCGGGGCCTGTTCACCCAGATCCACCCGCACCTGGAACGGGTCCTGGGCCCACGCATGCAGCACCCGGCCGTCCTCAGAATGCTGGACCAGTTCGGCTCGCCGGCACAGATCCGCAAGGCCGGACGCCGACGACTAGTCACTCTGATCCGCCCCAAAGCACCCCGCATGGCCGAACGTCTGATCAACGACGTCTTCACCGCGCTCGACGAACAGACCGTCGTCGTTCCGGGCACAGACGCGGCCGCACTGATCGTCCCCAGCCTCGCCTCCTCGCTCCAGGCAGTGCTCGACCAGCGCAAACTGCTGGCTCACCGGATCGAGGAACTGCTGGAGGCCCACCCTCTTTCCAAGGTCCTGATGTCCATGCCCGGCATCGGCATCAGGACTGGCGCCCGCATCCTCATCGACGTCGGCGACGGCACCTCGTTTCCGTCCGCCGCCCACCTCGCCGCCTATGCCGGCCTCGCCCCGGCGACCCGAAGTTCCGGGTCGTCCATCCGCGGCGAACAGCCTTCGCGGAGAGGAAACAAGCAGCTCAAACGGGCCTTCTTCCTCTCGGCGTTCGCCGCGCTGGCCGACCCCGCCTCCCGCACCTACTACGACAAGAAGATCGCCCAGGGAAAGCACCACACCCAGGCCATCCTCTGCCTCGCCCGACGCCGAGCCGACGTGCTCTTCGCGATGCTCCGCGACGGCACCTTCTACCAACCACCAACCCCGACAACCCCTTGACCAAAGTCATAGGGGCACCCCCCCCACACCACCACACACCACCATGCGACGCCACCCGGGCAGGGCTCGGGTCTCGGCGCCGGGCCGCGCCCCGGGCAATAGCGCTTCATGGATCGATCTGCACACTGTTCGCGGGCCCCGCGCGCGCTCGCGTCTGCGGGGGCAACGGTCCCAGCGCGATTGCGGCGGAAGACCACACGGCGTGGGTCGCAGGGCCAGTATCGCGCATATCACCGGCCCAGGCACCGGTTTCACCCGATGCCACCCCCGCCGGAGCGGCCCGGTGTGACGGTAATTGAACAGACAGTCGGCCGCTGGGCCTGTTCCTTCCCGGCCCCTCACTTGGGCCAGCGCAACGGCCGCTTCCCACCTCCGTTCACCCAGGAGCGCCACCGTGTCCCTGCCCCGCCGTCGTACGCCACCCCTTCTGCGCACCCTCAACGTCCTGACCGGCCCACCTCGGCCCCTCGCGTACTTCGACCGGCCGTCCTCCCCGGCCGCCGGAACCCGGCGGTTCCTACCGCCGTCGTGCGGCCCGCCGTGTCCCCCGTCAGCCGGCGACGGACCGGCGCGCGTGTTCCGGCTCGGCGGTGGCTGCGAGGCCACCACCGGCGCCTGATGGCCGGGACGTGGCAGATCCGCTGGCTCCTGCCCGCCAAGCCCGCCACGGTGGGCTGCGTCCGGCGTCGGGCGGCGGCCCAGCTCACCGCCTGGGGCCTGGCCATCGAGCCCTGGGCCCACCAGGTCCTGGCGCTGGTGATCAGCGAACTGGTCACCAATGCGGTCCAGCACGGCGGCGGCCTCACCATCACCGTTGGCCTGGGCGTCCATCGCCACCAGATGACCGTCGAGGTCTGGGACGACGACGCCACCACCCGCGCCCGCACCGCCACCGACGCACAAGACCGAGGCCTCGGACTGGACCTGGTCACCGCCCTGGCCTCCGACTGGGGAACCCGCCCCACCTTCAACGGCAAGAGCGTCTGGGCGACCCTGCCCCTGCCGGAGAACCTCCGGCAGGATCCCCCTCCCCGACGCCGGCCAGGGGAGGCACCCCGGGAAGATCCCGCCTCTCATCACGCCCGCCACAAGTTCCGCCCAGCGACCCGGCGCGACCCCACGGCGTACTACCTGGAAGACAAAGCAGCCTGACCATGGCGATGCGGCCGGCGAACTACGTCCGCTCCACACGGGATTCACCCAGAGCACGCCCGAACTGTCCCTGAGCTGCTGATTCTCGTGCGTCACAGGTGAATCGCCTCGACCAGATGCCGGGCACACTCGTGAGCCGCCTCCAGCCGCTCCCGCAAGACTCGGGCAGAGGCGGATGGCCGGGCACTCTCCGCGCGCGCGGCCGACGGCCGCGGTGGGAGCCGGGCCGTCAGCGGCCAGGCTCGTTGGTCATCGCCGCTGAGCAGGCCGTCGACCGGCTGGTTGGCCGCAGCCAAATGATCGGTTCTCCCGTTAATGCTTGTGTCTGGTGCCGCCATGACAGCTTGCCCTGTTGGTGCGCCGGCGGGAGAGTTCTGTTTGTGAGGCAGCGCGAGGAGATGTTGCGATGGCGGCTCGGTATGGCGGAACGGTTGAGGCTGCTCAGGACTGCGCTCGGTGGCTGGCTGAGGAGAGCCGTCAACTCACGGAGGAGAACCATCGGCTCACGGAGGAGAACCGTCAGCTCAGGCTGTCGCGTTCCCGGACGGTCGAGCGCCTGAAGGCTGCCCGGCTGCGGCTTTCGACCGGGCCGGAGTGACTGACCCGGGCCGTTGGTTGTGTTTCATGGAGCCGTCCCGCAGCGCGTTTTCGCCAGGAGTCGTCAAAGCGTGCTCCGCCGGGCGGAACAGGAGGAGACTGGCAGTGAGTCAGGCTGTCCGAAGAGGGCCATGCCGTGGACGACACGACGCCTGACAAGGTGCAATGCCGGGTGCCGCCGGGGAGATTGCGGAAGCGATCCGCAGCAGGGCAGGCACCGGTGAGCCGACGGGTGGTTGGTGTCGGTGTTCCGGGGGACCGAGCTAATGAGATGACCGGCGGCCGCCGCCGGGTGCGGGCGAGCACCAGCGGCGGCCGCGGCTGCGAGGACGGCGATGGATCCGGTGCCGCCGCCTCGCCTCGAACGTCCTCACCACCCGTCCCGGGGTGAGCGGGAGTTCATCCCGGGCTCGAACAGGGTCTGGCGAGGACGAAGGGCTGGAGCCGCGTAGTCGGCGATGCGGCTCCAGCCGCTCACAGCGGTCGAATGGGCAGTGCGGCCCGGGGGCTGGGGGCCAAAAGTTGGGGCCGGTAACCGGTGTCCGACTGGAGCCGGGCGACGCGGGAGGACCCTGCGTAAAAGCATAGACCGGGCCGTGCAAGAGCGGCAGCACATCATTCAGTTCAGTCGGTGTCGGCCGCCAGCGGGCGGCCCCTCTCGCGGGTGAACCCTCAGAACGCAATGACGTACCTGCATCGCAGACTACGACGCTGCAACGTCAACCTGACTCTTTTTGCGGCCAGTTGAGCGCGTAATTTTGTGTTTTCGGCTGATGACTGTGCGCCCGTCGGACTGACTGCGATGGGACACTCCAGGCCGCCCCGGAGGGAGACGACGTTGCCCGGGACGCTTCAGCGGACAACGGCCTTGGTACTGGTGGGGTCGCGTGTTCAACTGTCGCCAGTTGATCAATCTGGCTCCGGAATTACTACTGCCCGTGACGCTCCTGGCGGGGATCTGGGTGTGAGCCTCCAAACATCGACGGGACGTAGTCCCGCTTTGTAATGGCGATGACCGGGCGTGTTGGCGTCCGTATCCTCAGTGGGTGAGTCTGATCGAGGTGGTCCCTGGGAAGGTCGAGCTCGTCGTTCGGGGGGTGGGGTCGCAAGCGCCCTCTATCCGGTTGTTCGACTGGTCGCGGACAGATGAGTTCGAGGTCGTATTCGCCGTGGAGGCTGTCGATGACGGCCTGCGCGCACGGATCGGGGCCGTGACCGTGTCTGCCTGGGACGGTGCGGGATACCTGACCGAGTTTCTCGACGGTCTTGCGCGCGACTTCCGTGGTTGGGAGGGCGAGCGGTCCTGGGTCAACAACGAGCTGGTCGTGGCAGCAACGTTCGGTTCGGGCGGTCACGTGTATCTGAGCTGGACCCTGCGAGCTGACGTCTTCTCCAGCGGCTGGGAGTGCACTGTGACGACGGTGATTGGCGCTGGCGAAGAGTTGACGACTGTCGCTGCTGACGTGCAGGAATTCTTCCGCCAGGGATAGCCGTCCCAGTGGCCTCGAAGCAAGCACTCATGCGCGCTCAGGCTCTCGGAACTGGAGGGCCCACAACTTAGCTGGCTCCGCGAGGAACCCAGCCTGCCGGTGACCGTGTGTGGTCTCCAGCGGCGTATCGGCTCCACGTTCCGCCGATCTCGTTGAGCAGGCGGGTGGTGGTAGCCGAGAGCGTCCGCGACGACGGGGGCGGGCATCTCAAGGAGTTGTTGTCGGATGGCGGCGCCGCGGGCGGCTGCGGCCGGGACGCCGACTTTGTTGAGGAGTGCGGACAGGTGGTCGGGGCGGGACGGCTGGCCTGCGCGGCGGCCGGGGAAGAGCCATTGAGATGCCGGGTTGGTGGCGGTGCCCACGTTGTCGCGGTTCGCGATGTGCTCCAGCAGCAGCGAAGCCACCGGTGCGGGGACGGGCGAGGCCGGTTCCCCGAGCCGCAGAACTACGGCGTCGCCGTCGCGGATCACGTCGTCGACGGTGAGCCGGACGATCCGAGTCAAGGGCTGCGCGTAGAGAAGCACGATGATCCCGGCGACACGAAGGTGCGTCGGTATCTCGGAATCTGCCAGCAGCCGGCCGAGGGCGTCCAGGCGCTCGTCCTCGCTCAGCGCGGCTCGTCGGGTGGCCTTCATCGCGGGGATAGAGAGGGAGCGTCGGCAATGGCGGCTCTGCATGGCCCAGTTGAGGAAGGCCCTCAAACAGGTGCGGCCGTACTCACTGTTCTCGGCCCACCAGGCGTCGATGTCGATCTGGGAGCAGGAGGCGAGGGTGGTGTTGCGCTCGCCGAGCCACTGGAGGAAGGCGGTCGCGTGTTTGACCTGGTCGGCGGCGAAGCGGCGGATGCTCGGTGTGATGTGGCTCTGTTCGGCTCGTGCCAGCAGCCGGGGCAGGACGCGCCAGGTTGCGAAGAGTCGGATCGTTTTGACGTGCTCGGGGTCCTCGATGTCGGTCAGATGGCCAAGGAGCCAGCGCTGGAAGGAGCAGATGTACTTGTCGACCGGGGGCAGGACTCCGCTGGCCATGAGGAGTTCTTCCAGGTGGGCCGCTGACCGCCAGGGTTGGAGTTCGTGGAAGGCGTCGTGGGTCAGCGGGATCTGGCCGAGGCCGAGTTGCCGCAGCCTCTGCGAGGGGTTCCCCGGCTGATCGTGGCGCAGGGCCAGCCAGGCCACTCCGCTGCTGGGCTTGTCCATCGCCACCAGTAGATCGAACAGGGGCGTCAACTCGGGACGGACCCGGCTGGTGCCATCGTCAAGGAGAGCGGTGAGCCGGTCCGAGAGCGTGCAGCGTTCGCAGAGCCGCCCGCCCAGGAGTTTCCCCTCGAAGCCGCAGCGTGAGCAGTCGAAGGTCTGGGAGAAGCCGGCGCAGGTCGTGCAGATCGGGGCGCCGTCGACGGGGCGGAGGCCGGGAAGGGCACGGTCCTCGTCGCATTCTGGGCAGGTGCCCCGTATGCGGGCCGCGCGGTCCGAGCAGTTCCGGCAGACGTATCCGTCGGGCCAGGTGCCTGCCTTGTGCTTGCGCCGACCGCAGCGGCAGCACTCGGCCATGTACCAGCGTTCGTACTGCTCGTCGGTGGCGTAGGTCCGGCTCATGAGTCGGGCAGGATGCGGGCCGCGCGAGGCCGTAGCTTCGCGACGTTCGAGGACAGAGCCGGGAGGTCGCCGGTGGCGGTCTTGCGGACCCCTGCGTTCTCGGCGGTGGTGGCCACCAAGTCGGCCGGGGTGCAGGAGAGGATGTCGCAGAGCGCGGCCATGACCTGCAACGACAGCCGTTCCGGGATGCCGGAGACCAGACGGTGAACCTCGGAGGCGGACAGGTCGATCCCGCGCTCGCGAAGCAGCGGAACGAGTTCGGTGGCGGTGAAGATCTGGTGCTTGGCCATCAGCTCGCGCAGCCGCCAGGTGTAGCCGACTTTGCGCTTCATGCGTTCCTCCCACTCCGGGCCTGAAGGGCGGCGGCGATGGTGTCGTCCAGGTGCCGGCGCAGGGTGCGGAAGTCCGAGGACACGCAGGTGTAGATGGAGGTGGTGCTGGCGTGCTCGTGACCGACCTGTTCCTGGACGAAGCGGGGGTCCCAGCCGTCTTCGATCAGGTGGGTGACGTAGGACCTTCGCAGCGAGTGGAAGTCCAGTCCGTCGTCCAGGCCGAGGGCCTCGCGGTATGCCTTGAAGCGGGAGTTGATCCGCTGGCAGCCGATCCGCAGGTCCCGTTCGGACGGCCAGGCAGCCGGATTGCCGTCGGTCCCGAACTGGGGCCGGACCTCGGTGAACCACTCGTCCAGGACGTCAGGGGTCCAGTCGAACACGGTCAGTACTCCGCGGCGCTTGGGCGGCGAGCCCTTCTTGGCCTTGCCGAACCGCACCTGGCACCGGCCGTACTCGCCGAACTCGACCCCGTGCGGGTTCCGGCCGAAGTCGGCGGTGTCGAGCATCCGGGTCTCGTTGCGGCGGGTTCCGTAGGCGTAGGCGGTCTTGAACGCCGTCCACATCCTGAGTCCGGGCGGCTTGTGGCCGTCTGCCGCGCCGGGTTGAGGACTATGCTGCTGTACGGACGTCCCAGACCCCGGCGACTTGTCGTTTCATGACACAGATAGCTGCCGGGAGCGGACTCTTGGTCCGTCACCCGGCGCATCCCTGGAGGGAACTGGGTGCGTCCACTGTCCTGTCGCACAGGCTGCCGGCCGGCCGCTGCTCCGCCTCCGCCGAACGTACGCCCCTGCCGGCAGCGCGCCAAGGGACCGGGAACCCCGGCACCCCCGCGTCCGCCGCCGGACGGTCTTTTGATCCGAGGCGTCATGCCCTTCCCACGGCTCACCATCTACCGTCACGACCGACGCAACCGGGCACTGATCACCCTGGCCGGTGAGATCGACCTCGAAACGGCGCCTCTGCTACGCGCGGCACTGGCGCGCTGCCTGAGCGACGGCATCCGCATCGTCGATGTCGACCTCACCCCCGTGACCTTCTGCGACTGCAGCGGCCTCAACGCCTTCCTCTACGCCACCCAGAAGACCACCGAGGCCGGCGGCATCCTGCATCTGCACCACCCGCCACCGACACTGGGGCGGATCCTCGACGTCACCGGCTCCGGGTCCCTGCTCCTCGGGCCCCCGCTCGGGCAGCTGTCACCTCTCCCCGGGGATGTCCCGGCCCCGGCCGTCCGACCCCCGCCGCCCTGGAGTACTCCGCTGGTGGCTGCCGGCTCGGGCGATGCGCGATGACGGCCCAGCCGGAGCAGAAGCAGCAACGCAAGCCCCGCGCAGGCGAGTTGACCACGATGGAGGCGGTCCGGCTGCGCCGAGTGAACCGCTGGCTGGCGCAGGACCTGAGCGGGGAGCTGGCGGACCTGTACGTCGACTCCCGCGAGAGGTCCGCCGCTGCGGCGCACCGCAGCCGCAGCCGCCTGGACTTCCTGAACCGTCTCACCGGCGACATCCGCAGGCCGGGGTTCGCCATGGCGATCGCGGAGACGGACCGCCTGGTCGGATGCGCCTTCGGGTTCCCGGTGCGCAGTGACGGCTTCTGGTGGCTCGGGTTCGACGGAGCACTGCCGCACAGCATTGAGCAACTCACCGCGTCCGGCGGCGTCTTCGCCGTCACCGACACCCTGATCCGCCCGCACCCGCAGGACCAAGGTGTGGGCCGCCGGTTGCAGGAGCGGCTGCTGAGCGACCACCAGGCGACACTCGGCGCCACCCTCGTGGAGCAGGTCGATCACCCGGCTCTCGCCTCGCTCCGCTCCTGGGGATGGCTGGACATAGGAGAGATCTGGCGGCCCACGAGCGCCACGCTGCTCCGAGTGCTGGTCCTTCCCGTTGGGGAACGAACCACGGCGCGGCTGAAGGGCCTTGCGCACGAGGCATGGACCCGGTGGCCCGGGTGAGGTCCGACAGCCGTTCGGCCCGCATCCAGGTGCTGGTCGCCCAGCAGGCCGCCCGGCGCGGCGGCCGGGTCGACGTGATGGACGTGTGCACCGCGGCCGTGGCCGCACTGCCGGTCGGCGGAGCCGGCATATCAGCGATGTCCAAGACCGCCGCAAGCCACCCGCTGTGCAGCACCGACACCATCAGCGAACAACTCGAAGAACTCCAGCTCACCCTCGGCGAGGGACCCTGCGTGGACGCCTTCACCCACGGCTCCGCCGTCCTCACACCCGACCTGCGCACCGGTCAACTCCAGGACCACTGGGCCGTGTTCGCCGACGCGGCCCTTGAAACCGGAGCACGCGCGGTCTTCGCACTCCCTCTGCAGATGGGGGCGATCAGCCCGGGCGTCCTCGACCTGTACGCCGACGTCCCCACCGTGCTGGGCACTGAAGAACTGGCCGACGCGATGGCGTTCGCCGATCTCGCGACACTGCTCCTGCTCGACGCCCGTATCGAGGAGACAGGCGCGCCCGACGGCGTGCTGATGGAGCGGGGCTTCGAGGACCTGGGCGGCTACCGGGCGGAGATCGACCAGGCCACCGGCATCCTCACCGTCCAGCTCGGTGTCGGCATCGACGAAGCCTTCGTCCGGCTCCGTGCCTACTCCTACGCGCAGGGGCGCCGGCTCGCCGACGTGGCCGCCGACGTGGTCGCCCACCGGCTCCGCTTCTCCCCGGACGCGGAGCCCACACGGACCGACGAGGAAACCTGATGCACCGGTGTCATCCGACAACCGTGCTGTACTTCCCGCGCCCTGCCGGCGGGACTAGTCTCAATCGAGGGTGCCCGCGATGAATCAGCAGCTTCTGGCCAAGACCTTCGTCGAGCTGGCCGACAACCTGGTCGCCGACTTCGACCTCATTGATTTCCTGCGCCTGCTCACCGACCGCTGCGTAAGCATGCTCGGCGCGAGCGCCGCCGGGGTACTGCTCGCCGACCGCGACGGCGAACTCCGGGTCATGGCCGCCTCCGACGAGCAGGTACGCCTGCTCGAACTCTTCCAGCTCCAGAGCGACGAAGGACCCTGCCTGGAAGCCTTCCGCACCGGCGCACAGGTGATCGTCCCCGACCTGACCCAGGAGATCGACCGCTGGCCGCGCTTCGCCAACGCCGCCCACCGCAGCGGATTCGGAGCGGTCCAAGCCCTGCCGATGCGCCTGCGGGAGGAGACCGTCGGCGCCCTCAACCTCTTCCACACCGAACCCGGCCCCTTCGACCCGGTCGACGCACCCATCGCCCAAGCTCTCGCCGACGTCGCCACCATCAGCCTGCTCCAACAACGCTCCAGCGCCCGCAGCACCGTCCTCAACGAACAGCTGCAGACCGCGCTGAACAGCCGGGTACTGATCGAGCAGGCCAAGGGGAAACTCGCCGAGCGCCAGGGCATCGACATGGAACAGGCGTTCACCGCTCTGCGCGGCTACGCCCGCGCCCACAGCCGCCGGCTGTCCGACGTGGCCCGCGCCTTCATCGACGACTCCGAGTCGCTCCCCGGACTGGTGGCCTGACGCTGTCGGCGGAGCGGCGACCGGACGCGGACGCCCCAGCAGGGAGAACCCACTGACTCCGTTGCCGTGAGCACACGAGCACCGCCCTCCGGCGGACTTGAGGACAGGGAGCAGGGAAGGCACTCATCGGCTTTGGGACGGGGCCGAAGTAGGTGACACAGCCAGGCCGGAAGCCGTCGTGCTGGTCCTGGTGGCCGATACCGACGGCCAGCGCCTCATCGGCGAGATCACCCGCAAGACAGCGGCGGCGGATGCAGGCCGGGCGGCCCCGGTGGGGTCAGTGGGCCGGACGCTGGAGGTGCAGTGCCGATCTCACGGCGAGGTAGAGCACGTCGGCGATGAGGAGCAGTACGCCGGCGGAGAGCAGGTACAGCATGCTTTCGGCGGTCGCGCCGACGATGGCCAGCACGATCGCGGCGATCAGCAGGAGGTAGAAGAGGGTCATGGCGTGATGCCTCGGTTCGCGGGTGCGCGTGCTGGAGGCGCGGCGGGATGGGATGTGACGGCCGCGTGCTGTAAGGGTCTTCGGTGTCGGGGCCGTGCGAGAACGGGTTGGTTCCCAGCTGGGCAGGGTCGGCTACCAGTAGTGCCGCCGTCCGCCGACTTTGTGTCCGACGGATCCCAGGATCCACAGGATGATGCCGATGGCGACCAGGATGATCCCGATGGTCCACAGGATGGCGAAGCCGGCCACGTAGCCGATGACCAGCAGGATGACTCCGAGGACGATCATGCTGTCCTCCGATCTTGCGGAGTGATGCAAGGCCCCCCTGATCCCAGGGTGGGGCACGGTGGTCAGGCACTGAGCAGGCGGTCGAAGAAGGACCGGTACTGGCGCAGCGCCAGGCGCAGGTCCTCGGTGGCGACCTCCTCGCCGCGGTGCCACTGGCCTTCGAGTCCCTGTTTGTGGTCGGCGAATGTCGTGGCGAGCAGTTGCATGACCTCGGCGACGAGACCGTCTGCGGCAAGGACCGACTTGCGTGGGTCATCGACGAATCCCTGCTGAATCTCCTGCCACCTGGCACGGAGACCCTCACTCTCCCGGGGACCGAGAAGCGGGGCAGCCTCGGGCTCCACCGTGGACGTGTCGCGTTCGCCGACTACGGCGTCCGGCTCACCTCCGCCCTCGTCCGTGATTCTGCTCCTGGGTGCTGCCCGGCCGGCATGGGGGGCTGCCGTCAGGTCATCGTCCGGGGATCGCTGTGGCGCATCGGGCGGGGGGTGGGCGATGTCCTCGGTGGACAGACTCTCTGCGACCGGATCGGCATGCTCGTCGTTCCCGAATGGTCCTTCTCGCTGCATGTCCCTTCACCTCCATGGGTGGTGGCAGCCAGCTCCCGGCTGCCGTGCGCTCATCGGCGTCCGGTACCCGAGGAAGGGGTGCCGTCGTGCAGCAGTTCCTCGAACAGAGCCCGGTAGTGGACCATCGCGCTCCGCAGTTCTTCCGTCGAGGTGTCCCTGCCGTCAGCGCGCCCGTTGATCTCATGGGCGACGCGGTAGTGCTCCAGCGTCCGGGAGTGTTCGACCGAGAGGTCCCGCTTCTGCTGCTCGTAACTCTCGGTCGGGTAGCCGCGCTCGCTCATGAGCGTCGTCACGAGCCGGTCCGCCTCGCCCACAGCCTGGTCGGGACTGTCGACGAAGTGCTCCTGCACGCTGGTCCAGTCCCGGGCGTACCGGTCCCGGACCGTTGAGGGCAGTGGCCTGATCTCCAGCTCCTCATGCCGCTCCTCCCTCGCGCTCAGGTCGCGATCAGCCGCTCCACGGCTGCGCTTCGCCTCTACCGTGCGCTCGTATTCGGGCCCGAAACGGTCCCGCAGGTGCCGACGTCGGATCATGGTCCGCAGGAGCAGCGCGACCACGGCCAGGACGACCACGGCAGCCACGATGATGACGATTGTCGACATCGCATCCTCCACTCATCGACAGCGCACGCCGACAGCCAACAGTCGCATCGGGGAGGAACGAGGACAACCATCCACAGATGCCGTCCCATGGCGTGCTACATTCCAGGATTTCACACATTGCCCCAAAATGTGCTACGAGGCGAGTGATGGATTGAAGGCCGCCTCTCGCAACACGTCGGGGGCTCACCGCTCACGGCCCCGACCAACGAGCCGGCTCTCCGGCCGCATGCACAGGACATGCGCCTCGCCCCAGACGTCGGCGAGGCTCCGCCACCGCAGGTCCACCTCCGTGGTCACCAGCCCGAGGCGCTGGCGGGCCGCGGCGGGCAGCGTCTGGCGCAGCCTACTGCGTGGACTCGGGCGGGGGCTTGCGCCTGCCGAAAAACTCATCCGTCCTGGTGGGGGCTGGTGTATGGGTGGTGTCGAGCGCGGGCGCTTGGGCGGGTGCTCTGGGCACCTGGTGAGTGCCCCGGCAGGATGATCTGTCGTGCTGCTTCGACTTGCCTATCTGGGTGTGGCGAACGTGTTCGCCCTGCTGCGGCTGCTGCCGGTGAGCAACAAGGACAAGGACGCGGAGATCCTCGCGCTGCGTCATCAGATCACGGTGCTGGAACGCCAACTCGGCCGGGATCGGGTGCGGTTCGCCCCGAGTGACCGAGTGTTCCTTGCCGCGCTGCTGCACCGGCTCCCGCGCGGCGCGCTGCGCCGGGCACGGCTGCTGGTGCGCCCGGACACTGTGCTGCGCTGGCACCGTGACCTGGTCGCGCGCCGCCAGGCCCGTTCCCGGCCCAAGCGTGCGGGTCGGCCGCGTACGGTGCGCTCGATCCGCGTTCTCGTGCTGCGTCTGGCGCGGGAGAATCCCGGCTGGGGCTACCGGCGCATCCACGGCGAGCTGCTGGTTCTGGGCGTGCAGGTGGCCGCCTCCACGGTGTGGGAGATCCTGAAGGAGGCGGGGATCGACCCGGTACCCGAGCGGGGTTCCAGCACCTGGACGGACTTTCTGCGCTCCCAGGCTGATGCCCTGCTGGCGTGTGACTTCTTCGAAGCGGTCACCCTGTCCGGGGTACGGCTGTACGTGTTCGCGGTGATCGGGCATGCCGGCCGGCGCATCCGCGTCCTGGGCGCGACGGGGCACCCGACCGCCTCCTGGGTGGCGCAGGCCGCCAGGAACCTCGTCATGGATCTCGAGGATGCCGGCTGCCGGGCCCGGTTCATGATCCGCGACCGCGACGGGAAGTATCCCTCCCTGTTCGACACCGTCCTTGAGGATGCGGGGATCGAGGTCGTACTCAGCGGGATCCGGATGCCGCGGATGAACGCGCTCATGGAACGGTGGGTGCAGACCTGCCGACGCGAACTGCTGGACCGCACCCTGGTCTGGAACCAGCGACACCTGCTCCACGCCCTGCGCGAGTTCGAACAGCACTACAACTCCCACCGGCCCCACCAAGGCATCGCAGACGCCCGCCCGCTGCACCCCCTGCCTCCGCCGATCACCGACCCGGACGCTATCGCCCACCTCGACATACGACGACGCGACCGCCTCGGCGGCACCCTCCACGAGTATCAGCATGCGGCCTGACCTGCACGGACGAGATTCTCGGCAGGGACACTGCTATGACGCGGTCATGCACGCGTGCAACGCGGACATCAAGTCGTCGGGGTTGACCGGCTTTGTCAAATAGTTGGAAAAGCCCAACTCGATGGCCTTCTCCCGGTCGCCCGGCATTGCCTTCGCGGTGAGCGCGATGATCGGCAGCCCGGTGAACTGGGGCATGTTGCGGATCGCCGTCGTGGTCGCGTACCCGTCCATGTCGGGCATCATGATGTCGAGCAAGACAGCCATCGTGCCGTCGTGGTTCTCTAGTAGGACTCCGTTAGGTTGCTCTGGCTCTTGGGTTTGGGCTGGTGATGGCTGTTCTGGGCAGAGGACGGTGGCAGGTGGTGCAGGTGCCGGTCCAGCAGTTCAGCAGGTCCTGGATGGCGTCGAGGATCTGGTAGAGGGTGAGGCCGGTGTGTCGGCTTTTGGGGCCAGGCGCTGTTCGGTGAGGAAGGCGTGGGCGGCGGTGACCAGGGTGACGTGGTGATGCCACCCCGCCCAGGAACGGCCCTCGAAGTGGTCCAGGCCGAGGCCGTGCTTGAGTTCCCGGTAGTCGTGCTCGATGCGCCAGCGAATCTTCGCCAGGCGGACCAGCTCGGGCGGCGAGGTGTCGGCGGGCAGGCTGGACAGCCAGTAGTCGGTGGGTTGTTGGGCGTCCTTGGGCCACTCGACCAGCAGCGTCACCTCGGGCAGGACGCCGTCCCAGTGGCCCTGTTCGGCGATGGCGGCGGCCTGGGCCAGACGGCGGGCCCTGACGCCGGCTGGCCGCACCCGCAGTGCCAGAAAGTGCGAGCGCATCGGCCCGCGGGAGCCTTCACGCCAGGTGACCTCGGCGAACGCCTGTCGTCCGTGGCCGGCCGCCAGTGCGGCCACCGAGGACGGCTTGTCGCGGTAGCGGGGCTGTGGCCTGCGGCCGGTTCCAGACCATACCGGGGCGGTGGGCTGCGCGTCGTGCGGGTGGACGGTCACGTCGGAGCGGACCGCCACGACATATCCGATGCCCCGCTCACTCAGGCCGTCCCGGAAGTCGGCGTTCTGCCCGTAGCCGGCGTCGGCCACCACCACAGGCGGCACCAGTCCCCACCCGGCCAACTCGTCGATGCGGTCCAGAGCCAGACGCCACTTCTCCCGGTGCCCGACCTCTTCCGGAATCCCGGTCTTCTCCCGGCGTTCGGGATCGCGCGCCCACTCCTGGGGCACGAACAACCGCCACTGCAGCGGGCAGGACGCGGTGTCGGAGACCGCGTGCACACTCACCGCGACCTGGCAGTTGGCCTGCTTGCCCAGCGCCCCGCAGTACTGCGGGGCGACCGCCACCGACATCTTCCCGTCCTTGGGAAACGACACGTCATCGACCGCCCAGGCGTCCGGGCCGATCTGCGGCACCATCCGCTCCGCGATTCGCCGCCGCACCAACACCGGATCCCACGTCGACTGGTTCACGAACTGCTGCAGGTTCTGCTCATTGCCGTCCGGCAGCCGCTCCGCCATGGCCTGGATGGACTTGCGCCGACCCTCGAGCATCAGTCCCCGCAAATAGCAGTCGCTCTTCGCCCGCTGGTCCTTGCGTGGCACCGACGCGAACACATCAGCCACGAACAACGCCAACTTCGCCCGGGCACGGTTCACTTCATGTGCGTCCATACCCCCAACATGCCCTCAAACAGGACCGCGAGGAAGATGTAACGGAGTCCTACTAGCTCTTGACATCAATGTGAGATTCAAGGACGAGGGTGGGACCGCGCCTGTTTCAGCTGATGTAATTCGGCATCGGACGTCCACGGCGCCAGCGGTTGCGGTTTGCGGTTTGCGGTTTGCGGTTTGCGGTTTGCGGTTTGCGGTTTGCGGACCTGATCGACCGGCTCAGGAATCGAACACCTGATGCCGCTGATGCCACGCCTGCGCAGGTAGGCGTGATTCGCGCCTGAAGAGCGGACATCGGCACGCAGGGCTGCGATACCAGGGCCTCCCGGCGTTCGGTGATCCGACGCTGTGCACCGAAGGGCGGTGGGCCCGCCTGCACGGGCACAAAGGTGCCGACAAGCCAATTTCCCGGACAGCGGGCCCGGGGTGCCGCGCATTAACGGATTCGTCCGCGCCTCAACTGGGAAGTGGATTCCCTGAATGTCATGAGCACGACTGTCATGAGTACGAACTCCCTTCCCCCACAAGGAGGTCGATCATGTACGTCCGTAAGCTGTCCGGCGGCCTGGCCGCTGCCTGCCTGATGTCGTTGGCCATGTCCGGCGGACAGGCCGCGGCGGCATCCCACGCGACAAGCGCCCCCGCAGCCGCAGCCGCCCGTGTTCTGATCTACGACGCCAGCGGATCCGCGGAGTTCCGGAGTGCCGTCGACCGGGGCGCCGCGGTCTGGAACGAGAGCGTCGACGCCGTCGAGCTGCGCCCCGTCGCCTCCGGGCAACGAGCGACCATACGGGTCCTCGCGGACAACGGCTGGCCACGGGCTCTGCCCACCACTCTGGGCAGCGGCACCGTCTACATCGGGCGCCAAGCCGTCGACCAGGGCTACAACACGGTCCGCATCTCCGCACACGAACTCGGGCACATCCTCGGACTGCCGGATCGTAAGCCAGGTCCGTGCTCAAGTCTGATGTCCGGTTCCAGCGCGGGCACCGCGTGCACCAACCCGTACCCAAACTCGGCGGAGAAGGCAGAGGTCGAGAGGAACTTCGGCGCAGCCCTCGTAGGTCAGGCCCCGGCGGTACTCACCGGGGTGATCGTGGACTGACACGCGCCGCGGACGCCCGATGGCGGTTCGAGGCAGCGCGTCCGCCTTCGAGCCGCCGGACATCTGGCCTCCGACCGAACCTCGATCTCGTTGGGACGGTCGCGTCACCGGCCTTGGATCGCACCGCCCGGGCGCCGGTGGCCCGCGCTCGAACGTGCCTAGGCCCACACAGCCCAGCGGACCCGTTCCTAGGCGGCGCGGCTGCGAAGACCGTAGGCAACCGCTGCCGACGCCTCCAGCTGCTACTGGAGGCCGGTCACCTGGCGCCTGAGTACCGCTTCCGCCTCTCACACACCACGACCGCGACACCCACTCACCCACACCAGAACACCCTCCTGCGCGTTCAACAGGTGGCAGCCACATCCCCCTTGAGCCCCGCGCGGACACGGGTCCGTGCCGCGTGGAGGGCGTGCGGCGCATGGGCAAGTTTGCGCGGTGGTGTGGAGGGCCTGCGACGGAATCGCAGGTCTGCGGTGCCGTTTCCAGGGCATACGGCGTTGGTCCGGAGGACACACCCCCGGCGGAGAAGAACGCCGCGAGGCACTGACATATGGGAGTCCTGATGCCGACCGCCGTGCCAGAGGAACCCAGCGTCCTGTCTGGTGAATCACCTGGGGCCGTCAAGCCGGCTCGCGCCTTCACCCTGCCTCGTGGCACCGGCCGGACCGCCGCGCGCATCGGCGCTCTGACGCTCTGCCAGGCCGCGTTCATGGTGGGCATCGGCCTGCTGATCACAGGTCCCGCCCGCGACGTATGGCCGATGACCGTCGAGGACGACCTCAACGAGGCCATGGAGCGGCACCGCACTGGCGCCCTCACCAGCCTCTCGTGGTTCGCGTCGGAGGCCGGCAACACCCTCACAGTGATCGTCGTCACGCTCGCGGCGTGTCTGGGACTGGTGCTGATACCCCGTCTGCCGATGTGGCGCCAGGCCGCTTTCCTGGCTGTCGCCGTATCGCTCCAGGCGCTGGTCTTCCTCGTCATCACCGAGTCGGTGGACCGTCAACGGCCTGAGGTGGACCGCCTCGACGCGTCCCCGCCCACCTCCAGCTACACCTCGGGGCACACCGGGGCGGCCACCGCGCTGTATGCGGGACTCGCCGCGCTCGCCCTGTCCCACGTCCGTGGTCGCCTGCGCAAACTCGTGTGCGCACTCCTGCTGCTCCTACCGCTGATGGTGGCCATCGCCCGCCTCTACCGGGGTATGCACCACCCCACCGATCTCGTGGGCGGCCTTGTCAACGGAAGCCTGTCGCTGCTGATCGTCGGCCGTGCCCTCTTCACGGAAGGGACGGTGGCCGCCGCCCCGTCGGCGCGCCCCGCGCCGGCCGCCGGCCCCGGCGCCAGTGCACCACGCGTGCTGGCGCCGGGCCGCACCGTCGTGGTCGTCAACCCCACCGTGACCGACGAGAACACCTGCGCCGAGCTGCGGGACGTACTGCGGCAACACGGCCACAGCGCGGTGGAGTTCGTGGAGACCACGGCCGGAGACCCCGGAGGCGGCCAGGCCGCCCGCGCGGTCCGCGACGGCGCGAGCCTGGTGGTGGTCTGTGGTGGGGACGGCACCCTGCGCGCGGCGGCCGACGCCATGGCCGCCAGTGACGTACCGCTCGCGCTGGTGCCCAGCGGCACCGGCAATCTGCTCGCCCGCAACCTCCACCTGCCGCTCTCACCCACCGCCGCGCTCGACGCCGCGCTGGGCGGGTCGGTGCACCACATCGACCTGGGCCGCATCGAGGGCGACGGCGTGGAGGCAACCCACTTCGCCGCCATGTCCGGGGCGGGACTCGACGCCGCGATCATGGAGAACACCGACGACCGGACCAAGTCCTTCCTGGGCTGGCCCGCCTACATACTGGCCGGCATCACCACCCTGCGCTCACCCCGGATGCGTCTGACGATCCAGCTCGACGGCGCCCCCGCCCTGCGCCGTACCGCCCGCATGGTCCTCCTCGCCAACGTCGGGACCGTACAGGGCGGTCTCACCCTCGTGCCCGCCGCCCGGTGCGACGACGGACAGCTCGACCTGCTGGTCCTCGACCCGCACGGACCCGGCGGCTGGATCCGTGCCCTCGGAACCCTGCTGCGCGGCGGCGCGAGGACGACCCGGCCCACATCTGTGGAGACCCTCACCATCCACGACGCCGACTCCGGCGTACCGGTGGAGTACTTCACCTTCCGACACGCCGAACTCACCTTCGAGTCCGAGCAGTCACGCGAACTCGACGGGGACCCGGTGGCTCCCGGCCGACGCCTGACCGCCGAGGTCCGTCCGGGCGCGCTGACGATGCTGCTGCCGCCCCGGCAGAAGTGATGGGTACCGCAACCAAGGTCCCCGAGACCAGGGACATGACCGGCGAGGAACTCTCCGCCGACGAGGCCCTCACGTCGCTGCGCCGCTACGGCCGCTGGCCGCTGCTGCGCGACGCCTTCATCCGTTTCCGCTACGCCGACGGGTTCACGCACTCCCGAGCGCTGGCCCTGCAGACGGTGCTCTCGGTGATCCCGCTGGTGATCGCCTTTGTCGGACTCTCCACCGCCCTGCACACCGAGAACATCGGGAGACTCGCCGAGCTGACCATCCACCGGATCGCCCAGGGCCCAAGCGTCGAGGTGGTCGACGACGCGCTGGACCGGAGCAAGCGGACGGTGGGTGACGGGGACCAGATAGCTCTCTGGTTCGGTCTGCTCTTCTCGCTGGTCAACACCACGACGGCGATGTGCCAGGTCGAGCGTGGCGCCAACCGTATCTACGGCAACGAACGCGACCGCCCCTTCCACCTCAAGTACCTGCGTGGCCTGGTGATGTCCCTCAGCGCCGGCCTGCCGCTCGGCGTGGGGTTCATCGTGGTGGTGGCCGGCGCGGACCTGGCCTCCGCGGCGGTGACGGTGTACCACCTGGAGGACAGCACGCTCACCGTGTGGAACATTCTTCGCTGGCCGCTCGGCCTGATCCTCGTGCTCATCTCGGCCAGTGCCATCTTCCGCCGCTCGCCGCGCCGGAAGCAGCCCGGCTACACCTGGCTGCTCTTCGGCGCCATGGTGTACCTGGTGCTGTGGACGACCCTGACCTGGCTGCTGAGCCTCTACCTGGGCATCAGCGGCTCCTTCGACACCGTCTACGGTCCCCTCAGCGCCTTCATGTCGCTGCTGCTGTGGGCCTACCTGACCTCCATCGCCCTGTTCCTCGGACTGTCCTTCTCCGCGCAGTTGGAAGCCGCGCGCGCCATGCGCCCCGGTCCGATCCACGCCGACCCGGGAGTCTGAATGGTTCTGCGGTTCACCATGCGCCGTTTCCGCGAGCGTCGCCGCCGGGAGGCCGACCGCCGGTTCGGTGCCCGGCTGCTCGGCGCGGCTGTCCTGGCCGCGATCCCCGCGGTGTTCTTCGGCCTGGTGCTGGTTCTCGTCGAAGGGCATTGGCAGCCGCTGCGCCGACTCGACGCGGGCGCGGCGCGGCGCCTCAACGAGACCGCGTTGGACCACCCCGCCTGGACCGACACCCTGCGTCTCCTGTCGGACTGGGTGTGGGATCCACTGACGCTGCGCGTCGTGGTCGCGCTTCTCACCCTGTGGCTGCTTCACCGCAGGGCGTGGCGGCTCGCCGCCTGGTCCGCCGTGACGGCGGTGGCCGGCGGACTGATCGGGCTGCTCGTCAAGGTCGTCGTCGAGCGGGCCAGGCCTTCCCTGGAGGACCCGGTCGCGCATGCCCCGGGCTTCTCGTTCCCCTCCGGCCACGCCATGACCGCCACGACGTCGTTCGCGATCCTGCTGCTGGTCCTGCTGCCCATGGTGCCGCGCGCCTGGCGAGTGGCCTGCTGGTGCGTCGCGGTGCTGTCGGTACTCGGGGTCGGCTTCACCCGTGTCGCGCTGGGTGTGCACTGGTTCAGCGACGTGGTGGGCGGCTGGCTCCTCGGTCTCACCGTCGTCTCCCTCACCGCCTGGGCCTTCAAGGCGTGGCGCACCGACATCGGCCGCCGCACCACCGAGCTCACGGACGGCCTGGAGCCCGAACTCACCGGCGCTCACCCCGAACCCGACCCCGTACTGCACAAGAAGCACTGAACAGAGCCCGGCGGGAACCCCTGTCGAGGTCCGCAGGACTCTGTCCGATTCGGGCCGGTGCCGCCGTTCCCGCTGCTCGCGGGCCCCGCCCGGGAGTGGGCAGGGACTGTCGGGAGGGCGCTGGAGTGATTGTCAGTGGCCGCCGCTAGTGTCCTGCGCCAGAGATCCGTCGGCAGAGGCGGGTGAGGGAGTCGAGGATCTCTTCGGCTGTCTTGGTCCAGTTGAACGGCTTGGGGTGTTCGTTCCAGTCTTTGGCCCATGCCCGGATGTCGGCTTCAAGGGCTTGGATGTTCTTGTGTGCTCCGCGGCGGATCATCTGGTGGGCGAGGTAGCCGAACCGCCGCTCGGCCTGGTCGATCCAGGAAGAACCGGTCGGGGTGAAGTGCAGCTCAAAGCGCGGGCGTTTGGCCAGCCAGGCCCTGACCGCAGGGGTCTTGTGGGTGCCGTAGTTGTCCACGATCAGGTGGATCTGCAGGTGCGCCGGCACCTCCTTCTCGACCGGATCAGGAACTTCTTGAATTCCACGGCCCGGTGCCGGCGGTGCAGGGCCGTGATGACCTCCCCGGTCGCGACATCGAACGCGGCAAACAGCATGGTCAGGCCGTTGCGGACGTAGTCGTGGGTGCGCCGCTCGGGCATGCCCGGCATTATCGGCAGCACCGGCTGGGACCGGTCCAGGGCCTGAAGCTGCGACTTCTCGTCCACCGAGAGCACCACCGCGCCCTCGGGCGGGTTGAAGTACAGACCGACGACGTCGTAGATCTTCTCCACGAACAGCGGGTCCGTCGACAGGTGGAGGCTTGCACCGAGGCGACGCGCGTCCATCGCCGCTTCCAGCAGTGCCCTGGCCGCTGGGCTGGCGTGCCGGTATCGGCTGAGGAGCGGGGGGCGCCGGCCAGGTCCTTGGCCACGCGTCCGTCCGAACGGGCACGCGTGAGGGCGTCGGCCAGCAGCCTGTCACCGTTCTCGGCCAGGGCAGTGGCCGCGGCCAGGGCAGCGGCGTCGAAGGCTTCGGGAACGGTCAGGGTGCGGTCGGCGAGCAGCTCCCGCACCCGGCTGTGGGGATCCGCTCCGTACGGTGTGGGCAGGGCCGTGAACTGGTGGGCGTACTCGGGCCAGAGTGTGCCCAGCACCAGAACAGGCCGCGTTCCGGGCTGACCAGCAGGTGGTGGACGGCCGCCGCGATCCGCTCACCCAGCTGGCTGTCGCCGAGGTAGCACTGGGCCTCGTTCAACCACACCACGGTTCGCGGCCCGACGCGGTGCAGATCCTCCAGCGCGGCTTCGGCCTGGCCCGGGCCGGGCCGGGCCGGGCCGGGCCGGGCCAGGCCAGGCCAGGCCAGGCCAGGCCAGGCCAGGCCAGGCCAGGCCAGGCCAGGCCAGGCCAGGCCAGGCCGGGCCAGGCCAGGCCGGGTCGGGCCAGGTCGAAGGGATGCCACAGCAGCCACCCCTGCTCGGCGAGAGGCTGCACGGCCTCCCAGCAGGCCCGCGTCTTGCCCGTCGACGAGGTGCCCACCAGGACCACGATCCGGCTGCGGCCGGCCTTCGCTTCCCCGACCGCATCAGCCAACAACCGGTCATGCTCGCGGCGCACATACCCGGGCAGCGCCCGCGCCGTCGGGGTGCCCGATCCCGAAGCGGCCCCACCGGGGCCAGCGGGATGAACCTCCAGATCGTGCGGCTCCCACTCACCGACCGGACGCCCCGGCCCGACTGCGGCGCCCAGTCCCTACGCCGCCTCGGCCGCGGTCCCCCGCGACAGCAGCAGGTCCGGTCCCGACAGCGTCAACGCGCCAGCCAGCGCGGACACCGCCGAACTGGCGCGCGTCGCAGGCTGGAGCGCCCTGGACAAGGGCCATCACGCTCTCGCACAGCGGCATTTCATTCAGGCCCTGCGGATGGCCCGCGCCGGCGGCAGCCTCACCGTGGGCTGTCACGTCCTCACCAACATGGCCCTCCCAAGCCACCTTGCGCGGCTATCCCGACGAGGCGGTGGACATGGCGCAGGGTGCCTACGACCGCACCCACCGCCGGGCAGCCCCCCGCGTCCTGGCCTTCGCCAAGCTCGTCGAGGCCCGCGCGCACGCCCGTCTCGGCGACGCCCGATGCGCCGCCGCCGCGCTCGTCTCCTCCGAGCGGCTCCTGGAACAGGCCGACGCCGAACCCGGCGACGAACCCGCATGGATCAGCTACTACACGCCCGCACGGATGGCAGCCGACGCCGTGGAGATCCACCGGGACCTGGGCCTGCCCGCCGCCGCCCTGCGCTGGAACAACAGGGCCGCACCCATGGTCCAAAGCGCCTACACCCGCTCCGTCGGCCTGCACATGACCGTACTGGCCACCTCGCACCTCCAAAACCGCGACCTCGACCAGGCCCTCGCCCACGGCCAGCGCGCCGTCACCATCCTCAGCCACGTACGCTCCACCGACTACCTCGTCGGCGTCGTACGCGCCATGGCGCCCTGGCGCCGCGACCCCCGCGTCACCGACCTCTCCCACCTCACACACCGGGCCATCGTCCCCAGCACGACCGAAACCGCCCGCTAAGAACTTAGCCCGACGGGCAGCCACGGTCCGCATCGTGCCCCCCACCCCGGCGGTGGAGGCGCCGTCGATGCAGTGCTCGCCAGGGCGGCCGAGGTGGAGAGGAGCGTCACGTCAGCAGACGCTGTTCCTTCGCCACAGCCACGGCACCTGCCCGCGTGTCGACGCCGAGCTTGTCGTAGATGCGGCCGAGGTGGGTCTTCACCGTCGCCTCGCTGATGAACAGGGCCTTCGCGATCTCCCGGTTGCCGAGGCCCTGTGCGAGCTGGGTGAGGATGTCGCGCTCGCGGTCGGTCAGCGTGCGGCGTGGGCTGCGCAGGTTGGCCATCACCCGGCTGGCGACCGGCGCCGAGAGCGTCGTACGGCCCCGGGCGGCGGCGTGGATCGCGGCGAACAGTTCCTCCGGCCGCTCGGCCTTCAGGAGATAGCCCGTCGCGCCCGCCTCGATGGCGCGCGTGATGTCGGCGTCGGTGTCGTACGTGGTGAGGACGAGGACATGCGGGCCGTCCCCGGCGGCGGAGGTGAGGCGACGGGTGGTCTCCACACCGTCGATACCGTCGCCGAGCTGGAGGTCCATCAGCACCACGTCCGGCGCGGCCTTCGCGACGAGGGCGAGCGCCTCCTCCCCCGTGCCCGCCTCGCCCACGACCTCGATGTCCGGGGAACTGTCGAGGAGGGCTAGCAGCCCGGCCCGTACGACGGCATGGTCGTCGCACAGCAGGATGCGAACGGGACGGGACACGTCGCGCGTGTCGGTCATCGGAGCGGCTCCAAGGGGATCGCGACAGACAGGACGGCGCCCTCACCGGGCGCGGATTCAATGGTCAGGGTTCCACCGAGCTGACCGGCCCGGACCCGCATCGCGGGCATCCCGTGGCCGCGGACACCGGACGCGGCCGGCTCGGTGGGGACGAAACCCCGGCCGTCGTCGGCGACATCGAGGACGACCTGGTCCTCCAGGACCGTGAGGGTGACCGTGGCCGTACGCGCCCCGGAATGCTCCCGTACGTTGGCCAGGGCGCCCTGGGCGATGCGCAGCAGCGCCGAGCGGACCCTCTCCGGCAACCGGGGCACCCGGCCCCCGTCGTCGTCCACGTGGACGCGGACAGCGAGCCGGTCGCCGGACTCACGGGCGGCCAGGGCGCGCAGCGCCTCGTCGAGCCCGTCTCCTCGGGCGAGGTCCGCCGGGGCCAGGTCGTGGACGAAACGGCGTGCCTCAGTGAGGTTGTGCTCGGTGACGGACCGCGCCGCCCGCACATGCGTGCGCGCCTTCGCCGGGTCCGAGTCCCAGACCAGGTCGGCGGCCTGGAGCAGCATCTGCTGACTCGACAGACCTTGCGCGAGCGTGTCGTGGATCTCCATCGACAGGCGCTGCCGCTCGGCGAGCGTCCCCGCGCGGCGCTCGGAAGCGGCCAGGTCGCGGCGGGCGCGGACGAGATCGCCGATGAGGGTCCGTTGGCGTGCGGTCTGCCGTTCCATCTGGAGGAACACGGCGGTGGCGATCGCGGCGACGGCCGGCGGGGCCAGCAGAAAATTCGGGTCGAAGCCGCCCGCGAGACGGAGCTGCGCCGCCACGACGAACAGGGTCAGCACCGAGACCAGCACCAGTGCGGCGCGGGCCGGGAGCAGGCGCAGCCCGGTGTAGAAGAGGGGCACCGCGCACCAGGAGAAGCTGGGCGCGAGCATGACGAGAACCATCCAGACCGCGACGACCGCGGCCAGCCGGCCAAGACCCAGCACGGCCGGCCGGCCCGCACCGGCAGGGCCGGCATCCCGCAGGAACGGCACCCAGCGCGTCCTTGTGTCGGCGGGCGGGCACGGAATCGCGTACAGCAGAGCCAGTACGACGGAGAGGGCGATGATCCACGGAGTGCGGGCCTCCCCGGGGTGCCGCAGCAGGAAGCGGGCGAGCGCGCCGCCGAGCAGGAGGAAGAACGCCACGTGCATCACGGCGCCGAGCCATCGGTTGTCCGCGCCGTACGCGGGATCGGTCTCGGCGCCGCCGCCGTACATCGGGTCGGTGATCTCCGCGCCACCGCACACCGGGGCGGTGATCCCGGCCTCGATGCCGCGGACCGGGGCGGTGGTCCCGGCCCTGATGCCGCACACCGGGTCTGCTGACGGGCCCTGACCCGTACCCGTGTAGTACGGGCGGTCCGTACCGGCGTCCGCGTCGTCCATCCTCTCCACTTCCTCCACCTCCTCCGGCGCTCCAGGACCTCAGGGCCTCAGGGCTCCAGGCTCCAGGGCTCCTGCCTGGCCAAATACTTCTATTGTCGGCAGTCGCAGCGCCCCTCAGGGTCAACCGATCGGATGACCCGACCGGCATCCGATCGGCGAGCCGGCGCGAGCCGGAACGTCGACGGGACCGGACCGCGTGCGGACCCAGGCTGGAGAGCGGAAGAAGAGGCCGCCCCACCACACCACGGAGTCGACCATGAAGAAGCTGTCCCGCCGCGCCCGCATCGCCACCGGCGGTGCCGTGATCGGCGCCGTCGCCGCCGGTACCTTCGGAACCGTGTCCGCGAACGCCTCGTCGCCCGCCTCCGCCGCGGCCACCCCCGTGGCGAGCGTGAAGAGCGGCGGCGTCACCTCGTCGTCCCACCTCACGATCGACGCCGCCACCAAGGCCGCCCAGGCCGCGCTGGACGCCGCCGAGAAGGAGGGGCAGAAGGTAACCGTCGCGGTCGTCGACCGCAACGGCAACGCCATCGTCATCCTCCGCGGCGACGGCGCGGGCCCGCAGTCGTACGAGTCCGCCGAACGCAAGGCGTACACGGCCGTCTCCTGGAACGCGCCCACCTCCGAGCTCTCCAAGCGCCTCGCGCAGACGCCGAATCTGAAGGACATCCCCGGCACCCTGTTCCTCGCGGGCGGCGCCCCCGTTGCCGTGAACGGCGCGCCGGTCGCCGGAGTCGGGGTTGCCGGTGCGCCTTCAGGGGACCTGGACGAGAAGTTCGCCGGCGCGGGCGTCGCGGTGCTCAGCCGCTGATTCGACCCCGGTCCTACGGCCCCCGGTCACGACGATGCTGTCCCGCGGCCCTCGTGACGGTTCGGTGCGCCCTTGCTCGGACACCGAACCGGACGGGGGCCGCGGGTACGGGCTTCCCCCGTCGCGGTGCCGGCCGGTCAGGGGCGAGCACCTGAGGGATCTGCACCCGCGAGCGGTCCCTCACCCGAGGGCGGCGGCTCGGCGCAGTTCCCTTTCCGATCGCCCTCCGTGCGGTATCGCTCGGGATCTGCGCGGTACCAGCCGGATGAAGGGCAGTATTTGCCGCCGGTGGCGACACCGCCGATGTACAGGGACTCGTATCTCTCGACCGGAAGCATGGGTGTCACGGTGAAGGGGCGGCCGTGGTCGTCAACGGTGAGCGTGCTGCGCTCGGAGCCGTCGAGGACGGATACTTCGATCTTGAATGAGCAGAACGGCCTCTTGGGTGCGTGAGGGCCTGGACGATGTCGTCGTGGTCGGGGCGAGCACGGCCAGGTCCTCGCCGCCGGTGGTGCCGGTGGTCCGTTCGGCCGACGTCTCGACACTGCTGATCCGGGCGAGAGCCTTCGACTGCTGCTCCATCGAGGCTCCGATCTGGGGCGTGGGTGTGAGGGGATGGCTGTGGTGACCGCGGCTTCCGGAGAGCGATGACATTCCGAGGCGGTCGTCCTGGCGGCACACGGATGTGGCGGGGTCAGGCGGTCCGGGCGAGGTAGCCGGCGGCGGTGTCGACGAACTGGTCGTGGGCGACCTTCGCGGCCTCGCGGGCGGAGGTCAGCGCCTCGGTGGTGGCGTACGCATCGCGCATCGCGTACGTCAGCGTGATCATCTCCTCAGCCGCGGCGCGCACCGCCTGATCCTTGATGAGCACCCGCAGCGCCACCATCGGGCGGGCGGCGGCAGACCGGGTCATGTGGCTCTCACCGCGCAGGGCCTCGATCCGCTCGGTGCCGGCCTCCTTAAGGACGGCGTCGCCACGCATCACATCGCCCGGCGTGGTCGCTGGCGGCGCAGGCGAGAGCGGTGACGGCCTCCAGGCAGTCGCGGCGGATCGCCTCGCCGTGGCTGACGCGTACCGACCGTTCGGCGGCGCGCTCCTGGAACCGGCCGCTGACGATCGAGCCGCGGACGTTACTCGTGACGACAGGGCGAAACGGACCCGCCTACGGCCCTCAGCTCGCTGTCGCGTACACGATGAGGTTGTCGACAGGGTGCCCCTGCGCGTCGAAGTCGCCGTCGCACGTGATGAGCCGTAGAGCACGTTCCTGGGTCGGCCCGTAGACCTTCTCCGTCGGGAAGGCGTTCTTGGCGACGCTCTCCGTGGCCGTGACGGTGAAGTGGAGGGCTTTTCCCGTCTTGTCGGTGACGGTGATGTCCGCACCCTCCTTGATCTTCTTCAGGTCGTGGAAGACGGCCTCGCCGAAGCGGGTGTCGTTGTGGCCGATGATGACGGCCGCGCCGGTCTCACCGGGCACCGCACCGCCCGTGTACCAGCCCGCGGTCATCCCCTCCTCGGCCGGCGGGACCTGGACCGTCCGGTCCGTGTTGAGGCCCAACTCCATCAGCGAACTGGTGATCCCCACGGAGGGAACGGCCACCTCGGCAGGTGCCGCCGGAGCGTCGGCCGCAGGCCGCTCGGACTTCGGAGCGCCCGACGCGGCGGCGGAGGCGGTTGGGGCGACCCGGACCGTCGGGTCGGGGCCGGACGAACAGCCTGTGAGCAGGGTGACGAGGGTCAACAGGGTGAGGGTCGCGAGGCGGGCCCGGGACAGGGCCGGACGGTGTGCAGGGGGCAACTCGGGCTCCAGAGCAGGGTGCGAGGGTTCGCCGGAACGCACAGGGCGCCGCCTGGTGAAGGGCGGCGCCACCGTTTCGTACGAGAGGTCGTGCTGCCGGGTCAGCCTTCGCGGCGGGCGGTGGTGCGGCGGCGCAGTACGTAGGTGCCGGCGCCCGCGAGCAGCAGCGCGCCGGTGGCCGAACCGATGAGCGTGCCGGTGTTGTCGTCCTGGGCGGGGGCCTCGCCCGCGGCGACACCGCCACGCGGGTAGTCCTTGCCTCCGGCCTTCTGGGCTTCGGCGGCCTTCCGGGCCTCGGCCTCCTTGAGCGTCCTGGCATCCTCGGCCTTCTTCTTCGCCAGGGCCTCCTTGTCGGCCGAGGTCGAGTCGGTCGCGCCCGGCGTCGGAGTCGGATCGGTGGCGAAGGCCGCGGTGGCCGGGACGAGCAGCGCGCCGGCCGCGACGCCGGTCAGGACAGCGATACGCAGCGGGCGCAGGGTGAGACGGCGGGACATGTGAGGGCTCCAGTTCCAGCCCGGCTTGGTCGTTCCTGGTTGGCGATCCGCACCAGGTTCCGGGCATGGCTTCACCCTGACGGCCACTTGTGAGGAAACTGTCAGAGCGCTGTCGTCATCCCATCAGGGTCGACCGGGGCCCTCCGGCTTCCGTGACTCGGCTGTCGGCAGCCGCAGGGTGAAGGTGGCCCCCTCCCCCTCCGTGCTCGCCACGTCCACCGTGCCGCCGTGGGCCTCGGCGAGCTTGAGGACGATCGCCAGGCCGAGGCCGCTGCCGCCGGTGCTGCGATTGCGGGACTTCTCCGCCCGCCAGAAACGGTCGAACACGTACGGAAGGTCGCCCGCCGGAATGCCACTGCCGGTGTCGGACACCTCCACGGCGAGCTCGTCCCCCGGGTCGGTGACGTACCGGCGCAGGGTCACCATGCCGCCGGCCGGGGTGTGGCGCACCGCGTTGGAGAGCAGGTTGCTGACGGTCTGCCGCAGCCGTACGGGGTCGGCGTCGAGGAGCGGTGGGTGAGGGGTGCCCGGCGGCGGTGTCAGGACCGTAAGGGTGACGCCCGCCGTCTCGGCCAACCCCTGGTGCGCGGCGGCGACCTGGCCGAGCAGCTCGTCGATCCGTACCGGCTTCCGGTGCAGCCGCAGGGCGCCCGCGTCGGCCGCGCCCAGGTCCTGGAGGTCGTTGATGAGGTGCTGGAGCTGCACCGCCTCCTCCAGGAGCGAGGAGACGAACGCGGGGTCCGGCACGGCCAGTCCGTCGTGGGCCGCCTCCAGCCAGCCCCGGATGTTGCTCAGCGGCGTTCGCAGCTCATGGGCGACATCGCTGACCATCACCTTGCGCTGCTCCTCCAGGCGGGCCCGGTGCGCGGCCATGTCGTTGAAGGCCGCCGTCAGCCGTCCGATCTCATTGTCGGAGACGACGGGCACGGGCACCGGCGTCGCGTCCAGGCCCTCCCGCATGCGCTGGGCGGCGCCGGTGAGCGCGTGCAACGGGCGTACGAGCCTGGCTCCGGCGAGCACCGAGGCGCCGACGGTGAGGGCGAGGACCAGAGCGGTGACACCGGCGATGCGTGCGGTGTTGGCGCGGGAGAGGTCGAAGCCAGGCACGCCGGCGGCACCGGGGCCGTCGATGAACAGGAGTGCGGGCTCGGCGACATAGCCCGTGAGCTGTTCCCGGCGGGCGCTTTCGACACAGTTGGCCACGGCCCGGTCGTACGCGCTGTCGCGGATCTCGGCGGGGGCGTAGTCGAGTGCGCCGCCGGAAGCCGCTTTGCGTTCGGCCGTCGCGGCGTCCTCCGCCTTCTTGGCGGCCATGGCCTTCGCCTCCCGATCGCTGAGGCCGTCCTCGGCGCCGGAGACCGCGTCGTCCCGCCCGTATGCGTAACTCCGGTCCCAGGACAGGTCCAGGTTCAGTTTCACGGCGGTGCGACCCTGTCGTTTCAGACAGGCGTCAGCCAGTTGGTTGAGGGCGCTCAGGGCCTTCCGCTCGGTCGCGGTGGGACCGACCGGGTAGGGCGCAAAGCACTTGGCCTCCATGTCACGGTCGGTGACGCTGCCGGTCCCCCCCTCGGTCTCGTCGCTCACGAACTGGACGCGGGGCCGTCCGCCCGGGCTCTCGACGACGTCGGCGGCGATACCTATCTGGCTGAGGCACTCCACCCTCCCGGCGGCGGCCTTCCGCAGTGCGTCGTGTTCCTTCGCGGGCAGCCGGAAGGGCCCCACGGCCCGTGGATCGACGCGGTCGGCGCCGGCCTTGGCCGCGTCGGGCACCAGCACGGTGTCGACGGAGCGTGGATCCACGACCGCCGAAGCCTGCTGAGCGAGCAGATCGTCGGACGAACCGCCGCCCGCTGAGCGCGAGTCGGCCGAGTCCACGAACGGGCGTCGGCCCGGCGTGGTGAGCACGATCCGGCGCCCGGACTCCAGGGCCAGATCTCGCACGGTGGTGTCGACGCCGTCCCAGTCGGGGTGGGTGGCCGCGTAGCCGAGGAGGGTGTTGTAGATCTTCGCGTCGGACTTGAGGTTCTGCCCCTGCTCCTGGCGGATCGCGACGGAGGTCGTCTGCACGGCCAGCCAGGCGGTCGCGGCGACCGAGCACGAGGCCACCAGCGCCGTCACGGTCAACAGCCGCCCCGCCAGGCTCTTGCGCAGCGGCAGCCGGGCGGCCCCCGCCGCACCTCCCCTGTCAGGACGACGCATGGCGCACGTTCTTCGCGGGGTCCGTGAGTTTGTAGCCGACGCCGAAGACGGTGATGAGGCGGGCCGGCCGTCGTGGGGCGCGCTCGATCTTCTTGCGCAGGTTCATGACGTGCACGTCGACGGTCCGGCCGCTGATGTACTTGTCGAAGCCGTGCAGCTCGTCCAGGAGCCGTGCCCTGGTGAAGACCCGGCCGGGCTCGGCCGCCATCGCCGCGAGGAGACGGAACTCACCGGGCGTGCACTCGACGGGCGTCCCGGCGACCGACACCTCGTGCCGCGAGGGATCGACCCTGAGCACGCCGACCGTCAACACCTCGTCGTCCGGGGCCGCTTCGGGCTCCGAGGCGGGTACGGTCGCCGGAGCCGGGTCGGGGCCGCGCCGGTTGCGGCGAAGCAAAGTCCTTACCCGGGCGGTGAGTTCACGCGGACTGAACGGCTTGGTCATGTAGTCGTCGGCGCCGAGGTCGAGGCCGAGCAGCAGATCGTCCTCGGTGCTGCGGGCCGTCAGCATCAGCACCGGCACCTCCCGGCGTTCGGCGCGCAGGATCCGTACGACGTCGAGACCGTCGGCCCCGGGCATCATCACGTCGAGGACGACCAGGTCGGGTTCCTGGTGCCGGACCGTCTCGAGAGCCGTCCGGCCGTCCTCGACGACCGTGACGGCGTGACCCTCGTGCTCCAGGTAGCGGCGCACCAGTTCGGCCTGCTTCGCGTCGTCTTCGGCGACCACAATATTTGCGCACACGCCGCAGATCGTAGCGACCGCCGGCGCCGGGAGGTCGGAAGTGTCCTTACCGTGACGGCGGTTCGGTGGTGGACAGGCTAGGGTGCAGGGCTGCCGTCGAGCGTCCCGTGAGGTCGAGGAGCAGCTCGGCGAAGAGGGCGTCGCCCCACCCGAACCTGGTCGAGCGGACCCGGCCACCGGTCCTGACTGGTGGCGCGTTCTCCGCCAACGACGTCACCGCACTAACCAGCGCCGTGATCACAGCAGACGCAGCTAGTCCCGGCCACCGACTCCCGGCCACGAGCCCCCCATGCCTCACACAGCGCCACAGGAGGCTACTGCCAGGGCCACCCTTCGCACTGACGAATCCTGCGATCCGACACCACCCGCCCAGGGGAATACCGCAAGGGAGGAATACGTACCAGGTACCAGCAGTCCGCGAGGACCTCACGCCCGACCAGTTGCCCCTGTTCGGCGCCTGACCCTCCGGCCCGGCGCACGTCACCGGCGTCCTCTCCCATGCTGACCCCGACCGCCAGCCTCAGCGGTCCACACGTGGGCGATCACCCAGGCGGTGACCGCACGGGTGATACCGGAGAAGAACCCGGCAACGGCGGCACGGATCACCGTGAGTCGGGGCGTCTCGTGATCGGACATGAAGAACCTCCGGGAGGTGCAGGAACCGCCCCAGGACTGGAGCGCAGTTCGACCATCTCGCTGCGCCTGCGCATCCGGGACGGGTTGGATGTTGTCGCGCGGACAACACCGGGTTGTTCCAGGACAAACCAGGGGTGGGCCCAAAGTGGCCGAGTTACCGGAGCAGCGTCGCGACTTGCGCGGGGCGTTCGCGCGCGCCAAGAAGTTGCAGAATCAGATGGCGTCCCGGCTGCCGTGGAGCGATGCCGCGCGTCGAGTGCTGGACTGCGTTCACGGGCCAGACAGCTGAATCGGCAGAGTCGGCTCGGCAACAGACTTCAGATCTCCCGGCTTACGGCCCAGCCGAACGCCGCCAAGCCGCGCCCGCAGTCTGCGCTGCAAGTGGCCTGACGACGACCTGCTGTTCTCCGCTCAGGCCTGCTTCGTCCTCAAATTGGCCGCGAGAACAGCGTCAACACAGACGTCCGGCAGGCTGGTCAACACGGCCAAGTTCATTCGCCGTGATGCCGTGTCGTGCTGCCACAGCCACGAACTCCTCCAGCAGAGCGGTAACAGCCACCCTCTGGTCGCCAGAGATCGGTACATGGCGCTGGACAGCCGCGACCTGGTCAGCGGCGGGCGCATAGGGAGAGACCTACTCGTCCTGCGTACTCGACACCAGCGGAGCTTAACCTCCCGCTGGGAAAAACCGGCAGGTTCAAAGACGGGTTCTCACGCCTATCCAGGCGCGACTCGCCCTTGCCTCGAATCGGGGCTGCCTGCGGCTCACTCTCCGCGTGCCGCACCCGGCACTCGCCCATAGGCTGACGTAGGGTGTCGCGGCTCACGTCCTACGAAGGGACTCCGAACTGCGGCTTTTGTGGAGTCTCATGCTCATGTCCAGCCGTTCAGTCTCACGACCGTGTCCAAATCCTCGACATGGGACTTCGGACTGGATGGACCGACCAAGCAACAACTGGCGGGCCCTTGGGCCGTCTGCGGGGCCGACCGGGGCGGCCCACGACGGGTGGGATGCCGTCGACCAGGGCGAGGGGCTGGGTGACGTCGTTGACGTTGGCCGCGGTCGTGATCCAGGAGTGCCGCCCCTACTTTTACTGCCTGACGCATATAACTCTCCCTTTGCGGGGGGCGGGAATTGAACCCCGCCCCCCACCGACTTCGTACGCGGGTGTGCCGTACGAACAGGCCAAGGGCCCACAGGCTCAGTTCGAGGGGCAGGCGGTGTCTTCGTCGGGGCGTTCGCCGGTGGTGAGGAAGGTGGTGACGATGTCGTTGGCGCACTTGTTGTCCAGGAACAGGTACGCCAGGTGCCCGCCTTGGTCGGCCGTCACCAGTCGCGCCCGGTCCCCGAGCGCCGCGCGCGTCTTGAGGGCGCTGTGCAGTGGCGTTGCTGGGTCACGGCGGTTCTGGAGCAGCAGGATGTTGGACGGGCCGCGGTCGGTGAGCTTCACCGGCTTCTCGTTGGGCTGCGACGGCCAGAACGCGCAGGGTGTGATGTCCGCGCCGGCGGCTCCGAACTTGGGGTACGCCTTGCGGTCCTGCTCGACGTTTCGGGCGTAGACCGAGACGTCCGCGGGCCAGTCTGAATCGTTGCAGATGACGTGCATCTGACTCGCCAGATAGTTGTCCGAGGGCACGCCGGACGAACCGCCCGCCGGGCTATCGCCTTCGGCCGGCTTCAGCTTGGGGATCGGCTTGCCGGTGTTGAGCGCCTTCCATATGCCGGCCAGTTCCGGCAGCTTGCTGTCGTAGTAGAAGCGGTCGAAGGTCGCCTGCCGGAACGCCGCGCCCGTGAATCCGTCGACGCTCGGCTTCCTGTCGAGCTTCGCGGCGATGTCGGAAAAGGTCTCTTCGACCTCTTCGGGCGTCCGGCCCAGGCCGTACTTCTCGTTCTGGGCGGCTGCGAACTTGGCGAAGTCGGGGAAGCGGTCCTCGAAGCCCTGGCCGAAGTCGCGGGCGAACGATGCGTTCCAGCCACCGGGGCCGGTCACGCTGTCCAGGAAGACCCGGTCGGTGCTCTTGGGGAACATAGTGGCGTAGACGGAACCGAGGTAGGTGCCGTAGGAGATACCGAAATAAGAGACCTTGGACTCGCCGAGGGCTTCGCGGACCCGATCCAGGTCGCGGGCAGTGTTCGCCGTGGTGATATGCGGGAGGAGGGCCGCCGTCCGGGAAGCCGCGCACTTCTTCGCGACAGCCTCGACACGCTTGGCCTCGGCCGCCACGTCCGCCGCGTTCCGTGCGTAGGTGGGGATGTTGCTCGGATGATCCGTCAGCTTCAGCCCACAGGTCACCGGCGTGCTGCGCCCGACGCCCCGGGGGTCCATCCCGATGATGTCGTAGCTGTCCAGGATGCTCTTGGGGAGACCGAGCTTGCGCAGAGCGGCCGGCATGGTGAGGGTCTCCCCGCCGGGGCCCCCGCTATTGGTGAGGAGGACGCCGCGGCGCTTGTCGGGATTCTTGCTCGCCAGCCGGGAGACGGCGATCCCGATGGTCTTCCCGTCCGGCTTCTCGTAGTCGAGCGGGACGTCGAGCGTGGTGCATTCGACTCCCGCCGCAGCCACACCTTCGGGGCACTTCTTCCAGGAGAGCTTCTCCACATCGGTCTCGGCCGATAAACACGCCGTTGACAGCGTTGTCAGCAGACCGATAGCGAGTGCTGCTGCTGCGGACTTCCTCACGAGTGAGCCTTTCTGAGAAACCTGCGGATCGGGATGGTGCGACGAAGGCCGGACCAGACGAGGTCCCGGCCGTTGACGGGTCACCGGAATGCACACGGTCATTTCGCACACCGACCGAAGCGTCGGGTGACCCCCAACTACCCTCCGGCCGGCGCCTCATGTAAGCGAATGGGAATGTGACTTCAGCGGCAAGGGCCGGGCCGGTGGACGGTGTAGCCCTTATAAACAGCCCCCACAGTGGCGACGGGCACTTAAAGTAGAGGCGTGAGCTTCGCGTCAGAGGACTATTTCGGCCAGGCGGGCGACCTCGTCGATGTCGTCGGTTCCGGGGCCCAGGATCAGTTCGTCGACGCCCAGGGCCTCGAATTGCTTGACGGCGTCGCGCAGTGATTCCGCATCGGTGTGCACGTTGTCAACGACGATTTTCTGGTATTCGCCGGTAGCGGCGTAGTAATCGGCAATGTTGGCCCGACCGCGGCCGGGATCGCCTAGCGCGAAGTAGTTGAGGGCGACCAGCCGGGGCTGTCCCGGCCGCCCGGCCGCCTCCCACGCGGCACGGGCGGCGTCGAAAGCGCCGGACGCCAGGGCCGCGGGCACCGATCCGGCAATGAAACCGTCCGACGACTGGGCCATCCGGCGGTAGGCGGCCGGGGTGGTGGCGCCGAACAGCAGCGGCACCTGCCGTCCTCCGGCCGGAACCGCCGGGTTCGGGCTTCCCGGAACGGGTTCGCCGGCCCACATCGACCGGTAGGTTGCCAGGTCGCGGTCCATCCGGGCGCCCCGGTCCCGGGGGCCGTGCCCGGGAACGACGAAGTCGTCCTCGCGGATGCCCACCCCGATGCCGAGGGTGAGTCGACCGCCGGAGACTCCGTCGATCGACGCTGCCTCCTTGGCCAGCAGCGCGCCCGGCCAGGTGGTCGCCAGCAGCACCTGGCTGAGCAGCCCGATCGTGGTGGTGGCCCCGGCGGCTGCGGCCAGGGCGACGGTGTCCATCACGCCCGGATAGGCGACCCGGCCGGTGGTGCCCAGGGTGGAGAAGCCCGCTTCCTCCGCTCGGCGGGCCCAGGCGGGAATCACCGGGGCGTGGACGTCGCGGACCTGGTTGGGTATTCCGATGCCGATGCGCATCGAGAGGCTCCTCAGCTGGTACGGGTGTCGATGTTGTACGGGCCGTGGACCGGACCCACCCGTGATCCTGCCCAGGCGCCCATACACCCGGGTTGCAACGGTCAGACAGCGCGCGCCGAGGCGCTCAGGACGGCGACGGCGTCGTTGAGCGTCGGCGGCTGGGAGGGAGGGGCGCCCTCGTACCAGCCGTGCGGCACGGTCGACTGGAGAAAGGTGCCGGCCGGCCGGATGTCGCTGCGCGCCTGGTGAAAATGGACGACGTTGCGGAGCAGCGCGGCGCCGGCCGCGTCGTCGGCCGCGTCCAGCGCCAGGGCCCCGTTGTGCAGCACGGCCAGCTGGTTGCTCAGGTCGCCTTCGGTGAGGAAGCGCCGCAGCGAGGACCGCAGCAGCGGAAGGGCTTCGCCACCCTTCGCGTCGACCAGGGTCTGGGCCAGCATCAGCTCGCTGAGCGCGGCTGTCCAGACGAGCCCGGAGGCGTCGGCGAGGCGCACTGCGGCCCGCAACCGGTTTCGGCCTTCGGCGATCCGGCCGGCCATGACGAGAGCGGCGCCCCATGCCATCGCGGTGGCCGCGATCAGCCAGGTGGTCTGCGTCTCGGTGGCGATGGCGTGTGCCTCGGCCGACGCGGCCAGCGCGATCGCCGGGTCGCCTCCCGGCAGCTGGACCAGAGCCTGGTAGTAGCGGACCTCGGCGAGCAAGCTGCGATACCTCGGTTCCGAGGCCACCGCCAGGTTCGCCTCGGACAGCATGCGCCGTGCCGTGGTGACATCGCCGGTGAAGTAGAGCAGGGCGGCCGACGAGGTCCTGGCCCGCACGCTGTCGCCGAGCGGGGCGTCCGGCGCGGCGGCCAGGGCCGCGGTCAGCATCCGGTTGCCCTCGGCGAGCAGGCCGCTGCGGATCCAGAACCACATGAGCCGCGCGGCCGTACGCAATGCCTCGACCGGGGCATGCGTCAGGTCGTGTGCGAGTCCCGCGCGCAGGTTCGGCAACTCCAGACGCAGCGCCGCCATCGTGGTCGCGGACCGTACGCCCTGTAGATCGGCCTCGGCCCGGGCGACCAGCTCGCGGACCCAGAGGGCATGGGCGGCCCGGGTCGCCGCCGGATCTTTGTCCACGGACCGGCTGTACGCTCGGATCGTCTCGAGCATCCAGTAGCGTGCGGTGCTGCCGCCGGTCTCGGCGGTGACCACGGACTGGTCGACCAGCGTGACGAGCACGCCGAGCCCGGCGGCGGGGCCTGCGGCCTGCAAGGGAAAGCCGCCCTCGTACGGCCAGAGCCGCACCGCGAGGTCATGCTCTTCCTCGGAGAGAAGGTCGAAGCTCCAGGCGACGGCCTCCTGCAACGTCGCGTGCGGGGTCATCTTGTTGTGCGGGATCTTGCCCAGCACGGTGAACCGGTCGTCCAGATTCTCGATCAGCCCCCGTACGCCGAAGGTCCGCACGCGCGCCGCCGCCAGTTCCAGGGCCAGCGGCAGACGGTCCAGCGCGTCGGCGAGGCGGCGCAGATCCCGGCGGTCGGTGTCCTGCGCGATCCAGCCGGGCCGGCTTGCGCGGATGCGATCGGTCAGTAGCGTCACGGCGTCGTCGCCTGCCAGCGGACCGAGCGGCAGATTGTGCTCGCCGTCGATGCCGAGCGGGCTGCGGCTGGTGGCCACCACCCGCAACGCGGGAATCCGGTCGAGCAGGTCGACGACGAGCCGGGCCGCCTCGCCGACGAGGTGCTCGCAGTTGTCGAGTACCAAATACTTCCTGTGTAGGCGTAGCCGCTTGATGAGCGCCTCGTACGGGTCCCCGGTGAACCCGGTGACTCCTAACGCCGCGGCGACCGCTGAGACCAGGTGGGCGGGGTCGGCCACATCAGCGAGCCGGACGACGGCGTCCCGTCCGCCCCATTCCACGGCCAGGCGGGTTTTGCCCGAACCGGCGGGCCCGACAATGGTGACGAGCCGATGCGTGTCGACGAGACGGCTCAGCAGGGCCAGATCGGCGTCGCGGCCGATGAACGACGACAGCGGTCGATCGCCGGGCGTCGCGGTCCGGACGCCGGTGGCCGCCAGGGCCGGGTCCTGTGACAGGATGCGGCCTTCGAGCTGCCGCAGTTCCGGTCCGGGGTCGACACCCAGTTCCTCGGCCAGCAGGGTCCGGACCCGGCGGACCGCGTTCAGAGCGTCGGCTTGACGTCCCGAACGGTAGAGCGCCAGCGCCAGCAACTGCCAACGGCGTTCGCGGTACGGCGCGGCGTGCACCAGCGGCTCGAGCATGGCCACCGCACCGGCGTGGTCGCCGGTGGCCAGCAGTGCTGCGACGCCTTCCTCCTGGGCGCTGTCACGCTGTTCCACCAAGGCGACACGGATCGCGGTCGTCGACTCGTGGTCGGCCAGATCCTCGTACGGTGTCCCGCGCCACAACCGCAGCGCCGTCTCGAAAGCCTCGTGCGCATCGGCGTGGCGGCCGCAGGCCACTAGCGCACGGGCCCGGACGAGGTGGCCGCGGAACCGTTCGACGTCGGTGTCGGCGGCCAGGAGCCGATAGCCGCTGGCGGAGCGCTGCAACGCCGTGCCCGGCAGCACCCGGCGGAGCCGGGAGACGTACACCTGCAGGGCGCCCGCGGGGTTGCGTGGCCGACGGTCATCCCACAGTCCTTCGGCCAGGCTGTCCTCCGAGACCGGCCGCCCTTCCCCGGCGACGAGGATCGCCAGCAGCCTGCGGGGCAGCCGGCCTCCGACGTGGACCGGCTGATCACCCGCTCGGACCTCGAACGGACCCAGCACCGCGAACGTCAACACCGCACCATGTAAGCCCATGTCACCGATAGTGGCAACGGCGCGGCGGCCGCGCCGTATCCGTGCTGTAGGCGGATTGAAAGGTACGGCCTCGAAGCTGCTTCCATGCACACCAAGAAGAGCGAGAAGATGGCCGACAGCCGCGACATGATCGGCGCACACGACGCCATGCGGAGGGAGTTCGGCGCTCTGCCCGCGCTGATCGCCGGTGTGCCGGCCGGTGACGCGCAGAGCACCTCCGTCGTCGCCGACCACGTACTGATGATGGTCGACTTCCTGCACGCCCATCACACCAGCGAGGACGACCATGTGTGGCCCCGACTGCGGGAGCGTTGCCCCGATGACGCTGGGCCCCTCATCGAGACGATGGACCGGCAGCACGCCTTCATCGACAGCGAGTTGAAGGAGCTCGCTGCGGGCGGTCGGCGTTGGCAGGCCTCGGCCGACGCCACCGACCGGGACGCCGTCGCCGCCGTTGCCGAACGTCTGTTGCCAGCGCTGTACGAGCATCTGGCGCTGGAGGAGGAGCGGATCCTGCCGCTCATCGATCGCCACCTGACCGAACGCGAGTGGAAGACGACCGTCGAGGCGTCTCTGGGCAAGGTGCCTTTCGTACAGCGTCTGCTGATGTTGGGCATGGCCCTGCGCGGGGCGAGCCAGGAGCAGGCCCAGCTCCTGCGCGCAGCCGTCCCCGCCGTCGTCTGGCACGCCGGCCGCCCGCTCGGGACTCGTCTCTATCGCACCCACCGTGAGCGCCTGGCCTCCGCGAGCCGGGATTCAGATCTCTGATCCTCGACCACTGGATCACCCGCGAGCTGCGGCTGTGATCGCCGATCCTGATCACGTTCCTGTGCCTGGCCATCGCCGCCGGGCGGATCGTCATCGCAGGGGGAAAGATCGACGCGGCTGCGGAGGACGCTCCCCAGGCCGCCGGACTGATGGCCCCTGACCTGCTGCTACGAGGTTCAGAAGTAGGCACTCAGCGAGACGGACACCGCCACCTGAACGGCGTGGCCGTTCGTGGTCTGCGGGCTTTCATCGGGGCCGGCGGTTCATCCACCCCTTCTGGTCGCCGATGGGAACGCTGATCGGCCGACAACCCGAAGCATAGTTTTCGTGCTGGAACACCTGTACTCATGGCAGACGGTTCCCCTGACGGCATCCCACCCGTCGTGGGCCGCCCCGGCCGGCCCCGCAGACGGCCCAAGGCCCTGCTCGGTGACAAGGGCTACGACTCCAACCCCAACCGCGACGAGTTGCGTCACCAGCGAATCCTGCCCGTCATCTCCCGCAAGGGATCACCGAACATCAAGGGCCTGGGCAAGCTCCGCTACGTCGTCGAGCAGACCTTCGCCCTGCACCACCACTTCAAGCGCCTCGCCGTCCGATGAGAACGCCGCACCGAACTCCACGACGCCTTCTCTCCCTCGCCTGCGACTTGATCTGCTGGAGGCGACTCAAGAAGGCCCGATCATGATCGTGTTACGAGCTCTTACGCAGTGCGCCCAGTCTCTCGGAATCGAGCGTTTGCAGCCACCTACTCAACCAGGGCGGCCCCGGCGATTGCCCGGCTTGTCCTGAACTGGCGCGGTTGATGTTGGCGGCGAGCCTCAGAGCAGACGAACACGCCCCCTGTGGATCGTGGACTTGCTGCTCCCGTTTGCCCCGTACTCCGTCTGCAAGCCCTACGTGGGGGTGCCGAGCGGAATCAGTCCGCAGCCTAGTCGCCGGGGTCGAGTCGCTCACCGATCCGCGCGCAGTCACCGGATTCGCCTGCTTGACGCCCCTACTCCCCGACGAGCACACGATTCCGGCGCCGCTGATGCCCGACGGCGGCCCGGAGCGCGAGCAGCGCGCCGGGCATACCGGGCCGCCGTCCAGGCCGATCCGGTGCGCCGCAGGCGCCGGGCCATCGCGGTGAGCGGCAAGTGCCTGCGCGGGGCAAGACGCCCGAACGGCAGCCAGGTCTTCGTGCTCTCCGCGGTCCGCCACGGCGACGGCCTCACCTTGGCTTCGCGTGAGATCGGCGCGAAGACAAACGAAATCGCCGAATTCGCACCCCTACTCGACGATGCCGACCTCGTCGGGGTGGACATCACCGCCGATGCTCTCCACGCCCAGTACTCTCACGCCGTCTAACTGCGCGAACGCGGCGCCCACTACCTCCTCGCGATCAGAAACAACCAGCGCGGTCAGGCCCGCCAACTCCACCGGCTGCCCGCCTTGCAGGACGACGCGGCCGGGATCGTCGCCTGGGCCCGCGCTCATTGGACCGTGGAGAACACCGTCACTGGGCGCGCGATGTCGCCTTCGGAGAAGATAAATCCCAGGTCAGAACCCGCAACGCGCCTGTCGTGCTCGCTGCCGTCCGCGACCTGATCCGCGGTGCGCTCAAGCTCGCCGGGTACGTCAACACCGCCGCCGGACGCCGAGCCCACACCGAACGCCACCGCGTCCTCGCCCTCTACGGCAGCACGTGACCAACCAGACATCCGAGGCACACGCCATGGCCCTGCTCCGCCCCTGAGCGGGACGAAACTGTTACGGCCGTTCATGCGGGCCAGACATTTTCCGCGGGGCTTTCTTCAATCGGGCCGCGAAGGAAAGCTGGTCAGCAGTTTTCGACCGACCGACAGATCATGAAGGACACGGCCTCCATGCGCTTGTTCTGCCCGGTGGTGCCGATCGCGTTGGTCTCGCCGTTAACCCCGCAGTACCAGACCGGGTTCCAGCCCACGCTCTGCACATAGGAGTTGCCGCAAATCGTCCCTGTCTGCACACCGAAGGTCACCGCTTCCAGGCGCAGCCCCGTACCTGCGGAGCCAAGTGTGATGCGGGTGCCGGACGCGGCGCACTTCTCAGCCCCCCACCCGGAGCCCTGCCGATAGCCCCTGGCACAGAGACTGCTCCCGGCGACCGCCATCTCAACGGCCTCGATCGCGCGCCCGCCTCCGGCCGCGCCGACCGACACCGACTGTCCGGCGTTGGCACATTGTTCGGCCGTCCAGCCGGAGCCCTGCACGTACACCTTGGCGCAGACCCTGTTCGCTGCCTGGGCACCGGCCGAAGCCGGGGAACTCATGGACAACGCCAATGCCACAGCCGCCACAGCGACTGTCAGAATGCGTCCGATCCCACTGTTTATTCGTGTCACGGCCAGTTTGCTCCATCTATCTGACAACGATATTCGGGGACTACTATCGCGGACTGAACCGAACGGACAGGCCAGTTCGATGTTTTTCTCGGGAAAGCCGACAGGTTTCCCGCCTCGCGTGCACCGCAGAAACCGAATTGACCGCCGCAGTGGCGCGGCTGTCGCGGTCGGACAGATTGGCTCTGTGCATGTTCATCACAGGGACGGATGAACATCACCAACAGGTTCCGGAAATGGCCCTAGTCGTCCTCCGGTGGAACGGCGGGGGCCGCTTCGGCTCTGTCGTCGGCAAGCACGATGACGGTTGTCGCCTCGCCCGTGGCCGTGTCCGTGCCCTGCTCTGCCCGTGGGGCCGAGGCCGTTCGCGGGGGTGCGGTGGTCTCCTCCGCGAGAGGAGGCGTCAGGACGGTTTGCGCGACGGGCACAGGGACGGAACCCGTCTCCACGGCCGGGGCGGCAGGTGGCTCCGCGGCCGATGTGCCGGAGGAGGCGCTGGCCGTCCGGGGAGCCGGGGCTGTCGGCCGGGGTTCGAGGCCGAAGAACACCGCGGGCGCCGGGTTGCCGGAGACGGCGGCAGGCGCAGATCGGCGGCGAGTGCGTCGCCGAGCGCGGCCCGCAGCTCTTCCGGACTTGAGGGCCAGCTGTGCCCTGCCAGTCGGCCGCTCTCACCTGGGGCAACGGCGGTCAGCGCGTGCGCCAGCGCGTCCCCTTCGGGCAGGACGTACAGCGGCGTCAGTTCGCGCTCGGCCAGTTGCGTCGCCTGGGAGGGGGAGGCTGTTCGGCGGGGGAGAGCGTTTCCGTCCGTTCCGTTGCTTCTGTTCGCTGTGCCGGGTGCGGTTCTGTGGTCGTGGGCGGGCGTGGTGCGTCGTGGGTGGTGCGGGGTGTGATGGGGATGTGGATCGCGGGGCTGTCAGGGCGGGCACCATGTGGAGGCCGGTGTCGGTTGGTACCGGTGTGTGGGGAGCTGCCCGTGGGTCGAGGTGCATCCATGCTGCGGTGATCTGGTCGATGTTTCCGACGTGGCCGATCCAGCCGTTGTCGCCACGCAGGAGTGTGCCTGTGGGTACGTGGAGAAGTCGTCGCCGAAGCTGGTCCAGCTCAGTGGTGGGAGCTCGGTGCCGTCGGGCAGCCTGATCCATCCGCCCGGGTTCACCTCGTAGCCCAGCGGGGTGGCGGACGAGCCTGCTCCGTCGGCCGGGAGGGGGAGGTCGAATCTGGTGAATTCGCCGCCGGCGCCGCCAGAGCCGGCCGCCATCACAGCTGCGGGGCCGCGGGAGACACCTCCTCGGCGGGGTTGTGCCAGGGTGACTTCTCGGCCGATGTGCCATTGCTGCTGTATCGGATCGATCCCGGTGTCCGGGGAGCCGCGGCGACGATGGCGGCCCCGCGCGGATGAGTGCTGGGCGCCCACCCGTCCTGCCAGGCTGCGAGCGGTTTAGAAGTCATTTCAGTTGGTGAGTCTGCGGTGGCATATGAGGGTTGCGGCGATGGCGGTGAAGGCAAGGAAGTGTTCCGGCTTGCGCTCGTAGCGGCGGTGAAGGCGTCGGCAGCCGGACAGTCCGCGACCGGTCGGTGCGTGCGGGCAGTTGGATACGCAGGCATGGGTCCTCTGTGGGGGCGGGGCGGAAGTGTCCGATGGGTGGGTGCGGAGCGGAGCGTTCAGTGCTGGTGGTGTTCGCGCCATGCGCCACACAGGGCGCGGCAGTCTTCCCGGCGCTGCGCGAGCCCTGAGGGCGCCAATCCGGTGGCGGCGGCCGCCCTTGCGGAGGATGTCGTCAGGTGACCAGGTCGAGCACTGCCCAGACCTGGCGGCCTTCGCCGGTCATCTCTGTCCCGCAGCTGACGGCGCCGAGTTCGCGTAGGCGGGTCAGTACGTCGTCGTCCTGCGCCTGCGTTGGATGGGGATGGTGGCTGAAGGCCAGGAGGAGAGCCTGATCGTTCTGCTCGGCGAGGTGGAGGCTGATGTGCCGGCCACCGTCCGCCACGACCGTGGTCACCAACTGGCGCACGAGGGCCTCCAGGGCGTCCGGTGTCCGCAGACCCCACTTGTCCAGCCGTCCCGTCACTTCGGCGAAGGCATTGCCCGGCGCCCAGGGCTGCGCCTCCAGCGACCAGGAGGCGCCCTGACGGTTCTTCATCACCGGCCGGCCCGCACGGCCGCCACGCTGAGGCATGGGAAGAGCAGACGCTTCCAGCAGCGTCTGCGGCGGTGGCGGCGACGGTGGCCTTTTCGGAGGCGGAGACGTCTTCGGCGGGTAGTCGGGGCGCGGCTTGATGGCTTCAGGCCCGGTGTCCGGCTCCATGAGGGGCCCCCTCGTTCCGTGCGTGGTCACCCATCGGAGAGGTACCGTCAGCTCTCCGACACGATTCCTCTCACATCCGGTGCTGGTCCTGCGACCGAACTCGAACTACCGGTTGCCATGGAGGTGTCGGCGTACCGTCCGGGCACCTGAAGGCTGGCCTCGTCACCAACTCAGTCCCTCTGCCGAGCACTCGCCGCAACAGAGGTGCGCCGGCCGCCGGTGACGGTCCCGCGGGCTTCGCCGTCTGCGCGCCTGCCGGATCCGGGCGGGACGAGGCTCAGATGAGGGCGCGCGCTGGGTGAGGTGCCACACCCCGGAGTTGACCCGACGACCCAGCACGGTTCGCGCCCTGTCGGCCGTTCCGCCTGCGGATCTATCGTGGATGCGGGTGGTTGGGGGGCGTCGACGTGCGGGACACACGGTTGGTGCAGACGGCGGTGATCGGTGACGAGCGCTCGGACGTGCCCGTCATCCTGCCGACCGAGGCCGTCCAACTGGACGCCTTCCGTCGCGTGCACGGCCACGACACCTTCTGGTGCGGGCTCCTGCTCGGCGGCTGCGGCGCCCAGCTCGCGCACAAGCTGTACGTCGACCGCCAGTGCCACTTCCAGCATCACCCGCAGCCCAACGGCGCCCCGCACGACTGCCGCCGGCCGAAGGTTCGGACAGTCCAGCGCCGATCACCTGTATGTGAAGTCGGCGATGTCCCACTCGCTCCTGGACTACGGCCTCACCGGTCACTTCGCCTTCCCGCCGCCGATCGGCTCGCTGCTGGACGTCGACCTCGACGACGGCCTGGCGCTGCGGGTCCACATGGACGGCTCCGTGGCGCGGGACTGAGCGGGCGGCAACACCCCTGTCCTGGGCCCGGGCGTGATGCCGGAGCCGGGGGTGCTCTCCCGCTGCCCGTACGTGTACCGGGTCCGATGCGAGAGTCGTCGCCGGCCGCAGGGTGTGGATCGGTACGCAGAGCCTGGCCCGGCCCACCGAGTGGGTGCCGCTGGCCGACTGTTCCTGGAGTGAGGACGGCCTGATCACCCCGGCCGCCACGGACATCCTGCGGCGCCAGTCCACACTCACCAGCCCCGCGCCCGCCCGGGCCGATCAGGCGTATCGGCCGGGAGTCTTGCCGGAGAACGTCATCCGCTTCATCCGCGGTATCGAGGCCGCCCAGCGCGCCGGAACGGTTGAGCATGTCCGACGGCTGTGTGACGGCAGTGTCGAGTTCCTCGACCGGCTCGACCCCGCGGTTCGAGCGGAGGCAGAGGAGGCGCTGGCCGAAGCCCGGTCCTGGCTGGCTGGCTGGCTGGCTGGCTGGCTGGCTGGCTGGCTGGCTGGCTGGCTGGCTGGCTATGAGGACTACCAGCAGCGGGTCTTCGCCGATCTCGAAGCGGCTGTAGGCGAGCGCCGGGCCTGGGACGTGCGCTCCCAGTTGCAGAGGGCCACCGCCCTCACCCGGCGCGGAGCCGGCGCCGACGAGCAGCGCGTCCTGGCCGCGGCCTGCGCCTTCGTCCGCCGGCAGGACCACCTCCCCGCACCTCGGCACGGCCCCTACTTCACCCCCTGCTGGCGCCTCGCCCCAAACGCCCACCCGCCAGGACGAAGGCAATTCCCCGGCATCAGCCCGCAGGCAAAGACGCGTCCACGCCGCGGTCGACACCAGCGAAGAGGGAGAGGAAGCGGCCGCAGCAGACGGCAGCACCGAAGGCCTCGCACCGGGAACGGCGGGACCGTCGGGCGGCCCTGCGGCGAGCCCGGTTCATCCTTGACCACCTCGACAAACAGCGCTTCCACCTCTTCGCCGACCAACAGCGCGAGCTCGCGCGAGAGCTGGAAACCGTCGTGGACGTCGCCGGCGACTGGCTGTCCGCCGACGAGCGGCGCGATGCCCGGTTCTGGATCAGAAGGACGTCGGAGCCATCGAGGAAGGACCGGCCGAACCCGGCACGCCGGGAACTGGCACCGGACGTGCTTCAGGCCGCGGCCGCCGCCGTGCGCGAGGCCCTGAAGAAGTCGGCGCGCGAACAGCGCACCACCACCTGGGCCGGGCTGGAACAGCAACTCGGAACCGCACTCCCCCGCACGACCCTCGCGGACCGGATGCAGGTCCTGACGCTCGTCGACCAGAGCACTCCGGCCGACCAGGCACTCCTGTCCTCTCTCGTCGCCGCGGGAGACCCGGACATGACCACGTCCTACCGCAAGATCGCCAGTGCCCTGGGCCTGGACATGCCCTCGAGCAACGACGACCTGCGCGATGTCCTTGAAGCCGACGTGCAACAGGTCCATCGCCACTGGAGCCACCACTAGCCTGCGCGTTTCACTTGATGCCGTGTCCGGATCTTGAGCGGAGACACGAAAGTGCCTTCTGAGCTGGGACGATTCTCGCCGACGCCACCGGTCTGACCGGCTCCTTCGCCAATGCGCTGCACCGGTTGCGGCCGCGCGGCACCGGCCACGATCCCGGCCGGGTAACGGTCGACCTGGCGGTGATGCTCGCCGACGGCGGCGAGGCAATTGCCGGCCGACCTGGCCCTCCTGCGCGACCAGCGCGAGGTATACAGTCCGGTCGCCTCCACCCTCACCGCATGGCGCCGGATCTTCGGCGAACCCTGCGGGCCCGGGCTGGCGATGGAGCTCCACGAGACCCTGGACCCGCTGGCGCCCCACCTGGCCCCCGCCGACCGGGAGGCCATCCTCCTCCAGGGCGCCCATATCGCTCTCGCCGACGGGCCGTACACGCCTGCCGAACGGGAGACCCTCGCTACGGTGGGCGCTGCGCTGACGATCTGTGCGGATGATGTGACGCGATTGCTCACGGTGATGCGGACGGCGTCGTGAGCCCCGGGTGGGCCCGGGCCCCTCGCGCCCTCCCGGCGGGGGATTCATTTCTGCAGCGGGTCGGTGAGGGCTGGTCGCGCGGTTCCCCGCGCCCCTTCCGGGGCGGCGCGCCGTCCGCCGACTACTCCCCAGGGAGTAATCCGCACCCGCCGTCGCCCCCGGCAGTACGCGTCACCTCGCCCTCCCGCCCGACGAAAGCCGTGATTCTCACCGGAAGTCTGGGGACCGAAGCAGACGTCACCCGGAGGGAGATCGGTTAATGAGGGCCGGAGAGACAACCACGACGAGGACGGGGCGCGGGCGAGCCGTTCCATGGGCGGTGCTCGGGCTGTGGATTGCGGTGATCGCGCTCGTCGGGCCGTTCGCGGCGAAGCTCGCCGACGTGCAGCACGACAAGGTCACCGACTACCTGCCGGCGAGCGCGGACTCGACGCAAGTGGCGAAGATCGAGGAGAAGTTGCCCGGTGGCGAGACCACCGAGATGGTGCTCGTCTACCACCGGGACGGCGGGCTCAGCGCCGCCGACCGGGAGACCGCGGCCGGGCAGGTCGCGGAGATCACCCGGCAGCACGAGCTGATCGGCGGTGCTCCCAAGGGGATTCCGTCCAAGGACGGCACGACCCTGATGTACCCGGTCGCCAGCAACGAGCCCGGGGCGAACGAGGAGCAGCAGGACAAGCTCGTCAACGACGTCCGCGAAGTCGCCCAAGGCGAAGGCGGGTTGAGCGTCGATGTGGGCGGCACCGGCGCGCTGTCCACCGACTCCGGCGCGGTCTACGACTCGCTCGGCGGACCGCTGCTCTTCAGCACCGTCGCCGTCGTCGCCGTACTGCTGATTCTGATCTACCGCAGCCCCGTGCTGTGGCTCGTGCCCCTCGTCGTTGCTGGGATCGCCGACTACATGTCGATGGGTGTCGCCTACGGCCTCAACCAGGCCTTCGGCACGACCGTCTCGGGGCAGAGTTCGGGTGTGATGACGATCCTCGTGTTCGGGGCGGGCACGGACTACGCGCTGCTGCTCGTCTCGCGCTACCGGGAGGAGCTGCGGCGCATCGAGCGACCGTACGAGGCCATGGTCGCCGCCCTGCGCGGCTGCGGGCCCGCCGTGCTCGCCTCCTCCGGCACCGTCGCCGCCGGACTGCTGTGCCTGCTCGCCGCCGACCTCAACAGCAGCCGGGGCATGGGCCCGCTGGGCACCATCGGTGTGCTGTGCGCGCTGATCGCGATGCTGACCCTGCTCCCCGCCATCCTCGTACTGGTCGGACGGCGGGTGTTCTGGCCGCTCGTGCCCGCCTTCGGGAGCACGCCCAAGCAGCGGCGGAGCCTGTTCTCGGCGATGGGCAGCTCTGCCGGACGCAGACCGCTGACCGTACTCGCGAGCGGTGCCGTACTGCTCGGCGCCCTGGCCCTGGGCTCGCTCAACCTGCCGGGACCGCTCAAGCAGGAGGACTCCTTCGTCAACAAGCCGGAAGCCGTCGTCGCGATGGAGACCCTTGCCAAGGCCTATCCCGGGCGCGGCAGCCAGCCCATCGACGTGATAACCCCCCAGGGCCGCGCCGACGAGACCCTCGAGGCCGTCCTCGGCACCCCGGGAGTCGACAGCGCGGAGAAGGGGCGTACGGGAGACGGCTGGACCGAGATCTCCGTCTTCGCCAAGAGCGCACCCCAGTCGGCGGGAGAGACCGCCACCATCAAGTCCCTGCGGGACGAACTGAAGGGCTCCTACGTGGGCGGGGACAGCGCCCAGCAGATTGACCTGGAGGTCACCAACGCCCGGGACACGAAGATCGTCGTACCGCTCGTCCTCGTCTCCGTGATGCTCATCCTGATCGGGCTGCTGCGGAGTCTGGTCGCCCCGCTGCTCCTGGTGGTCGCGGTTGTCGCGGTGTGGGGCGCCTCCCTCGGGATCGGCGGACTGGTCTTCGAACCGCTCATCGGCCTCAAGGGCACCGACCCGGGGCTCGGACTGCTGTCCTTCGTGTTCCTGGTCGCCCTCGGCGTCGACTACGGCATCTTCCTCATGCACCGGATGAGGGAGGAGTCCCTGGCGGGAGCGGAACCGGCCACGGCGGCACTCACCGCACTGCGCACCACCGGCGGCGTCATCGCCTCCGCCGGACTCGTCCTCGCCGCGACCTTCGCCGTGCTGACGAACATGGGCCTGGTGCAGCTGGTCCAGCTCGGCTTCGTGATCGCCGTCGGCGTCCTGCTCGACACCTTCCTCGTACGGACGTACCTGGTGACCAGCGCCAGCGTCGCTCTGGGCCGGAAGGTGTGGTGGCCGGGCGTGCTCTCACGGGAGCCCGGGCCGGCCGAACCGGCCGGGTCGAGCGGACCGACCGAGCCGCCCCGGCAGCCGGAAAGCGTCAGCGCACCCTGAGCACGCTTACCGAAGGCCGCCTCGATCGAACGCTCTGGTCGAGCACGCTGATCGTGCACCTTGATCCGGCGGACCCGCCTGGGCGCCCCTCCTTTCGGAGGGGCGCCCAGGTTCCCGCACGAGTACCGGAAGATGGAGCCGTGGAAGAACGGGGAACGACCACAGCAGGGGTACGCGACCGGTCGGCGTCGGAGACGGCGGCCGGTGGCGGCGGGCGGTCCCGTCGCGTCGAGCGCATCATGTCCGCCGTCAACCGCGAACCGCTGACCGCACCGCACCGCACCCGCAACGACGCGGTCCTCGCGCTGGGCGTCGCCGTGCTGGCCGTAGCCATCTCCCTGATGGGCGGCGAAGGGATCCGGCCCGACCCGCTCGGCTGGACGCTGCTGCTCGCCGGGCACGTGCCCCTCGTATGGCGGCGCCGCCATCCGGTGGTGGCCCTGCTCGGGGTGGTGGCCTGCGTGGCTCCGTACTACGCCCTCGACTACAACCCCGCCCTGCCCATCCCCGCGACCATCCTGGCGCTCTACACCGTCGCGGCGACCGGCACTGTGCGCCGCACGCTGCTCACCGGTGTCGCCGTCCTCGGCCCGACAGTGATCAGCAACGGCCTCACCAACCCGAAGGGGGCGCTGGAGTCCCTGGAGATCTCCGGCTGGATCATCGCGGTCCTGTTCATCGGTATCGACGTCCGCTACTACCGCCGGTACGTCGCCTCCGTCGTCGAACGAGCCGAACGGGCCGAACGCACCCGGGAGGAGGAGGCCAGGCGCCGCGTCGCCGAGGAACGGCTGCGGATCGCCCGTGACCTGCACGACCTGCTCGCCCACAGCATCACGCTCATCGGCGTGCAGACGTCCGTGGCGGCCCACGTCCTCACCGCCGACCCCGAGCGCCTCGACCGCAAAGCCGTCGCCCAGGCACTGGACGACATCGCGGGGACCTGCCGTACCGCCCGGGGGGAACTGCGTACGACGCTGGAGGTGCTGCGGGCGCATGACACGGTCGTGGGAGCGGGGGCCGGTTCCGTCTCCGGGGCCGGCGACATGCGGGGGCCGCTGCCCGGGATCGACGGACTGGCCGGGCTCGCGGAGACCGGCCGGGTGGCCGGGGCCAAGGTCGAACTGTCCGTCCGCGCGGACGGCATCCCGCCCTCCGTGGGCGCCGCCGCGTACCGGATCGTGCAGGAGGCGCTCACCAACGCCGTACGTCACGGTGGCCGCGAGGACCTCACCGTGCGGGTGGGGCTGTGGACCGCGGACGGCGCACTGCGGGTGAGTGTCAGGGACGACGGGACGGGCGGGAACGACGGCTCGGGCGGCGGGGTGGGCCCGTCCGACGGCACGCGGGGGTTCGGGCTTGTCGGAATGCGGGAGCGGGCCCGTAGCGTGGGCGGCACACTGAACGCCGGTCCGGGGCCCGCCGAGGGCTTCGAGGTGACCGCCACACTGCCGCTGTCCCGGGAGGACGAGGTTCGATGACCATCCGCGTACTGCTGGCCGACGACCAGAACCTCGTACGGGCCTCCTTCGCGATGCTCGTTTCGTCGGCCGGGGACATGGAGGTCGTCGCCGAGGCGGGCACCGGGCGGGAGGCCGTGTCGCTGGCCCGGTCGGCGCGGGCCGATCTCATCGTGATGGACATCCGCATGCCCGACCTCGACGGAATCGAGGCGACCCGGCTCATCGCCGCCGACGAGGATCTCGCGGGGGTGAAGGTGCTCGTCCTGACGACGTACGAGACCGACGAGCACATCGTCGAGGCACTGCGGGCCGGGGCGTCCGGCTTCCTCGTGAAGGACATCAGGCCGGCCGAACTCCTCGACGCCATCCGGACGGTGGCCGCGGGGGAATCCCTCCTCTCGCCCGGTCCCACCTCGCGGCTGATCGCCCGTTTTCTGCGCGCGCCGAACACCGGGACGACATCCGCGGTGGGCGGGCCGAGCGGGCTGTCCGAACGGGAACGGCAGGTGCTCGCGCTGGTCGCGCGGGGACTCAACAACTCCGAGATCGCCGACGCGTTGGGGCTCAGCCCGCTGACCGCGAAGACCCATGTCAGCCGGATCATGGGCAAGTTGGGGGCGCGGGACCGGGCACAGCTGGTGATCGTGGCGTACGAGTCGGGGCTTGTTATACCTGGGACTGTCTGAGTCCGGGCCGACTTCGGGTCGGGTTCAGGTTGCGTTCCGGGGGTCGGTTGTACGGTCCCTCAACTCCCTGTGGTTGCACAGGCATTGCTCTGTCCCTCGGTGCGCACTAGTCTGCGCGTTTCGCTTACGGCAGTGTCCGAAGTCTTGAGCGGAAAGCGAAAGTGCCTTCCGAGCTGGGAAGATGAGGCTTGCCGAAGGTCTCTGTCATCACAGCAGGAGGCACTTTCTGGGAGCGGCGACCTACAAGCGCGGCTTCGGCTATCACCCGCTGCTGTGCTTCCTGGACAACACCGGCGAAGCCTTGGCCGGAGTTCTCAGGCCCGGCAACGCCGGTGCCAACACCGCCGCCGACCACATCACCGTTCTTGACCAGGCGCTCGCCCAGATCCCCGACGCCCACCGCCACGGCACACGCATCCTCATCCGCGCGGACAGCGCCGGAGGAGCGCAAGTTTTCGTGCGCCACATACGCACCCTCCACTCGCGCGGGATCCTCACCTGCCTCTCCGTCGGATACCCCGTCACCGAGCTGGTCCGCCGCACGATCCGAGCCCTGCCCGAGCATGTCTGGCATCCCGAACTCGAACAGGACGGCACCTTGCGCGAGGGCGCGGAAGTCGCCGAGCTGACCGGCATGATCGACCTGGCCGACTACCCGGACGGCACGCGGGTCATCGTGCGGCGAGAGCGTCCGCACCCGGGCGCTTAGCTATCACCGTTCGACATGGAAGAAGGCATGCGCCACCAGGTCTTTCTCACCGACACTCCCTACGGCGAGGGCTCCTTGCAGCATCTGGAGGTCCGCCACCGCGCGCACGCCCGCGTTGAAGACCGCATCCGCAGCGGCAAGACCACCGGCATCGGCCGCTTCCCCTCCCGCCACTTCCAGATCAACGCCGCCTGCTCGAACTGGCACTGACCGGCGCTGACCTGCCGGCCTGGCCCCAAACCCTGCTCCTGGAAGGCGAGTCGGCCACCGCCGAGCCGAAGAAGCTCCGCTACCGGCTCCTTCACACCGCCGCCCGCATCACCCGCGGAGGCCGCCGCCTCCGCCTACGGATCTCCGACACCTGGCCCTGGCGAAACGGAGGGGACCGCCACCGACAACCGGATTCAGGGCCCTCTTTCCAACGTTGCACAGACCCTTCAACTGCGGATCGACCCATGGCAGTCTGAGCACGAACCTCCGGCAGGCAGAGCTGTCCGGCACGGTCCGTCAGGCGCCCGGACAGCTCTGTCCACTCGTTCTCGCAGAAGGAGTACGCGCATGGATCTCGATCGTCGGCGACTTCTCTACAGCGGCGCTGCGGCCCTCGGCGCGGTGGCCCTGAGCGGGGCGGTACCGCCCCGAGCGGAGGCGGCGAGCAGCCGTTCGGGAACGGCGCACGCGGTCGGCGAGCGGTCGTTCACTCCTGCGGTATATCCGGAGGTGGGTCCGGGAACGGCTTTCCTCGACCACAAGGCGCTGCTCGGGGACCTGCCGGAGGCAGAGTGGTACGAGGCGAATATCCCCTTCGTCGACCTGCCTGACGCCGCTATACGGGACACCTACTACTACCGCTGGCGCGTGACCAAGCACGCGCTGAAGTACACCGGACCTCAGGAGGGGTGGATCCTCTCGGAGTTCCTGGGTCCGGTCGGCTACTCCGCGCCGCACGGGGGGATCGTCGCCGCTGCCGCCCATCACATCCGCGAGGCCCGCTGGCTGCGCGACTATCGCTACCTCGACGACTACATCGGCTACTGGCTGCGTGGCAGTGGCTCAGGACCCAAACCGGCTGTGGACTTCCTCAACAAGAACACCACCGACTGGGCGCACCAGTACTCCTTCTGGATCGCGGACGCCGTCGTGGCCCGGGCGTCGACGGACGGTCGATGGGACCACGCCTTGGGCCTGCTGGACGTACTGGAACGTCAATGGGAGAGATGGGCCCCGCAGTTCGACGACGCCGTCGGTCTCTATTGGCAGACACCGGTGTGGGACGCGATGGAGTACACCGCAAGCTCTCACCAGAGTGACGACCCTTACCACGGCGGGGACGGGTTTCGACCCACTCTCAATGCCTACCAGTACGGCGATGCCAGGGCGATTGCCGCACTCCTGCGGCGTCGCGGCCAGAGAGGTGATGCCGTGAAGGCAGACCGCTACGACGACCGCGCCCGTGCCCTCCAAACGAATCAGGAGCGGTGGTTGTGGGACGCGGAGGACCAGTTCTACAAGCACGTCATGCGGGACAACAATCCCCAACGGCACAGAATCGCCGACCGTGAGCAAATCGGCTTCCTGCCCTGGTACTTCCACATGGCGCCGGCGGAAAACTCGGCAGCATGGGCGCAACTCCTTCATCCTGACGGATTTATGGCGCCTTTCGGCCCTACCACCGTCGAACGGCGCAGCAAGTGGTTCATGTACCAGGCCCTGGAAGGCTGCTGCCGCTGGAACGGCCCGAGCTGGCCGTACGCCACCAGCCAGACCCTCACCGCCCTGGCCAACCTTCTCATCGACTATCCGGTTCAGTCCCACGTCGACCGCGCCGGTTACTACGCCGTGCTCCGCGCCTATGCCCTGTCCCACCGTAAAGACGGCAAACCGTACGTCGCCGAGGCACACCACCCTGACGAGGACCGCTGGATCTACGACAGCCGTGGGCACAGTGAGGACTACAACCACTCCACCTTCAACGATCTGGTGCTCTCCGGGCTCCTCGGCGTCCGTTCCCAGCCCGACGCCACCGTCACCATCGCCCCGCTGGTACCGCGGGACTGGGACCACTTCGCCGTGGAGAACCTCCCCTACCACGGGCACAACCTCAGCGTGCTCTTCGACAGCAGCGGCCGCTACTACGGACACGGGGCCGGTCTGACCGTATGGCTCGACGGCCGGCAGATACACCGTCAGACCGGACTGGAGCCGGTGACGCTCAGCATCGGCGAGACCGTGCTGCACACCCTTGCCCATGAGGTCGACGACCTGGCGAACGTCGAGCAGAAGGGCTACCCCCTCGCACGCGCCTCCTACACCTTCCCCCTCGACAGCCCAGCCAAGGCCACCGACGGACAAGACCTCCACATCGACACTCCGTCTTCGCGGTGGACCAACTACGGCAGTCCCAACGCCGGTGACTGGCTGACTGTGGACTTCGGTGTCCCCACACCTGTGTCCGACCTGCGGATCGCCTTCTACGACGACGGCGGCGGTGTCCGCACGCCTGACACCTTCGAACTCGAGTACCTCGATGAGCTCGGTGGATGGCACCTCCTACCCGGTCAGGAACGCACCCCACAGACTCCGGGCAAGGGAACCCTCAACCGGATTCTGCTGCGGTCGGCCGTCACGACCAGTGCGCTCAGGCTGACCGCCACACGCACCTCGGGCAGTGCCGTGGGAGTTACCGCTTGGCAGTCATGGCGGATGCAGGACCCCCGGCTCACCCTCTCCATCGGGACACCATCGGATGGTCCCGTCCTCATAGAACCGGGCACACCGGCACTTATCACCACCACTGTTACAGCGCGGGCCACCGCGGTCGTCACTCCGGAACTACTCGTCCCCGACGGCTGGAAAGCCGTCCCCACGCGGAAAACCCGGCCCACTGCCCTCGCGGCAGGCAGGACAATGCGCACACACTGGCTGGTCACCGCACCCGCCGACCTCCCCCGGGATCTGCCGCGGCCCCTGCGCCTGCTCGTCCACTCACTAGGCGGCAGGAAGCAGCAGTTCACCAGCAGCAGCGTCGTCCAAGCCCAGGCCGGCTGACGTACGGGCAAAGGCTGTGGACGCCTGGCTGATCGACAGCGCCAACGGACCGATGGCCATTGCGGCGCAGGTCTAGGATGGGTGTGGCTCCTTTCAAGGGACAGGCCGAGCTGGGCATTTGCCTGACCGGCCGAGCTGAGCACCGCATAGATCGTTTCGAAACCGCAAGGTCACGCTCGGGGCCGGATCAAGATCGACTGCCTGGAAGTCACGGATCGCGGCGATGCCCTCCAGATGACTACATCCGCCCAACGGCCGCCTCCGGAACCGCTACGTGGACCGCGCCCGTTCCAGGTTCGCCCGCACTTTCGCGATCATCGGATGGCCTGGGCTCAACGCCCGTTTACTGTCCGCGAGGGTGCGTTCGTACAGGGTGATGGCCCGGTCCAGGTCCCCCGCCTCCCGGTACGCGGATGCGAGGTTGTTGCGCGTATGCAGGAGGTCGGGGTGGTCTTCGCCCAGTATTCGCTCCCGCTCTGCGAGGGTACGTTCGTGCAGGGCGACGGCCCGGTCCAGGTCCCCCGCCATCCGGTACGCATACGCGAGGTTGTTGCGCGTGTGCAGGGTGTCGGGGTGGTTTTCACCCAGTACTCGCTCCCGCTCTGCGAGGGTGCGTTCGTGCAGGGGGATAGCCCGGTCCAGGTCCCCCGCCTCCCGGTACGCATACGCGAGGAGATTGCGCGAGTGGAGGGTGTCGGGGTGGTCTTCGCCCAGTACTCGTTCGCTGTCCGCGAGGGTGCGTTCGTGTAGGGCGATGGCCCGGTCCAGGTCCCCCGCCTGCCGGTACGCGGATGCGAGGTTATTGCGCGTATGCAGAGTATCGGGGTGATCTACGCCCAATACTCGCTCCCGCTCTGCGAGGGTGCGCTTGTACAAGGGGATGGCCCGGTCCAGGTTCCCCGCCATCCGGTACGCGCCCGCGAGGAGGTTGCGCGTGTGCAGAGTGTCGGGGTGGTCTTCACCCAGTACTCGCTCCCGCTCTGCGAGGGTGCGTTCGTGTAGGGCGATGGCCCGGTCCAGGTCCCCCGCCTGCCGGTACGCGTATGCGAGGTTATTGCGCGAGTGCAACGTGTCGGGGTGATCTACGCCCGACACCCGCTCCTGGGCGGCGAGGGCACGTCGAAGAGCGGGGATGGTGGGGGCGAGTGCGCCCTGTCCGATTCGGTATGTGGCGGCTCGGTCGAGGGCGTAGGCGGTGTGGGCGGTGTCGTGGCCGGCGGTGTGGTGGCGGGTAAGAGAGTCGATGTGCGGGAGGAGGGCCCTGCACCGAGGCCAGGTCTCGGGCCGGTCGACGTCGGCGGGGAAGGTGTCCGCGAGGCAGGCGGTGGCTTGGCCTCGGGCGTGATCGATGGCTTTGGGAAGGCGATGGGGGTCGTGGGGGTCGGGGGTGCGGGCGAGGGCCTGGACGAGGCGGTGGACGCTCAGGCTGCCGTCGTGGTTGTCGGTGATCATGCTGTATGCGACGAGTCGGCCTACCGCGGCGGCGAGTTGGGGCCGTTCGGCGAGGCCGTGGAGTAGGTCACGGGGGATGTTGTCGGGGGCGTACCAGGCCAGGATCCGCAGGATGTCGCCGGCGAGGGGGGTGCCTTCCAAGTGGCCCAGGGTGAGGCGCCAGATCCGGGCAATGGTCCGTTCGGAGCCGCCGCCCTCGGCGGCGAACATCGTGGCGGGCCACCGCGCCAGCATGTCCAGGTAGGCGCGAGGGTTGATCCCGGTCTCGGCGCAGAACGCAGCGGCCTGTCTCACCGCCAGGGCCAGGTAGCCGAGTTCTTCGCACAGGGTGTCGGCGCCATCGGCATCACGGAGGCCTTGGTGGGTGAGGATGCGGGTAAAAAGGTCGACTGCGTCGGCCGGGTTGAACACACCGAGGCGAATGGTGGTCGCGTCGTCGTGCCAGCCGGTCGCACGGCGAGTGGTGACTAGGAACCGGCCGCGGCCGACAGGCATGCGATCCAGGAGGGGGTGGATATGTCCGGGTTCCTTGACGTTGTCCAGCACGAGCAGCCAACCGTCATGGGTGGCGAGCCAGGCCACCGCTCGTTCGGTCTGCAACTCGGCGGGCATCCCGGCCAGCCCGGGCTGCAGGGCCCGCGCGAGGGAGCCCATCCCCGCATCGACCGCGTCCACGCCCGCGTCGTCGACGGTGATCCACCACCGCACCTTCTCGTGCCGTCGGGCCGCCCAGCGCGCGGCGAGCGCCGACTTGCCGACTCCGCCCAGCCCGTGTACCGCGTGCACGACGACCTCACCGGGGCGGGTGAACGCCTCCTCCAGCTCTGCGAGTTCATCGGTGCGGCCGACGAACAGCCTGGTCCCGATGTTCGACACTCCGCAGTCCGCAGCATCGTCCGGGATCGGCGCATACGCCTCTGGAGGGAGTACGAGCGCCTGCTCTACCTTGATGGACAGTGTCGACGAGCCGGTCACGTCGCCGCCTGCGACGATCGCGCCATCGGTCCCTCGGAACCTAGCGGGCTCCACCGGCTGACCCGATGCCTTCCTGGGCTTCCTGATCCTCACGGGTGGTACTCCGTATGCGAGTCGTCGACGTCCCCGCCCGCGACGATCGCACCGTCGCTGCCGGTCAACCCCGGCGAACCACCGGGCGGAGCCGCCGCGGAGGCGGGCGGTGTCGGCCCGGTGGTTCGGGTCGAGGCTCCTTTCACATTCCCCCGTGCCACGATCGCTCCCCGCGCACCGGTCACCGGCTCCGCAGGCGCGGGCGGCGGTACGGGGCCGGGTGCTGTCGCAGGGGGACCGCCCACCGGGGCGGGGCCGGAGGCCGGCACGTGCAGTTGCCACAGCGAAACTCCCACCGCGGCCACCCCGGCCACCGACCCGGCGACGCCCCAGGCCTGACCGGATCCTTCCGGGTGCGCGGCCGTCACCCAGACCAACAGCCACACAGCCGCACCCACTCCCAGCAGAGCAAGCCCCCACCAACACACCCGCCGCCAACCCGTCATGCCCCATGGTGGCCCCGAAGACATGGTCAAGTCTGCCTATCCGCAGGACGACCGGGCATCATGCGCCGGGCCCTGTTTGCCACCTGCCCGCACACGCAAACGCCTCCAGAGCACCTCATCGAACGGCCGTAGGAACTTCCCGTCCCGATCCCTGATGGGTGCGGTTCCTTTCTAGTGACGGCCGCGATCAAGTTGTGGGGTCATGGTTCCGCTGGTGAGTGGGTCAGACGTCATGCTGGAAAACCATGCGGCGGGGAACCGTGCTTCGTCGGGATACTGGGCCGGTGAGAGACACCATGGCTGAGTACGAAGCGGATACCGAACAGTTGATGCGAAGGGTCTACCTCGGCGTGCGCGAGGACAGCCTTGACCCACAGGACGCCGTCGCTCTCGCCTGCGAACTGCTCGACTGGTTCCATCACACCGACGCCGTCCTGGAGGTCGTCGAGCGGAACCCGGCCGAGGTGCCGCAGGCGGAGATGACCGTCCTGGCCCGGCGCATCCTGGACGACGTGGGCTTCGACCCCGGCTTCGACCTCGCCCCCGAACGTTTGGAGACGTTGCGCGCCGCACTGCGAGTCGTAGCCCGCGACCTGCCCACGCGTGGGATCGAAGGCGAACCGGAGATCGAGATCCTGGAGGACTGGTTCCCGGTGGGAGCCGGTGTCCGTCTTGCCGACGGCGAACGGCTCAACTGGGACGGCCCCATCCTGCCGAACATGTGCGACGACCCAGCCATGGCATTGACCGGCCTGGCGATCCTGATCCAGGAGAGCCTGCTCGAATGGACCTGGCAGGTATGGCCGGTGTGCCCCGGGCATGACCTCGGCGTCCACGCCTCGGAGCGCGATCGCGAGGTTGTGTGGTGGTGCGCGGGCGATGGCGGACACATGCTGGCGCCGGTCGGCGAACTCGCGCGCGCTCTCGGCGGCCGTCGCCCCAAGTAAGGTCGGCGGCGGAGTGCAGTTCGTTTCGAACGACCGCCGTGATCAGGCGGTGAGGCTGTAGTTCTGCTGGTCGGGGCTGGGGTAGAGGCGTTGATGTTCGCGGGCCGTGTGGAAGATCCAGTAGTCCTCGAAGTCGCCGTTCGTTATCAGTGCGCGGAGTCGGAGGACGGCTTCGGCGCCGTCGAGTCCCCAGCGGGCGCCGGTGATGTCGAGGCGGTCGGCGATCAGGTGGCGGCAGGCGCCTTCGACGGCGCCGGTGGCGATGGGCCAGCCGGCTGCGAGGACGGTGTCGTAGTGGAGTTGGTCCAGGTGGCCGGTGAGGTAGCGGTGGCAGGTGGTGACGGCCTCGCGGCGGGTGGCGGGAAGCTGTTCGGCTGCGGCCTGGGCGGTCATCTCGGTGGCGGCGCGGTCGGCGTGTCCGGCGAGGATCGCGGTGAGTTTGTCCGCGGCCCAGGTCTCGGCCTCCCGGCTGCCGGGAGGATGGAAGGCGTGCGCGGCCGTCCAGCAGTACTCGGCGACGTGGACGAAGTCGAGCAGGACGTGCAGGCGGATGCCGCGGCGGGAGGCTTCGTCCTGGATCAGGTCGAGTTGGTGGCGGGCGCCGTCGACGAGCACGATCCAGTCCCGCAGATGCTGCGGGTCGCGGGCCTGGGCCTGGTCGAAGGCGTCGGTGATGACCTGCTCCGGAGGACGGATCACCGAGGCGGTGCACCATTTGCGCTCCGCTTTCGGACCCGGCCTCGGCGTCCGGCTCTCGCTGCGGCCGCCGGGCGGATGCACGATGTCGTGCGGCCGGCGCGGGGCAGGTGCGGTGTCGAAGACGCAGGCCACCGTTGCCATGCGCTTGCGGTTGGGTTTCTCCCCGGGAGCCAGGCGTCCGCGCCGTCCGGCCGCCGCGGTCTTGGCTGCGGCCCGACGGGTGGCCTCGCGCAGGGCTTCGGGGCGCATCACCACGCCTTTGCCGTCGACCTGGAGGACCAGCGGCATCTCACGGGTGCACGGGGTGGGGATCTTCATCGCGTAGTAGGCGGCGATGTCGACGGCCGCGGCGATCACCAGCTCTTCGAGGCGGCGCTTGCCCAGCACTCTTCCGCATCGTCGCTCGATCGCGGCCTGGGCCTGGTCGAAGGAGCCTCTCACGGCTTCCAGGACCGCGAGCCGGGCCAGGCCGCGGGAGTGCCGGCCGGCGGGCAGCGACAACGCTTCGTCGGCCGGGTGCACGTTGGACACGCCCCGGCCGCGGTAGGCGATCCTGTTCACCCGTACCGGCCCGAACACGCAGGTCAGCCAGCGGGGATGGTTGCTCTCCCGCCAGGTCCGAGGCCGTCCTTCCGGCCCGCGCACCACCGGCCGTTCCACGCTGATGCGACTCGCCGTTTCTTCCGTCCTCGCACGCAGATCGAGGTGATCCTGCATCAACTGCCGCAGCAGTTCGCGTCCTTGCTGTTCGAGCAGGCCCTCCAGCTCGTCATGGGCCATATTCCGCGCCGGGGCGTCGGCCAGCGTCGAGCCGAGGCGTTCGAAGGCATCACGGGAGGCGGCATACCCTTCAGGCTCGAGTAAGGCGTCATAGGGTTCCATCTGGGGCTCTTCTTCGGCTCTTCTTGCGGTTCGTTCGGTTGGCACCTTCGAATCTACGGAGAAGAGCCCCTTGGTCACCGGGAGTTGACGTGACCGGCGTCCCCGTCATGGCGGGCGAGGGTGAACCGTCCCGGCGTGTCCTCGTCCAGCCACCCCCGCTCCACCAAACGCTTCAGCTTCCCCCGCGTCCCCTCGATCTTCGCCGTGGTGGCCTCCAGTCCGATCCGCGGCACGATCTGCTTGGCCTGCAATGGACCCGGAGCATCAGCGACGATCTCCACGATGTCCCGGTACACGTCCGGCAGCACCCCAGCGACCAGGCCCTCCCGCCACGGCGGCACCGCCATCACCCCGATACCGTGAGGAGCCGGCGTTTCCCTGGGTTCCGGCGCATCGTGCGCCTCCACCTCCGGCGCCACGTCCGCAGCCGACAAGTCCGCCAGCACCTCCATCACGGTCTCCCGCGTGATCTCCAACCGCGACAGATCAGCCCGGGCCCTCTCCAGCCGGATAGCCAACTCCGCAGCCTCGGCCTGGAGTTCTTCCACCCGCTGTCGAGCCGCGGCCTCCCGCGCCTGAAGTTCTTCCGGCAACGACACCATCGCGCCCCACCTCCACCTCGCCACGGTAGAAGTACGACGACACCGCCCACACGTCAATCAGCATCTTCCCAGCTCAGCTATCCCTCGAAAGGATCCGCACCCGTCTAGGATCCAGTTCGTACGGTCGGCACAGTCCTGCACTGGACGTACTCCCTGGCCTGAGAGGGCGAATGCCGTAGCGTCGTCCGCGGCTACGACGGCCACTACAGCCACTACAGGCAGTGCCACACGCACTTCCTTGAACTGTCTCATGTCCGGCATGCAGTGCAGGTGCTCCCAAGGTCCTTCCAGGGAATCGACTTACCTCGGCCGGGTAAGTCCCCGGGGCCCGTCGCCCGCGGAGGACGTCGGCGGCGCTCGCCGTGGTCGGCCAGGCGCGGTCTCGCCTCCTGGGTGAGGTGCTTGACTGGCGCGATCGGCCCGGCTGGCGCCTCCTGGTGCGACAAAGCCGTCACACCCCAGAAGCCTGGCAATCGATCTCTGGACTCCGACTTTCCCGACGGCAACGGCCACGTTGACCCCAACCACCACTGGGGCGACAAGAGCCGTGAGTGCCAACCGGCGCACGTTGCGCGCGTCTTGACGTTCCGCCTCCCGCTCGCGCTTCATGGCCGCAATGTCGTCCTCGACGGCGTAGCCGCTCCAGTCGGTGAAGGCGAAGCGGATATTGCGGGTGAACGGGACGAGGAAGAAGGCCCTGACCTGGACGAACACAGGCAGCATGAAGGGCCACCATCGGCAGTCCACGCCGGCGCCTTCTTTGCCGGAGCGTGCGGGGCAGGTCGCGTGCACCTCACACTTTAGGGGCGATGTTGCGGCCTTGGGCGCGCGGCGAGTGCCGTCGGTCGCGTCGTCGAGAACTGCGCGGTGGTGGCGTCCTTCACGAACGGACCGTCAGGGGCGGCGGGCGATCCAGGTGGTTCGGGTGGTGTGGACGCTCAGGTCGTCGCGGCGCGCGATGCTGTGCGGCTGGGTTTCGTCCAGCAGGGCGTCCAAGGCGGCCAGGTCGTCCGCCTCCAAGACGTCAGTGGCGTGGGAGCGCAGCTTGGCCAGGCAGATCTGTGCGTAGGCGTTCAGGGACGGCCCTATCTGGGCGTAGTCGAGACGGATCTCGAAGGGGCGCCGCTCCTCAACGGTGAATCCGGCGTCCGTCAGGAAGCCGGCCCACTCGTGGGGCGGCTGAGCATTCGTGGCGGCGTGCAGGCGGGCCTCAAGGCCGGGCCTGCCGATGCCGGTGTCCTCGGGCAGGAACAGGGGGAAGAAGTCCATCTCGGTGACGGCGATGAGCCCGCGCGGGCGCAGCTGCTCGAAAGCCTGGGTGAAGGTGCGGGCTGGGTCAGCCACGTGGTGGAGGAACGCGGCGGCCCAGATCAGGTCGTACGGCCCGCGCTCACTTATCTCGGTCCAGGGCTTGTCGAGGTTCGTTTCCAGGGTGTTGATTCGCTCAGCGACGCCATGTGCGGCGGCCTGCTTGTGCAGGCGGTGCAGCATCTGGGGGGAGATATCCGCTGCCGTCACATGCGCCGATGGAAACTGGCGGGTGAGGGCGAGGCTGCCGGTGCCGGGACCGCTGCCCAGGTCCAGGATCCGGGCCGGTGGGGAGGGTGTGAGTTCCGCGAGCCGGCCGGTCAACTCCGCGATGTAGGAAGCGAGGACTTCGGCGTCCAGTTCCAGCAGGTGCGCCATCGCCATGTCGGAGCCAGTCGCCCTCTCGTGTCCTGTATGGCCGTGGGCATCGGGGTGTGTGTTCATGCTGCGACGGTAAGGCGATCATTGCCTCGATGTCATAGGCTCTTGCCGGTGGAGCAAGAAACGACATTGGACGCCACCGTCAGGATGCGGATCAGGTCCTTGCGCAAGGCGCGCGGCTGGTCGCTGGACAACCTCGCTGAGCGTGCGGGCATCAGTCCGTCGCAGCTGAGCCGCATTGAGACCGGACATCGCCGCATCAGTCTCGATCAGCTCACTGCCATCTCCGGAGCGATGGGCAAGTCGCTCGACGAGCTCGTCGAGTCCCCGGATGACTCCGACGTCGTCATCCGGCCTGACCGCGACGAGACCCGCGGACTGACCACCTGGCTCCTCACCAAGGACGACGGTGCCCAGGGGCTGACTGTCGCCAAGATGCGCATCACCGACCAGGCGGGCAGCGTCATCCCCGACGACTTGGGCGTCCATCCTGGCAGGGACTGGTTCACCGTGCTGTCCGGCACCATCGTCCTGTACCTAGGCGAACGCGTCATTCGCGTCGAGACCGGTCAGGCTGCCTCGTTCTCCACCATGACCCCGCACGCCATCCGCAGCGACCGCGGGCCCGCCGAGATCCTGGTGATCCTCGACCACAACGGCGAACGCAACCATCTCCACACCTGAGCTGACCTCAGCAGCGACGGCCGCCTCCAGCTCGTTGTCCGGGGACGGAGGCAGCCGTGGTCCGTGCATTAGACACCGTTTCTGATGGTGTAGTGGTGCGTTGGGCCGTGCATGAGGGATCTGGTTGAGCGGCTGGTGCCGGACGAGTTGTGGGTGTTGTTCCGGCGGGTGGTGCCGCCGACGGAGGTGAAGCGCCCGCAGGGCGGGGGTAAGCGGCGGTCGGGTGACCGCGCGGCCCTGGCGGCGATCATTTTCGTGGCTACCTCGGGTGCACGTGGCGGCAGCTCCCGCCGGTGTTCGGACCGGCCTGGCCCACGGTCTACCGGCGCTTCGCCCAGTGGAGCCGGGCCCGGGTGTGGGCGAAGCTCCATCGCGTCGTCCTGGATGAACTCGGCGCCAGAGGCGAGCTGGACTGGTCGCGGTGCGCGATCGACTCCGTCAGCGTCCGGGCGGCAAAAGGGGGCCGCTGACCGGACCGAATCCGACCGACCGCGGCAAACCGGGATCGAAAATCCACCTGATCACGGACCGCAACGGACTGCCCCTGTCGCTGGGCGTCTCCGGCACCAACCTGCACGACAGCCAGGGCCTTGAACCGCTCGTGCGCGGCATTCCTCCCATCCGTTCCCGCCGCGGTCCCCGTCGCCGACGGCCGGCGAATCTGCACGCCGACAAGGGCTACGACTCAGACCACCTGCGCCGATGGCTCCGCAAGCGCGGGATCGCCCACCGCATCGCCCGCAAGGGCATCGAGTCCTCGCAGCGGCTGGGCCGCCACCGCTGGGTCGTAGAGCGAACAGTGTCGTGGCTGGCAGGCTGTCGGCGCCTGCACCGCCGCTACGAACGCAGGCCCGAGCACTTTCTGGCCTTCGTCGGCATCGCCGCAGCCCTCATCTGCCACCGCCGGCTGACGACGCAGGAGCGGGCCTAGAGATCGACACGTCGGGGACGGGCGTCCTCGCGCCCGAACGCCAGCACCTGCACAAGCACCTCCCGCAGTCGCTCGATGTCCTCTTCAGGAGCATCGAGCAGTGCCTCGATCTCCGCGTTCTCCAACTCCAAGTCATCCAACGAAGCAGGGGCCAGCGACACAGTGAGCAGGTTGTCCGACAGGACCACCTCGTGGACACATCCATAGGCCGTGCCCTGGCCTTGAGTCACCAGGCAGTACGTGTCGAGGCCGAGCGACACGTTCTGACGAGACGGTTCGCCGATGTTGCTCATGAACAGGAGAAAGAAGCCCTCGCCGCCGTCGTCCTCCGCGACACCCGCCTACATGACGTCGCTGGTGCGGTCGACTCCTGCAGCTACCGCACGGGCTGTGAATCTGTAAGCCATGCCTGGGTTCTAGCAGGGGCCCCGAGCGCGACCGCAGCCAGGAGGACCATCAACAGAAACGGTGTCTAAGGATGGAGGGCTTTTCGCTGGCCTGTGGCGGCGGAACGTACGATCGCGTCAAGGAGTCGGTGGCGCTTGACGGCGTGGGTGAAGTCCGGGGCGACAGCCGTTCCGTGGATGAGGTCGTCCCGAATCGCGGCGTAGGCGTGCACCAGCGTGTGGATCACTGTTCCGGCCAGACCGGGATAGTCGTCGTAGCCGCTGGGCAGCGTGACCTTCGTAGGCCGACCGCCGCTGCGTGTGCCACACACCGTGACCGGACCGATGTGCGGGAACTCGGCGGCGGTAATCTCGAGCCTCCCCTCCGTGCCGTCGATGATCAGAGAGAACCCTGCACCCGATGCCGCGCCTCCACGGTGGTGGACGGACAGGATCGCCCCGCCCGCCACGGTGCCCGAGATCGCGATCTGGTCCTCGGCGGTCATCGGAACGACCTGCCCGGTGCGCCCGAGGGGAACGTGGCGGCGCCGGGTCGCGGTCGTAGCGACCACTTCCTGAAGCTCGCCGACGACCATCGACACCAGGTCGATCGCGTGTCCGAACGCGATGGTCAGCATCGTGGCGCCGAGCTTGCGGTCGAGCGTGTAGACCATGTTCGGAGACACTGGAGTGCCCCATTCGGTCGAAGACGCCACGACGGTGGCGGAGAGCACTTCCCCCACGAATCCTTCGGACACGAGGTCGGCCAGCCAGCGGAAGGTAGGCGAGGAGCGTCCCTGAAGACCGACGAAGGTGCGCGTGGTCCCGGCGGCACGCTCCATCTCCTCGGCCTCGCGCAGGTCGACGGCGAGCGGCCACTCGGAGAGCACCGGCACTCCCGCCTTCAGCACGGGCAACACGAGTTCGCGATGCTGGGGCACTTTGACGGCGACAACCACGAGGTCGACGTTCTCGTCGCCGGCGAGCTGCTCGACCGACGTGTACGCGGGTACGCCATACGCCGCTCCCGCGGCCTGGGCCGAGGCTTCGGAGCTCGCCGCCAGCGCGCGAAGCTCGATCCCGTCGACGGCTCTCAGCGCGGGCAGGTGAGCCCCGGCCGCCCAGCCTCCCGTGGCGCTCAGGCCGACGATGCCGACGCCGATCGACTTACGGGGGTCAGGCACCGAGCTGCCGCCTCAGGGTCTCGGCGTCGTGCAGGGCCGTCATGTGCACGAACCGCCCGTCCCGAACCTGATAGATGGCGTACTCGACGATCTCGAACGGGGCGCCGGTGGGAGCCACGCCGAGCCACTCCTTGGCGGGCGTGCCCGTGTTGGTCAGACGGGCGGCCAGGCGATCACCATCGACCGCGGTCTCCCGGGGCTCCCAGTGGAAGTCCGGGACCGCGTCGATGTCGCCGTTCAGCACAGCGATGACCTGGTCCCGAGTGCCCGGCTCGCCGTTCAGGGTGGTCTCGTCGTTGATGAACTCGTCCATGCGGGAGATCTCGTGTGCGTTGAGCGCCCCGATGTAGCGCAGGTAGAACTCGCGCAGGTCGGTGTCGGACATGATCCCCTTCTTCGGCCCCCGGAGCGGAGGTCATGCTCGGTGTTTCGCGACGGCCCTTGACGGTTTCGTCGCGGTGATCGTCGGCAGGGGGAGGACCACTGCCCGACACTTCCGTACCGGACGGTACCGAAGTTTTCCCGCACTGTCACGGCCCTCATGTGAGGAGATGTCTCACCGGGGCGAGAGAAGGGGCGCAGCCGCTAGGCGGGCCAGCCGAGCAGCGCCGTGTCGACGACTCCATCGAGCTCGGCAGGACCGAGGCCGTTGGCGGCCTGCACCGCGATGCCGAAACCCATCGTCATGATGAACCGGGCAAGACGCCGAGGGTCGGCGTTACGCGGAAGATCACCCTCGTTGACGGCGCGCCGGAAGCGCTCCTCAAGGCGGACCCCCGCGTCGTTGCGCCAGTCGACAAGCAGGTCGTGGACGGCTCGGCTCTCGTCGCTCGACGCCAGCGCACCCTGCACGGTCAGGCACCCGGATGGGCCGCCGGGAGGGGTCGTGGTGCAGACCGCTCCGCGGAGGAACGCCAAGGCCACAGCCCGTGCGGTGGGCTCCTCCAGGGCGCGCGTGGCGTAGGCGGCCGGCCCCGCGCCGTAGCGCTGGAGGGCCTTGCGGAACAACTGCTCCTTGTTGCCGAAGGCCGCATACATGCTCGTCTTGGTGATCCCCATGGCGCCGGTCAGTTCAGCGAGGCTTGCACCTTCGTAACCTCGCGCCCAGAACACCCGCATCGCCCGTTCCAGCGCCTGGTCGATGTCGAACCCTCGAGGCCGACCCATGACGGCCCTACGGGAGTTACTCATGCCACAAGCGTACCTCTCGGTACAGATCCCCGCTGGCCAGCAGTTTTATCCCCAAAAGGTGGCGAACGCAGTTCAGTACCGGTCAGTCTTGATGTGCTACTGTTCTGCACCGATCGGTACTGAACTAATGGGAAGGGAAGTCCGCGCCATGAAAACCATTTCGCTCGGCAGCCTCAAGGTCTCGCGCATCGGTCTCGGAGCCATGGGAATGTCGGCGTTCTACACCGGCGCCGGCCAGTTCGACGACGAGTCGATCCGCACGATCCACCGCGCTCTGGACCTCGGGGTCACTCATATCGACACCGCTGAGGGGTACGGCCCCTTCATCAACGAGGAGCTGGTCGGCCGGGCCGTGCAGGGGCACCGGGACGAGGTCGTGCTGGCGACCAAGTTCGGACTGATCTCCCACACCGATGGCTCGGCTCCGGACAGCACCCCGACCAACATCCGCCTGGCCGTGGAGGGATCACTGGAGCGCCTGGGTACCGACTACATCGACCTCTACTACCAGCACCGGGTGGACCCCGGCACGCCCATCGAAGAGACCGTTGGCGCGCTGGCCGAACTGGTGACCGAAGGCAAGATCCGCCACATCGGCCTGTCGGAGGCCGGCCCCGGCACGATCCGCCGCGCTCACGCCGTGCATCCGGTCACCGCGGTCCAGTCCGAATACTCGCTGTGGACCCGCGACCCGGAGGCCGAGATCCTGCCCGTCCTGCGCGAACTGGGTATCGGCTTCGTGCCGTACTCCCCGCTTGGCCGCGGCTTCCTGACCGGCAACATCCGCTCCCTGAACGATCTTGACGCCGACGACTGGCGCCGTACCAACCACCGCTTCGCCGACGGCAACCTGGAACGCAACCTGCGAATCGTCGACGAGGTCCGGGCCGTAGCCGCCGAGATCGACACCACGCCCGCGCAGGTCGCCTTGGCCTGGCTGCTCGCCCAGGGTGACGACATCGCGCCCATCCCCGGCACCAAGCGAGTCGCCCGGCTGGAGGAGAACGCCGCCGCCGACCACATCGAGCTCACCGCCAGCCACGTCACCCGCCTGAACGACCTGCCCCCGGCCTCCGGCGAGCGCTACGACGCGGACAACATGGCCGCCATCGACCGCTGATCGAAGACGTACCACCACGCACGCCGCGGGTCGGCATCCGAGCGAAGTGTGCCGCATTCCCAATGAGACTGTGCAACATGAAGTACGCAGGTCACGGATCTGGTGTGCGGGGTACTCGCGCTGGTCGTCGGCGGGTGTCCATGGTGAATATCGTCTGACCTGTCGCCAGGGCCGTTGTCGGGTTCTGCTGCGCCGACCGCCGTGCTCCTCCTACGATCCCTGACCGGGCCGGTGCCGGGAGAGCGCGGGGAGGGCGTGGGGATGCTGAAGCTGGAGCGGATCACGGCTCGCCGGAATGAACTGGACACGCTCGCCGAGGAGTTGGCCAAGCAGCTGGCGGAGGTCCAGGCCGAGCGGGAGGAGTTGGTGATCGCCGAGCGGGTCCTGCACCGGCTGGCCGAACAGGACCAGGCTGTGACGGAGGCCGCCGCAGCCGTCGCCCCGACAGCGACCCGGGTGGCGGGACGGGCGAGGAGGCCGCGCTGCCCGCTGACTACCGCAAGATCCTGGCGATCGTGCGGGCTGCCGACGGCCCGGCGCAGGTCAGGGCCGTCGGCGAGGAGCTGGGCCTTGAGGTGACGGTGCGCGGGAAGCTGGAACCGTTGCGGGCGAAGATGACCAAGCTCGCCGACCGCGGCTGGCTGCACAAGCGTCCTGACGGCAGGTTCGCCGCTCGCTCCCAGGCGTAGGGAGGCGAGTGCCGACGGGGCGTAACTGGCGGGCCCCCGGCGGCAGTTGACTTTGGTGTGAAGAAAAACAACCATCCCGTCGAGGGCCCTGACGGCCTTGTCTGCACTGCCCGCCTACCGCTGTCGAGTGCCACCCTGAACTGGCTCGCCGGCCTGATCCGCGGCCCCCTGAAGAAGATCAGGTCACGGTGGCGGGCCCTGCCTCCGTGACGGATCGGTAACTCCGTACTCCGTCCGCTCTGTTGTAGTCGAGACACCCGTCATTGGCCCGGTTGCGGAAGGTCTGGATAGGGTCGGCTTGAGGGGCTGCCGACGCTGTGCCGGCAGTAGTGCTGGCGATCAGGCAGAGCGCGGCCACCGCGTTCGGCCGAGGGATCCGAACGCGTCCGCAGCTTCGCCGAGCGAATCATGCAGGACCTGATCGAATCGGAGATCAGTCCCCACCCTTCCGCGCACGGCCAGCCGGGGTCCTGCCCTGGTGTGCCGGGCGAGCAAGCAGCCAGCGGCCCGAAGACGCGCGCCCTGTACACGGTGTGGTGAGAAGTCCCGGTCTTCCTTGCGATCCGAGGCCACAGCAACGTCAATGGAAGACACTCGGTGTCGGCCTTCCATCCGGAAGGGCCGCCCTCGTGCCGAGATTCACCCAGGGGGCGAGCAGCTGCCGCTCCCGCCTGACTCGGGGAATGGGTCGGGTGTGAGAGGGAGCGGTCCACACGTGGCAGATCCGAGTAGGCCGCCTCCCGCAGGAGTTGGGACACCTTGTGGTCTTCGTCGGCTTGGTCACAGCACGACACGGAACAGGTTCCCGGACGGGTCGACCACGGCGTCGAGGCGGAGCCCCACACGCAGGGCGGGATGCTGCGAGCGCTTCCAGGTGGCCTCGAACGTCCGGAAGCCCAGCCCGCTGACCCGTAGGACGACCACGGCACCGCCGTCGTCCCCGGTGTCCCATTCGGTCAGCTCGGTGATCTCCGCGGTCGCCGGAACCCCGAAGGCGTCGAGCCGCCGGTTGTGCCTCCGTTCGGCGGCGACGGTGAGCCCCACCGCGAAGCCCAGAGGAACGACGACCACCGTGCACACCATGCCGGTGATCATCAGGCCCCGACCGGTGAAGACGCCCAGGACCATCAGGAACGGTCCCAACAGCCCGAGCGCCACGAGAAAGAGGTACGTCCAGGCGGCCGCCCAGGAACCGACCTTCGACACCTGTGTCGGCGTGGGACCGTTCTCCCCGTCGGTCACGTCAGAGTCGCCGTCTCTCGGCCACGCCCCGCGCCAGCTGCGCCGCGAAGGCGCGCAGGGCGTCGAGACGCTCCGGGTCGTAGGGCAAGGAGTGGCGGGGCACTCCCGGCTGCCCGATGATGATCTCGATCCTGGGCTTGCGGCCGGTGCCGAACTCCAGCCGGGGTTCCTGCCAGATGTGCAGGCGGTGGGCGTCGACGAAACCGAACAACTCCAGTACCCAGCCGTCGAAGGTGAGCAGGGTGGTGTCGTTCGCCAGAACTTCGTACGGCGGTGTCGTCACGGCGTCACTCCGTCTCCCGCGTAGAGGTAGCCGCCGGGGTTGGCGGGGTCCGCGATCAGTAGTACCTGATCACCGGCGCGAGGGATGCGCAGTTTCGAAACGAGGGTCTGGAGCGTGATCGGGTCGGCGGTGACTTCGGTCAGCTGGAGGACCAGGTCGACAACGGGGTCGTAGTTGACCAGTTTGCCGGTGTCGCTGATCGTCACGACGACGGCGGGGATGGTCGGTACGCCCGTGGCGAGCAACTGCTGCACGGTGGCACCGGAGTTGTAGGCGCCGATCGACTGCTGGAGCTTGGCGTAGTCCTCGCGGCCGAGCGTCGCGCGCGTCATACGGCCGTAGAAACCCTTGCCGTCGGCCACTTGCTCTGCGATCTTGGCGGCCTTCTCCTCGCGGCTCTTGCCCTTGCCGAAGATTCCCATGCTGTGCCTGCCCTTCCGGTCCGTTCTGCCTGGTGGTGTGGACGTTAGGAGGCGGGCAGCGCCTACCGATCCCAGGTTCGACCGCCAGTTCCCCCAGGACGTACGCTCTGCCCATGCCGTCCCCGAGCCAGCCGTCGACCGGCGAGCGCTGTCCGCGTGCCATGGTCATCGACAAGGCTTGGCGAGGCCTCGGGCCGGGTCCGCAGGCGCTGAGCGGGCCCGGTGGCGCGCCGCTGACCCGGACGGTCAAGCTGATCGTGCTGCCGCTGATCGTCCGGCCCGCGTTGCGTCCGGAGCTCGCCGCCGACTTCCTCGACGCGCGGGAGGCGGAGCAACTCGAGGCGCTGATACAGGAGTCCGGTGCGGTTCTGGACGCGACGGCACGGTGGTTCACGCTGCTGAAGAAGACCCGTCGGTCGCTGGGGATCGTGGCGGGCAACCCCCAGGACCTGTATTTCCAACGGTGTTTCGAGCTGGCGACCGAGCGCGGGGCGCCGGGGCCCGGCGCGGACGCGGTGGCGAGGGTGGTACTCGAAGACGTCGTCGATGCTTTTGGTGGACGGACCGTGGAGGCGCTGAAGGAGTATCTGGCGAACGCCGCCCGGCGTGCCCGGCTCGACGCCGAACTGACAGCGGCGTGGGACGGACACGAAGCGGTACCGGGCGCCGCCGACACGGGCCTGGCGGCCGAGGTTCTCGAGGCTTGCGGTGCGGCGGGGGCTGATTCGCCAGCCTTCGCCGCCATGGTCCGGGCCAGGCACGGCAGCCTGCTCGGGCGAGCCCTGTGGGCGGCGCACCCGGCCAACGTCTGGGACCGCGCCGACGTACCCCCGCACCTCGGACTGACCGCGCACCGCGTGCCCCCGCGCCCCGAGGTCGGCCGGAGCGCCTCGACCGCCACACTCCCCGCGCCGTTCGACCGCACGCTCTTCGAGCGGCTCTTCACCGTGCTCCAGGCGTCGGCCCACCGCGAGCAACTGCCGACCGTGCCGGAGCTCGTCCGGCGGGAGGTCGACCGCAGCTGCGCCCCGCTCGGCCTCAACGACGAGAGTCTCCGCGTGACCGTCGTGCTCGGCGGCCGACTCGCGGTGGGCCTCGATCCGCTGGGCGCCGGGACCTCCGTGGCGGGGTCGACGGCGGCGCACCGCATCGTCAACAGCCGCTGGCAGCGGGAGGCTTCGGTCCTCCGAGCCCGCAGGATGACCGTCTCCCCCAGCCCCGACCCGGACGGCGGTGTCCTGAACGCCCTCGCCCAGGACCTGCGCACCCCATGGGCCGCTTACATGCGGCGCCTTTGGGTGCGGCTGTACGGGCGCGACGTCCGCGACGCGGCACTGCCCGACGCGGTATCGGCCTGGGGCGTGCTCGACGGGGTCGCCCGCTCGGTGATGATGGACCACCGCGCACGCGTCCGTACGGCACTGCGCACCCTGTCGGTGGCCGCCGAGCCCGCCGCCGAGCCGAGGAGCGCGTGATGCCTGAACGGCACTGTGCCATCACGCGAACCGAGGACTGCACCGTACGCATCGCGGGACCCTCCGCCGGTCCCACCTTCACCCGGGCCGTTCTCGAAGTCGCGGGCGCCGTCCTGGCCTGGCCCGCCCCCGACCCAACAGGTCTGCCGGCAGCGGAGATCCACGACGTGGGGCAGGCCCAGCAGTGGCTGTGGGCGGTCTACGGCGAGCGTACGGCCGCCGCGGTCGACACCGTCGCGTCGGGAGCGCCGGCCGCCGGGCTGACGCTGCCCGAGCAGCCGACCCCCCTCGCCGAGGCTGCCGCCCGCCTCGCCCTCGGGCACTGGGCGGCCCGCTGGTGGCCGACGTCGCACCTGGATGGGATTCCCGCGCTCGAACCGAACCTGCTGGGGCTGGAGATGGCCGCACTGAGCCACGAATGCCAACAACTCCTCGACGCATCAGGGGAGTTGGAGGGACTCGAACTGCTGGAGGAGCACCTGGCCGCGCTCGACCCACTGATCCGTTGGCGGCAGTCGGCGACCCCGCCGCGCCAACTGGACCGTGCCCTACGGCTCATCGATGACGCGGCCGACAAGGCCGGGCTGGACGGGGAGGCGCTACGGCGCCTCCGGTCAGCCCTGGAACGGGACCACAGGCCGACCGCCATGCCGTTCGATCTCGCCGAACTCCGTGTACGGCAGCAGGAGTTCGCCCTCGCGGCAGGTGATCTCCGCACCGCGAACGGCCGCGTGATCGCCCGAGGCTCGGGGACCAACGACTGGTGCCGCTATCCTCCCGGCTTCGTCGACGCGGCCGAGGAGGCCGTGTCCTGGACGGCGTACGCGCTCGGCGCCGGGCGGCGGATCGAGGTCGAGGTCGTCGCCGACATCGCGGCCCCCGTGGGCGGGGTGCACCTCGCGGCGGAGGTCCACGTGGACGGCAGCCCGCCGAGCCGCGTTCCGCTGGCCAGGCGGGACGACGTGTGGACCGGCCGGGCGGACCTGGACATCCCGGCCTCGACGACACCGAGCGTCGAAGTCGGCATCCTGCTGCCGGGGTTCGACCCGGGACCGGGTTCCGATGACCGTGCGGCACGTGAGGCAGTACGAGCCCTGGCCCGGCACCGGCTCAGCGTCGCGGCGGCACCGCACAACAGCGTGGCCGCACACCCGGACCCGTTCCTCGCCGAGATCGCGGCTGCCGCTGCCATGGAGGAGGACTTCTAGCCCATGCCGGAAGACTCGGAAGACGCAGCGGAACAGGAAGAGCCGGTGGCGGGGCTCAGCTACGGCGAGCCCTTCGACAGCGGCTTCGCGCTCGCCGAACGCCACCAACTCGCGCCGGATCTCCCGGCAGCACTGGCCGTCTACGGCGACCTCCTCGCCGTAGCCGCGTCGTTCGAGGATTCCCCCGACGTACAACTCCTGCGCGGGCACCTGTTGTCCGACATCGGGACGGTTCAGCTTGCGGCCACGGATCTGCCCGGGGCGGCTCTGTCCATCGGGCGGTCCCTCGACCTGGTGCGAGGCATCGCATCCGTGCCGATGGGGCCGGGCGGCCGCCGGCTGTGGCTGGAGATCCTGTTGAAGACACTGCTGGCCAGGGTCGAACTGCTGCGCAGGACCGGGCGGTTCGACGAGGCGCAGGAGGCGATGGACGAGGCGACGGCCCTGATGCCGGAGTTCGACGACCCCGCAGGGCTGCGCACCGCCGAGATCGGCCTGAGCCGGGTGCATCTGCTGATGGACCGCAGCGCGTGGGGCGCGGCCGAGGAACTGGCCTCCGCACTGCTGACCGACGCGCCATTGGCCGAGCCGTATCTGCTGGACTGTCTGGGGGTCGTCTGCGCCTCGACAGTCCGCTTCGAGCAGGCGGAGGACTACTTCGCCCGCGCGGAGGAGGCCTACCTGACACTGGGCCACCACGCGGGGCGTCAACAGGTGCTCTCCCACCGGGCGTACGCCGCGCTGCGGGCCGGTAACCTCGACCGCGCGGAGGAGTTGTACGCCACGGCCGCCGAGATCTTCGAACGGCAGGGCCAGGCCGAGGACTTGGCGGTCTGCGAACAAGCCCGCGCCGCCATCGCCGCACACCGCGGGGACGCGGCCGGCGCTGCCGCTCTGACGGCGTCCAGCCTGGCCCGCTTCCAGCAGGTCGGTGCCGCGATCGCCGCCGCCGACACCATGCTGATGGGCGCCCGGCACGCGTACGAGCGGGGCGACATCGACGAGATGAAGCGGCTCGCCCAGGGCGCGCGGGACGTGTACCAGGAGCGCGGGGTGTACGAGCGGTGCGCCCAGGTGGACCTGATGCTCGCGCGAACCCTTGAGGACAACCTGAACCAGACCGACCACGGCGTCCACGAACGCACCTCGCTCGCCGACGCGCTCTCCCTCGCCCTGCCCGCCGCCCTGACGCTGGAAGCGGCCCGCTACGACTTCGCCACCGCCCACGCCCGTAGTCAGTGGCTCCAACTGGCCGACGAAGCGATGCAGTTGGTCTTCCGCCTGGCCCTCCGCAGCAACGACCAAGGGCTGATCTTCGAGCTGGTGGAACACCGGTGCGCGGGCGCCTCCCTGGCGCTGAGCCGTACGTCCACCGCTGACAAGGCGGCGGTCTTCCCGGACGCCGCCATGAAGTCGTACGCCCCCGATGACGGCGCTCCCCTGACGCTGGGCGGCATCGCGGCCGAGACCGCCGCCTCCGTCGGCCTGCGGGTCGCACCGCCACCGAAAATCGTGATGTCGGCGGAGACGGGCGGACGTACCGCGCTCCAGGAGTACGTCCAGGCAGCCGAGTTCCGCTATCACCGGCGGATCGTGAGCGAGGAAGAGGTGCCGTTCTGTCCGCCGACCATCTGACCGACCCGAACCGTCCGGTGGTCCAGGTCCGCCTCGCCGACGCCGGCGACCTGCACATGACCTGGACGTGGGCCCGTGGGGCCCAGGGCTTCGGTACCGGGTACACCCCGGGGCCGGACGTGGACGCGGCCGTCCGCGCGCTGGCCGCCGAACTGCCGGGCGGCGGCACGGAAGGCATGCGGCGCACGTTCGAGTCCGGCGCGCTGGCCACGTACGAGGAAGAGCGCCGCCTCTCCCGCATGCTGGCCGAGGTGCTGTGGCCGCCGGGCCTGACCGACCAGATCCGCCAGGTGTCTGCCCACCTGGGCCGTCCGCTGATGCGGCTCCAGCCGTCGCCCCGGGTCGCCCAGGTCCCGTGGGAGCTGCTCGCCGTGGACGGTGACGACAGCGACGTACGGCTGATCGACCTCGTGGACATCGCCACCACGGCACCGGCATCACTACGACGGGAACACACCACCCCGACCGATCGAACCCGGGACTCGGACGCCGTGGTTCTCGTCCTGGACCCCCGCGTCCCCGGCTTCCGCGCCGACTCCCCGCTCGGCTCGGTCCTGGGGCAGCCTGGCTCGGACCCGGCGCTGCGCTCCCTCGTACAGCGGAGGCTCGACGCGGGCAACGTCGTACCGTCCGTAGCCACCCCCTCCGAGGCCTTCCGCCGCACCGACCTCGACCGCGACTGGCTGGGCGAGATGTTGCGCAAGGGTGCCAGACGCCTGTTGTACGTCGGTCACGTCAGCGGCGCCCCCGTCGAGGGCGGGCAGAGCGAGGACGTCACCCTCCACCTGTGCTGCGGCCCGGAGACCACGGGGATGACCGAACCGGTGCGCACCCACCGCCCGTTGTCCGCCAAGGACCTTCTCCTGGGCACGCTTTCGCTGCGCGCGGACGGCGTGCCGGGCGCTCAACTCTGGCCCGCACCGCCCCGCGTCGCGCTGATCGCCTGCGAGAGCGGCGGCGATCTCCGCTTCGCCGAGTCCTTCGGCCTGGCGACGGCGATGATCCACAACGGCGCCCAACTGGTCACCGCCACCCGCTGGGTACTCCCCACCAGCTTCGCCTTCCACCGCCTGGCCGGTCTGCCGCAGTCCGTACGGCCACTCACAGAGGCCGTTGTCGCCGTGGACGCGGCCCACGAGGACCACGACCCGGTCCGGCATCTCGGTGCCTGGCAGCTACAGCAGCTCGACCAGTGGCGCGCCGACGGCCGGATCGAGCACTCGCCCCTCCTCTGGGCGGCCCTGACCTGCATCGTCAGGTGAAGGGCCAGGGGTGGTGGAGGCAGTAACCGCCCATCCCGATCGCGGCGACCCCGGTGACCAGCAGGGTGGCGATGAACCTGATGTTGGACGTGCGCTCACGGCGTTCGTGGTCGGGGTCGGCGGTCAGGAGGGACGGGTCGGCGGGCGCGTATCGGAGGGGGATGTCACGGCCGAGGGACTTGGCGATGTTCCGGATGCCCTGCGCGCACAGCGCGGTGACCTCGACGCCCTCGTGGGTGGTGAAGGTGACGACCGAAGCGTGGCTGACGCTCTCGCCGCCTTCGGCGTCGGAGTAGACGTCCCTGGTGACGGCGACCACGCGCCCTTGGACGGTGACGCCCTCGGCCAGTTGAGCGGCGCGGGCGCGGGCGTACTGGCCGTCCCGGCTCAGCGCGACGACGAGGAGCAGCAGGCCGCCGACGCAGATCAGCCCCCACTGCCAGCCCCACGCGAAGAACGACTGGACGACCAGTCCCAACACCAGCAGGATCACCATGCAGTTCGGCCCGCCGACCCCGGAGGTCCGCCCCTCGCTGTCCAGCATGAGAGAGAACCGCTCCGGCCGCCGCCGCGGAAACCGGACCGGAAACTCCTGCCCCACCCAGGCCACTTGCACCCGGTCGCCACGCTTGTTCTCGTGCCGCAGCCTGAACTCCCGCCCGGTGCCGGGGTCCTGGTACACGATCGTCACCGGTATCCCGTCCTCCCCTGGCTCACCGTGTCCCGGCGGATCCACCTCCACGACCCGAGCCGTCACCCACACCGCCCGCTGCGGCCGGGTCAGCCCGGCCAGCGAACACGCATAACCCACCAACGCCAGCCCCGCGGGCACCGTCCACCACAGCCCGAGCATCTTCTGCAGGTCCATGCGGCGAGCCTCTCGCTACCGGGGCTCCTACCGATCCCAGGTTCGGTTCGGGTCGGGTCGGGTCGGGGACGCTGGTGTTCGTCGATGCGAACGATGCGCAGGTCCGCCTCGCCGAGTTCGACTTCCGGCAGCGGATCAAGGCGTACCCGAACAAGGGCGCGCCCGGGCCGAACTTCACGGAGTTCCACCAGCAGATCGCGATCGTGCCGGTCCCGATCGACCAAACGCTGGAAGGCGTCGCAATGCAGTGGAACGTCGGGTCGACGTGCTAGTGCCGTATCAGGCACCGTTTGCCCTCTCGACCGAGGCTGAGGACCTGTCCACGCCCGCTCCTCGGCAGGAATTGTCGGTGGCCAATGCGATGCTGGCGCCGACAACTCCGCTCGCAGTGATCATTCAAGGGTTCCGATGAGTGAACAGTCAGGATCCGACCTGTCTTCGGGCGACTTCGACGTCGCGTGGTGCGCCACCGACCTCGGCGAGTACCGTGCCTGCCGATACACCTACGAGCACTACTCCCTCGAGAGCTTGCCGCCGCTGGACTCCAGCCAGTTCACGGGTTCCTTTCGGTGGCTCGGGGACGCCGGCGAGCCCATCCCGCGGCAGGTCATGAAGCTCAGCGGCCTGGCAAGGGGCCTGGCCGCCAGGGGCCTCACATTGCCGCGGGATTTCGTCACGTTCCAGACCACCGAGAATCTGTACGGCTCGCTGGACGAGGTCTCGGTAACTGGGTGCTGGACGAATCTTTCGGACCCGCTGCCCAGTCCGGTCGAGCCCGGTGCCTTCCTGGTTCGGTTCTTCCGGGATCAGCAGGACTGCGTCATCTGGTACCTCTACCTCCGCCCGATGAGTGATGCGTTCGTGGTGTACTCCGACCTCGACTACGAGTTTGAGTACGAGGCGCGGCGCGACGGGGAAGAGACACAGACCGATCGCGAGGATGCGGAGGAGCAGAAGGCCGCGATCCTGTGGTGTGCTCCGTCGTTCGAGGAGTTTGCCCATCGGTTCTGGATCGAGAACCGTCTATGGCATGCGGTCAACGACGGTGAACTGCCACTGCTCGAGCCGCGGCTGCAGGATTACCTGAATCACTACGCGCCGCCTGGGGCTCCGATGTGACCGCGCATTGAGCGAGATCCTATGCGGATGCCAGAGCGTGCAAGGGTTCGCGAAATCGATGACGACGAGGGCATGCGGCTGCTGCGAACCGTCCGCCGTGGCACCGGCTCAGTAGTGACCTGGCGGCGGGCCCAGATGGTGCTGCTGTCCGCACAGGGCATGGGCGTGACAGAGATTGCCGAGGTCACCTTCACCAGCGCAGACCGGGTCCGAGACGTGATCCACAACTGCTACGCCGACGGCTTCGGTTCGCTGTATCAAGTCCCCGAGGCCGTGGCGCAGCAGGCGCCCGGCCACCTCGGTGCAGGCCGCGGCGAGTTCTGTGTCGATCCGCTCGGTCCTGCGGCAGGCACGACCGCTGCTGCCGCGGGCTCCCCCGCGAGGGGGCAAGCGCGCCGCAGGTGGGTCGGCGGGTGGGTGCCGTCGACCTGGTGCCCGTTGCGGGTTCTGGCGAGCCGCTGCCGTTCGTACTCGTGCTGCGGGACGAATGCCGCGAACGCGGTGCGCAACCCCCACAACTCGTCGGCCCGGGCCGTGGCCTCCCGGACGGACCCCGCCCCGGCGAGGGCCGCACGGTTGGCCTCGCTGCGCTGCAGGACGCCGAGCGACCCGGTGATGACCAGCCGGTCCATGAGGCCCACCGCGGCTTCTGTGGAAGCGGTGCGGGCGGCGAGGTACTCGGCCAGCATCCCGGCCCGCGACGTTAACCGGACCAGCGTCACCAGCATGCCCCGGACCAGCAGGCGTGGCACAACGTAGAGGACATTGACGGCCATCTCCATCGCGGAGGGATGCGGAAGCGGCTGGAGGGTGTGGTGCCAGCAGGACAGTGTCCGTACCGCCGTGCCCACCACCACGCCGTTGCGCGTGTCGCCGTCGGCGTAGTGGGCCAGTTCGTGGCCGAGCAGCGCGATCCGCTCCCCGGGCGTGAGGACCTCCCACAGCGACATGCCCAGCACCGGCAGCCGCCGGCCGCGCACACCGTACGTCGTGACGCCGGCGTTGATGCTCCCGTTCACGGCGATCACGTGGCACGCTCCGGGTGCCGACCGCCCGCGCCACCTAGTCCACCAGGGCGAAGAGTTCGGGCACGTCGGCCCGGAACAGCACCGGCCCGATCGTCGGGCAGACGGCGAACCCTCGGGGCGAGCGCCCAGGCCACCACCAGAAGCACCGAACCCGCCAGCATGCCGACGCCACCCCAGCCCGCCACCGTGCACCAGTTACCGCCGACGGCAAGAGCGAGGGTGACACCGTGCACGGTCAGCGCAAACGCGGTGGCCGCCATCGCCGAGGCGTCACGCCGCGGGCGCAGTTCCCGCCCACTCAGCATTTCGGCGAGCAACTGCTCGCCATGCCTTCGGGCCAGGGCACGCTCAACGCGATCCAGCCGCCCCGTAACCGGCCGCGGCTCCTGGGGGTCCACGTTCCAGTCGCAGGCGGCGCACCAGAGGGCGAACCGGCTGTCACCACGGATCTCCGTGTCGCATCCCGGGCACGGCTGTGTCGTCTCCCGGGCGATATCGGGCATCACGATTTCCCCTCCTCCGCGAGCCCTCCCCGAGCCGCAGCGTGACGATACGGCCGCTCTGATCACACGGCGGGGCCGCAGTGAAGGCGCGCATCATCAGGCACCTTGCGACCATCATCCGTGCGAGGAAAGCGCAGAGAAGCGCATCGGACATGAAGCACGGGAGCGCGCTCACCCTCCACAACCCTGAGGCGGGGACGGCAGACGCTGATCCGCACCGACTCCGCCGACGGCACCCATACTTTCCTGGACTGGCTCTCCATGTCCGGCCGGTGGCTGTCGTATGCCGTCGGAATGACCATCACCGACGCCATCCACCAGGCCGTCCTGAAGACACGGAAGGAGGCGTGGACGCCCGCTTACGACGCCAGCGGCACCGAGCGGCCCGGCGCCTGGGTCGCGGAGATCACCGACATGCCCGATCCGAGCACGTGGCCGAAGGGCATGCGGCTGATCGTCCGCACGGAACGGCCGCACCCCGGCGCCCAGTTGCGCTTCACCGACCTCGGCGGACTGAGGCTCACCTGCTTCGCGACCCACACCAAAAGCGGCCAGTTCGCAGACCTCGAACTTCTTCACCGACGCCGGGCCCGCTGCCAGGACCGCATCCGAAACGCTCGCGACGCGGGTCTGCGCAACCTGCCCCTGCACAACACTGCCCAGAACCGGATCTGGCTCGAGATGGTCTCCCTCGCACTCGACCTCCTCACCTGGATGCCCATGCTCGCCCCAACCGGTCAGATCCCACTCCATACCTGCGACCACAGAACCCGTCGCTCAACCGACGTATCTCGGGCAGGCAAGAGTCGTGAGCATCCGAGGGACCCGCAGCTTGTCCGACACCGGCGCGGGTATACGGGACCAAATGAAAACTCCCCCTGACCAGCCAGAAGTGTCCCCGCCCTCCACGTCGCTCAAAAAGACGCTGACCACGCCGCTGCTCTACTTCTTCATCCTCGGAGACGTCCTGGGGGCAGGCGTGTACGTCCTGGTCGGGCAGGTCGCGGCCGACTCCGGCGGTGCGGTGTGGGCCCCGCTGGTCGCGGCCCTGTGCCTGGCCCTGCTCACCGCCGCTTCGTACGCCGAGCTGGTCACCAAGTATCCGCGCGCGGGTGGTTCGTCCCACTACGCGACATTGGCATTCGGACCGTTCGCCGGGTTCCTGACCGGATTCTGCATGCTGGCCGCGGGCATCGTGTCGGTGGCCGCCCTGGCCCGGGGGTTCGGCGGTGACTACCTGGCCGAGTTCGTCACCCTCCCCATCGCGCTCGTGCTGATCGTGTTCCTGGCCGCGCTGGCGCTGCTGAACGCACGCGGCATCAGCGAGTCGACGCGGGCCAACGTGGTCGCCACGGTCATCGAGGTCGGCGGACTGCTTCTCGTGATCGGGCTGGGCGGCTGGATCGTACTGCGCGGGGACGGAGACCTGGGAAGGCTGACAGACCTGGGCACAGCGAGCAAGGGCCCCGCGGCAGCTCTGCTCAGCGGCGCGGTCCTCGCCTACTACTCCTTCGTCGGCTTCGAGACATCCGTCAACGTGGCCGAGGAGACCCAGGACCCTCGCCGTTCATACCCCAGGGCGCTCTTCGGCGCCCTGATCACCGCGGGCGCGGTGTACGCATTGGTCGGTGCCGCCGCAGCGGCAACCGTGCCGACCGGAAAGCTGGCCGAATCGAGCGGACCGCTGCTCGAAGTCGTCCGGGCGGCCGGCGGGGTCCCCACAGAACTATTCAGCGCGATCGCTCTGGTGGCCGTCGCGAACGGCGCCCTGCTCACCGGCATCATGTCCTCACGCCTGGCCTACGGCATGGCGCAGGACGGTCTTCTGCCCCGCTTTCTGACCAAGGTGCTGCCCGGTCGGCGCACCCCCTGGGCGGCGATCACCGTGACGACGGCTCTCTCACTTCTCCTCGCGATGACCGGCGACGTGGACACCCTCGCCTCCACCCTGGTCCTGCTTCTCCTCTTGGTGTTCTTCCTCGTCAACACCTCGCTCCTCGTCCTGCGCCGCGACACCGTCTCGCATGACCACTTACGGGCGCCGACCGCCGTCCCGATCCTTGGCGCCGCCTCCTGCGTCCTCCTCGCGACGCAGATCGAACAGGACGTCTGGACCAGAGGGCTCATCGTCCTGGCAGTCGGCGCTGCACTGGGCGCGGCCGCCGCAGCACGAATGCGACGTAACCGCTGAATCACGGCTCCCCGTCGGCCATCGCGATGTGGCGGCGCGTCGACTCACAGGACACGCATAATGCGATGGCGCCCCGATCCGCGCCTGCGACTCGGTCCCACCTGCCCCCGCTCGTCTGTCGACAGGTGAGACACACCGATGCGGCTCAGCGGGTCCGGTAGCGCGCGTAGATCAGTCCGCTGCCGAAGGCACGCTCCTCGACCAGCTCGAGATCGAGGCGCACGCCGTCGGGGAAGAACCGCTTCCCACCGCCGACCACGCTCGTGGTGATGAAAAGGCAGTACTCGTCAACCAGGCCGGCCGCAATCGCCTGAGCCGCGAGATTCGGGCCGTCGACGGTGAGGTCGTGATCAGCTTCGGTCTTGAGTTTGCGCACTGCGTCCGGGTCGAAGGTCCGCTCGATCCTGGTTTTCGCGCTGGACACCGACTCAAGCGTCGTGGAGTACACGACCTTCTCCGCTGCCTGCCAGTCGCGGGCGTACTGCAAGATGTGCGGCGGCTGATCAGGCTCGGTGTGCGCGGTCTCCCAATAGACCATCGTCTCGTACATACGCCGACCGTAGAGGTACGTTCCGACGGGCCGGAAAAGGTCGTTGACGAAGGTATGCACCTCCTGGTCGTCGGCCCCGGTGCCGAGGCCGCCCTCCGCCGCCTCGGCGTAGCCGTCGAGCGAGGTGATCATCGAGTAGATGAGCGTTGCCATACGTCTCCTTCGGGTACAAGCGCGCCACCTGTCTGCGTCCCGCAGGTTGTGACCTCCGCACGGCCCGGAACTCATCGATCGGGTGGCCGGCCGGTTCCGTCAACCGTCAGATCAGGACGCAGCGCAGTTGGTCGGCGGGTTGGCCGCGCAGATGCACACGCCGCCAGGGTCGCCGGGCGGTGCGGAACCCGGGGCAGCATCGTCCTTCACCAGCAGGCTCTGCCAGCACCCCGTGGCGGGTTGCGATGACGGAACATCGGCTTCGGTCGTCCAGAGCGGAGTGATCACGTGCACCTCCGCACCAGCGAACAACTTATCGGGGACGGTGTTGTCACGCTCCAGGACGACGACGGCGTACTCGCGCTCGTCATCCGCGTACCGCTTCGACTCCGGCAGGCTATGAAACGCACCCAGAAGGCCCGTTGGAGGACATGGGTGGGGCGGGTTGAATGGCCTTGTGAGCGACTACTGGACGCAGGCCCATTTTGCGGTGGAGCACGAGGACGCCGAGACATTGGCGCGTCTGATGGCCGCCGGTACTGATCCCAACGAGGTACAGGGCAACTCAACGCTCTTGACGCATGCCATTGACGTCGAGGGAGACAGCACCTTGCAGAGCGGGCACCCGCTGACCGTGCACACCACAGCCATCATGCTGGCCTTCGGCGCCGACCCGCAGCTCGCGGATCCCGCTGGCCACACGCCCTTGCACATAGCCGAGCATTACGACCACACCCTGGCGACAGAGTTGCTGCGTCAGCACGTCAGCAGGCACGACTGCGCTGACAGATGAGCATGCAGGCGATAGCCGTGAATGCCGGAAAGTGCTCGGCTTTTCGTTCGTAGCGTCGGTGCAGACGACGGCAGCCAGCGAGCCAGGACTTGGTGCGTTCGATGGTCCAGCGGTGCCGGCCGAGTCGCCGCGAGGACTCGACGCCCTTACGGTCGATGCCTTGCGTAGTGCCGCGCTCGCGTAACCATCACCGCAGGTGGGAGCAGTCGTAGGCCTTGTCGCCGCGGAGCTTGCCCGGTCTGCGTCGCCGGGATCCCCGGCGAGATCGGATCGGTGATATGCCCTTCACCAGCGGGATCAGAACCTGGCTGTGATGCAGGTTCGCCCCCGAGATTCCGACGGACAGGGGCAGACCAGCTCGTCGCGCGAACCGAGCTCATCGAGAACCAGGCGGTAGAGCTTGCCCCACACCCTGGCCTTCGTCTACTCGTGGATGCACAGGTGGGCCGTCGCTCCCGACGGCCCGAGCGACGCGCAAGGCAGCTGCTGCCACCGGCATCCTGACGTGGCCACGAACACGATCGCGGCCAGCACTGCCTCGTCCCCATGTCGGCGGCGACCGCCGCCCTGCGACCGCGACACGCCTCCTGCACCACACGCTGGAACCGATCCCACCGAATCTGATCACCGAGGAGGTGTGGTCGAAGACCGCCGCGAACGATGCCCCGGCGGCGACCGGTTCGAGCTCCAGGTGAGCTTTGATCAATAACGGCTCACAGGGTGAACCGTCCGCCGTGCCTTTACGTCGTGCGTGCGTAGTCGAATGCCCGACTCGAAAGGCGCGTTCTATGCGTGTGAGATCACTCGCATCATATCGATCATTTCGACCATTTCTGTTTGCTCTCCTGCTGGTCGTCGCTGTGTCAGCGGTGACCTCGGTGGCGTCCCGGGACACCTCCGGCAAGCGCTCAGACCGTGTTTCCGGAGCGGTAGCAGCCGATGATGCCGAACATACCGTCACTCTGCGAAACAATTCGGCCTACCGCATCTGGGTCGGCGCCGCAGTCAACGCCGACGGCTCGCCCCCGCTCACCGGACTGCCCATGCTCTATCCGGGCAAGTCCGCCACCATCACCATCCCCGAGCGTTCCGGCGCTGGGCACTGGCGCGGCAAGTTCTTCGCCCGCCAGGGCTGCACCGGAAAGTCGGGCAGCACGTTCCACTGCACCGTGGCTGACTGCGGACCGTACGCCGACCGTTGCTCGACCGGGGAACAGCCGGCCAGCCTCGCCGAGTTCAACTTCGACCCGGCCGACGCGGCGGCTCCCTGGTACAACGTCAGCTACGTGAACGCCGTCACGACGTCCATCACCATCACCCCCAACGGAGTGGCGCCACCGAAAGACGGCGGGAAATGCGCCTCGGTGGGCTGCCCTACCGATCTGCTGTCCGTCTGCCCGCCTGAGAACTTGACGATGAGTAAGGTGACAGGCAGGCCGCTGGTATGCACCAACCCGAACCGGGACGCTAAAACCGCCTACAGTGAGGCACTCACCAAGAAGTGTCCCTCTGCCTACGCGTGGTCCAAGCACGACGCCGAGGCCGGCAACCAGGTCGTCCGCCAGTGCAGCGAGTGCACTGGGTTCACCGTCTCGTTCTACGGGTCCGCCGCTCCCAAGAAGAAGTCACCTCTGCAGCCCACCACCGGGCAAAAGCCCAAGTCCACGTCCAAGCCCGTCTCCACAGGTTCACGTGGCAAAGGTGTAGGACTCAACTCCACCGACGGCGCCACCCAGGCGCTGGTCAACTCCGGCGCGAAGTGGTACCACAACTGGGCCTCCTCCAGCGGCAAGGTCCGCAGGCCGGCGGGTGTCGAGTACGTCCCGACGATCTGGGGTCCCGGCTCGGTCACGAGCACCGAGTTGGGCAATGCAGCCAAGGAAGGGAAGAACCTCCTGGCCTTCAATGAGCCTGACTCGTCCACCCAGGCCAACATGACTCCCGAGCAGGCCCTGGATCTGTGGCCCCAGCTGCAGAAGACCGGCCTGAACCTGGGAGCCCCGGCAGTCGCTACCGACGCCGACAAGGCCGGCGGCTGGCTGGACCGCTTCATGAAGGGAGCCTCGGCCCGCGGCCTGCGCGTCGACTTCATTCCCGTGCACTGGTACGGATCCGACTTCAGCTACAGAGCCACCTACCAACTGGCCGCCTACCTGGAGCGCATCCATGAGCGCTACAAGAAGCCGGTCTGGCTCACGGAGTACGCCCTCATCGACTTCACCAAGGGCGCTCCTCGCTATCCGAGCGAACAGGAACAGGCCACTTTCATCAAGACATCGACGCAGACACTGAACAAGTTGGACTATGTGGACCGCTACGCGTGGTTCGCCCTCTCCACCCAGACGAGCCCGACCGGTCTCTACAACGGCACCAGTCCGAACGCGAGCGGTAACACCTACCGCAGCGCGGGATGAGGCGTCAGCTCCTGGCCCACGAGACAAGCTGCCCGGGAGTTCACAACCCCTGACTGCCGCTTGTGCCAGGAACGGACTTGCCGTGATTCACCATGGGTCACGCCAAGTCCGTCCGGCAGGTCGCTCGGGTACGCAGGTAACCCGCCCATACCCACCAGCGCCCCCATCCCGCGTCATCGTCGAGGTGGCGCAGGCCGATCTACTGGTAGCGACCGATGGTTCGGTACACCCGTCTCCCGTCGCCAGTGCTGTCTGCCTTCCCCGCACCGCATCCCGGTCCGACCGTCGGCTCGGCCCGTCGGCTATGTGCGACCCGGTGAGTCTCGTACGCCTCCTGTGGGTTGTGGTGCCGAGCATGTCTCCACCTCCGCAACCCAACCACCTCAACCGTCCCGTTGCCGCGACAGGCAACATGCCCCATCGCGGCGCTCCTCAGTCCACACCGCACGCCGGAAGGACCCCGTGACGATCGACACCCCCGGAAATCGAGCAAGAGGCACCTCGCCTTCCGAAGCCTCCGCGCCCTTCACCGAGGAAGCAACTCCTCCAGGACCTCAGTTCATCCTCTACAGGGAAGGGCCTGAGTACTCTCGGAATCTGCGCCAGTTGACACTGTGGATCCACCCACCCATGTGTTGCTACCGGTCTCCGGCCGGGAGGTCACCTCTGCTGCCCCTTGGTGTTCCCGTTGGCGGGAACACCAGGAAGCGATCGCCCAGCTTCACGGCTTGTGGCTCGCGTGGGCGGACCTGACCGGTCCGGGCTCTCCCATGAACGGAACCGCCAACTGGCACCGGGACTATCTGAGTCCGGTCATGCAGTTATTGCGGAATCCGATGGGACCCTTCGCCGACTGCAAACCCGGTAGCCACCGGTCGAGGGAGAAGCCACCGGTCGACGCTCTCGACCCGTTCGGCCCGTCTCCCCCGCCCGCCCAACGGTAGCGTCAGGGCAAAACTGAGAGTGGATACGCATCTGCCGCGCATCCACTCTCGACCGCCTAGGTTCAGCCTTTCACGATCCGCCACTGGACGGCTGCGCTGTCACCGCACGCGGAGACGGTGAGTCTGGCGTTGGAGGGCTTCGCGCTCGTTCGTGACACGTCCATACACATGTCACCACTCTTTTGGTTGCGAATCCAGTACGCGCCGTTGGAGCGCTTATCCAGCCACCAGAGCTGGTTGTCCCTTTCGGTGGCTTTGCATTCGCGCTCGACTATCTGCGTCGAGACCTCGACGCCACCCTCGCCCGGCAGGTCCATGCAGAGACCGTCCTTGACGTTGCGGATCAGGTACAGGCTGGAACCGTCGGTGCTGTTTCCCCTGACCGGTTCCAGTTTCCACAACTGGTTGTCACGGGGGGACGTGGTACAGCTGTGGTCATCCCAGATCCTGGTTCCCGACTTTCCCCCACCCTGGCCGAATAGATCGACGCAGAAGCTCCACTTCTCGTTCTTGAACACCACTGGGCCGGTGGGCATTTTAGGGTCGCCTGGGGTCTTTTTGGTCTCTTTCGGCTTCGGAGGCACACTCTTTGTCGTGACGGAAGCCGATGGCGACCTTTTCGGCTTCGGCTTCGGCTTCGGCTTCGACGGGGAGACAGAAGGCGACGCCGAGACAGAGGGCGACGATATGGCAGAAGTCGACTCGCTCGGTAGCTCGAGAATCATCGGAGACCCGCTCTTCTCATTACCCGATTCCGCTGCCTGGTTCTGCTCTTCGGTGCCACTCGATCCAGTGCCCAGCGCCACCAACGAAGCGATGACGAATACTGCCACACCAGCGGCTACGCCTCCAACGACCAAGGGACGATGCAACAACCCAGGTCGCTCGTACTCATCGTCCGACTGAGGCTGCGTCCTCTTCCTGGCGGATTCCTTGCCAAGTGCCGGCCGAAGATCGGAAGGCGTGGTTCGTGGCCCCGCACCCTGTGATTCCGCGTCCGCTTCGCGACCTGTATCCGGGAATGCAGTCTCGTTTAGCGGACTGCTGTCACCGAACGCCGCCACCGACTCGGAGTATTGAACATGTACAACAGGTTCAACAACTTCGACAGGTTCAGCGACCAGCTCCGCTGAATCCGTGTCCCCATCAATCTGCTCCAGCAATTTGCTGGCCCCGTCCGGAGCGACCTCGACGACCGCCACGTAGTACGCGGATGGGTCGGTGATGGCTCCCGTCACGGGGGCGTTCCGCCTGCGTGCGTATCCATGCAGCATGTCGAGGATCGCGACATCGAGGGGCTCGCCCGGCACCCTCGGCACCGGCTCGCCGTCAATGGCGGCGGAACCGTCGCCGAAGATGACCACGGCGAAGGGCGCGGACGGCTCGGGCGCCTCCTCAGCCCCCTCCAGGTCGGCATCCGCCGAGACAGCAGGTGTGGAAGGGTCACTCTTCGCGATCGGCGGCCCGTCGGCTTCGTCACCCCTGTTCATGTGCATCCCTTCCTTAGGATGTCGGCGCGTGGCCTCGCGCGGCCCAATCCAGTCCTCTCCAGTCCTCGGAGGCCGAACAACGCTCACGGACCACGGGCCACAACAGTTCTGCTCACACCGCAACGGTCGCCGGAGCGAAACAGTTCACCTCAGATGCAACCGGTCGGAGCAACAGTGCTGGTTGAGGGCGGTTTACGTGGCGAGACCGGGTCGGCCGGGGATGCCGGACGAGATGAAGGCCGACTTGTGGCAGCGATGGAGGGCGGGGGAACCGATCAGCCTCGTATCCAGGCAGATCTGTAAGCCGCCCGGGTCGGTGTTCACCGTCCTCAAGCACCACGGAGGGTTCGCTCCCGGACTCCGCAAAGCGCGCCGGAAGCTCGACCATCGGTGAGCGGGAGGAGATCTCACGTTGTCTTTGTGCCGGAGAGTACTACCGGGCCATCGTCGGCCTTTTGGGGCGTGCGGTGTCGACGATCAGTCGTGAAGTCAGCAGCAACGACGGACGCGATGTCCAGCGGGCGATTGCCGCGCAGGAACGGGCACTTGACCGCACCCGGCGGCCGAAGCAGTGCCTCCCTTGCCCGCAAGCCCACGCTGAGGGAGATAGTGAGCGTTTTCCAACCTCACGTTGACGCGTGGTGAAGGACGAGGACGGCCTTCACCATGTCGGTGATCCGGTTGGTGCTGCAGCGGAGCTTCCGCAGAAGACGCCAGCCCTTGAGCGTGGCCATAGCTCGTTCGCCGACGCATCGGATCTTGGCGTGACTGGTGTTGTGGCGGCGCTTCCACTCCTTCAGACGGCGACCGCGGAATGGGACTCGAACAGGCCCACCGGCGCCTTGATACGCCTTGTCCGCCCAGCACTTCAGGCCCGCCTCGGTGAGCGCGTCGATGATTCCGTGGTGTCGGGCAGCAGTGAGGTCGTGGGTCGATCCGGGCAGGGCGGGCGAGGCCCAGAGCAGGCGTCCGAACGGATCGGCGAGGACCTGGATGTTCATGCCGTGGCGCTTGTGTTTCCCGGAGTGGTACGGGGAGTCCGCAGCGATCCGGTCGATCGGCAGCAGAGTGCCGTCCAGGATCACGAACGCCTTCTCGCGGATCGTCCGCATCGCCTCGGCGAGTGAAGGCGTGAGGGCGGCCAGGGCCTCGGCAGCTTCGCGTATATAGCGGTAGACCGTGGCGATCCCGATGTCGCATCCGGCAGCGAGCTGGGCGTAGGTATCACCGCACCGCAGGTGCGCGAGGGCGAGCAGAGCCTGGCGGCCGACGGCCAGACGTCGCCACCGTGTACCGATCTTCGCCCGCCGCGCGGCCAGTTGACCGGTAAGGAATTGCAGGGTTCGGCTGGACAGATCGATCGAGGATGAGTAGTCAAGCATGCGAAGCTCCTGGCAGGCACGGGTGATCTTGGTCGAGAACCCGTCTACCAGGAGTTTTGTCGTTGCGCAGGGGCGTCCAACTTGTGGTCAGCATCGGGATGCTGGAAGTCGCTCACTGTTCAGTCACGGCGGTGAGCTCGGCGATGAATCCCGTTCGTGACCTCGACGCGGTCGCTCCCGGAGCCGATGTTCAGCACATCGGCCGGTTGCCTATGAACGAGTACTCATGCAAGAGTAGTCGTATGTCATCGATCAAATTGTTCATCCTCGACACGTTCGCGAGGAACGGCGAGATGCACGGGCATAGGGTGCGCCTCCAGGCCGAGCGGGAACATCTGCACCTGTGGACGGACGTGTCCGTGGGCAGCCTGTACCAGGCGATCAAGCGCCTGCTGGCTGAGGGCTTGCTCGAAGAGGTCAGGACCGAGAAGGAGGGCAATCTGCCCGAGCGTCAGGTGTACGGCATCACCGGTGAAGGGCGGCTGCGTCTCAAGGAACTCCAGTCCGAGAGTCTGCGCCACATCTGGATGAAGCCGGACCCGTTCGACCTGGCCCTCACCCGCCTGGACCCGGAGAAGCTGGACGAGCTCCACACGGTGATCGCATCCCGGCTGGATGAACTCGCCTCCATGCTCTCGGACACCGAGGCGCTGAACGCCAACGCCATCGACGGCGGCTACCTGACGGTGAGCGAGGCACTAGCGGTCAGTCACAGTGCGCACAGGCTGCGTGCCGAGATCGCCTGGCTCCAGGAGGTCCTGGACGCGGTGCCCGAGATTGTCACCGATGAACGGACCCGTCAGCCCGACACCCTCTGAATCACCGGATTCCGCCCCCCCTTGAATCCACCCGCGTCGCAGTCGGCACGGTATCGCCCGGTAAGGAGCACGCCCCATGTCCGAACTCATCGAACCCTTCACCCTGTCCGTGCCGGAGGAACAGCTGACCGACCTGCGTGAGCGGCTCTCCCACACCCGGTGGCCCGATCCAGAGACCGTTCTGGACACCAGCCAGGGACCCCAGCTGGCGAAGCTCCGCGCGCTGCACGACTACTGGCTCAACACCTACGACTGGCGGCGGTGCGAGAAGACCCTCAACCGCTTCGGCCAGTCACGCACCATCATCGATGGTCTGGGCATTCACTTCCTCCATGTGCGCTCGCCTGAGCCGGACGCCCTCCCGCTGGTCATGACCCACGGATGGCCCAGCTCCGTCCTCGATTTCCACAAGGTCATCGGCCCACTGACCGATCCCGCGGCCCACGGCGGTGACCCGCGGGACGCCTTCCAACTCGTGGTGCCGTCGCTGCCGGGATTCGGGTTCTCCGACCGGCCTACGGAACCCGGCTGGGGATTCCCCCGGGTCGCCGATGCCTGGATCACGCTGATGGACCGGCTCGGCTACCGGCGATGGGGCGCCCAGGGCGGCGACCTCGGATGCGCGGTCACCGACGAGATCGGCCGCAAGGCCCCCGACAGATGCGTCGGGCTGCACCTCAACTTCGCCATGTTCCCGCCAACACCCGACGAGATCCGGGACGCCACCGAGCACGAACAGGCAATGCTCGACAGCGCCGCCTACTTCTCGGAGAACCTCTCGGGCTACGCCAAGGAGCAGGCAACCCGCCCTCAGACCATTGGCTACTCCCTCGCGGAGTCCCCCATCGGCCTGGCTGCCTGGATCTACGCGATGTTCCAGGACACCTGCGGCACGCCGGGGGACGCGGAAGCATCTTTCACCCTGGACGAGCTGCTCGACGACATCATGCTCTATTGGCTTCCCAACACCGGGACGTCCTCTGCGCGGACCTACTGGGAAATGGCACGTTCGGCACGGCCCTCCGCGCCGAACGCCGCCGCACCGATCACACTGCCTACCGGATTCAGCATGTTCCCGGAGGAGCACGTCCGGAAGTCCCAGCGCTGGGTGGAACGCCGCTACAGCAACGTCGTCCACTTCAACGAGCTTGAGATGGGCGGGCACTTCGCGGCCCTGGAACAACCGGCACTCTTCGTTGACGAAGTCCGGACCACCTTCCGTTCCTTGCGCTGAGCGCACCGCCGGCATCGGCACCTCCTACCGACAGCTTCCCCCCAGGAAGGGCGATACTTCATGACACCCCTGCCCGGCGAACTCCTCAAACTGCTGAACCGGCCCAGCCCCTGCTTCATCGCCACCACCATGCCGGACGGCTCGCCTCAGCTCACCCAGACCTGGGTCGACACCGATGGTGAACACATCCTCATCAACACCGTCGAGGGCTACCGCAAAACCAAAAACGTTCAACGCGACCCCCGTGTGGCCGTCAGCATCGCCGACCCGGATGACACCTCCCGCTACTTCTCCGTACGGGGACGCGTCACCAGCGCCACGACCGACGGCGCCGCCGAGAGCATCGAACACCTCGCCCAGAAGTACACAGGCCACCCCTACGCCTCGTACGGCGGCCCGGGCCAGACCCGGCTCCTGCTGACCATCACCGTCGACTCCGTCATCCATTCCCCCATGCACTAAAGACCAAGGGGACCGTCATGACCAGCTTCCCCCACAGCGCCGGCACCGCCCGCCCCTATGTCTGGGCGCCGGACCAGTCCCCGGCCTACTGGAACGTCGGCACGTACTGGAGAGTGCTCGCCGACGGCAGGCAGACCGACGGCCGGTCCTGCACGTTCGAGGAACTGTGTCCGCAAGGACTCGTCGCCCCACCGCACGTCCACGACAAGGAGGAAGAGGCGTCTTCATCCTCGAAGGTGATTTCGTGTTCACCGTCGGAGACGAGGAGATCCCGGCCGGACCCGGCAGCTACATCTACCTGCCGCCCAAGGTCCGCCACGGCTTCCGCGTCGAATCCGAAGTCGGCCGTGTCTACAACATGCTCACCCCGGCCGGATTCGAGCAGAACATCATCACCAAGGGCCAGCCCGCCCCCCCAGGTCTCGATGCCCCCACCGGGAACGAGCGCCGTGCCGCTATGGAGGCAATTGCGTACCTCCAGGCCCCCAGCCCCCTGGGACGCCCCTGCCTGGGCGCCTGACTCGTCCTTTTAGTGGCCCTAACAAAGCCTCTGGACGTGCCGGTGGGTGATCAGACAGACGGCAAGTCCGAGGAAGGCCTCGTGCATGTCGTCACGTCGTTCCCAGCGGATCCGTAAGCGGCGGAAGCCGTGCAGCCAGGAGATCGTCCGCTCAACGATCCAGCGGAAGGTGCCCAGTCCCGTTCCGTGCGGCTGGCCACGCTCGGCGATCGCGGGCGTGATGCCGCGTTGCCGCAAGAGCCGTCGGTACTTGTCGTGGTCGTAGCCGCGGTCGGCGAAGAGCATGTCGGGCCGTCTGCGCGGCCGGCCGACGACTCCGGCCACTGCCGGGATCTTGTCCAACAGGGGCAGCAGTTGGGTGACATCGTTGCGGTTTCCGCCGGTCAAAGACACCGCGAGCGGGATCCCCTGGCCGTCGGTGATGAT